>NZ_DASXHW010000518.1:0-6969 GCF_036488105.1 Mycobacterium sp. | reverse complement strand
CGGCCTTGGTGTGGTGGAAGGTCTTCGCGATGTCGGCGTAGACCAGCACCACGAGGAAGTAATCGAAGGCGTCCATCGTCCAGCCCAGCAGTGCGGCGATGAACGAGTTGCGTTGATCTTTGGTGAGCGGTGGGTTTCCGGGCACCCGCTCCGTTTATCACACAGCGCGTGACGGTGTCGCGCGCACGAGCGAAATCAGCTCTTTTCGATGCTGTCCCAGAGCTCGACCATGGTCTGCAGAATTTCCTCGGCAAAGCCCAGGCCCGCGAGATGGCTCTCCCCGGGCAGTGTGTACAGCTCCGCGTCGGGCAGCCGCGTGACGACGTGCTCGCCGTGAGCGAACGGCACGATGTGATCGCGGTCGCCATGCCACCAGCGGACCGGGATCTTCACCTGGTCGAGCCGGAAGCCCCAATCCCGGGCGAACACGACGACGTCGGCGAACGGGGCCGACAACTGTTTGCGCGAACCGTTGAGCAGATCGTCGAGGAACATCGCCTTGAATTCCGGACGCACCAGCAGCCGCCGATCGCCCTCCGGAGACACCCGCGCGTAGAGGTACAGCGCGGGCTCGGCGACCGGCTTCAGCAGACGGATGAAACCGACCGCCGCCCACCGGATCGGGAACCCCGCTACCGCAAGCAGCGGCGCCACCGTCGATCCGAGTGACATCAGTCCGCCGCTGATCGCCTCCGGGCCGACCGTGGGCGCCACGCCGCCCAGCACCCCGACCGCAATGACACGGTCGGGCAGTGCCGCCGCGCATCCCAAGGTGTAGGGGCCGCCGCCGGACAGGCCGATCACCGCCATCTTGTCGATGCCCAAGGTGTCGGCGACGGTGCGCAAGTCGTCGGCGAAAGCGAGGACGTTCTCGTATTGATGCGGGGTGGACGCCCCGATGCCGGGGCGATCGATGCCGATCAGCCGGATGTGGTTGTCCTCGGCGTACACGCGGGCCTCGGCCGGGATCTGACGTCGCGCGCCAGGAGTGCCGTGCAGCCAGAAGATCGCACGACCTTGCGGATCGCCGAACTCGGCAAACCCCAGCTGTCGGTCGTCGCCGACCGCGATATTGCCCTCGAGCTTGGGCCGAGCAATCGAATACGCCATTACGGCAGTGTTACATGGACGGCCGCGCTGGATTCACGTTAGGACAACTGGCACGGCTTGTTTGGCCGGCGTTTTGGAAGCGATGACGCCGTCGGTGGTGCACGCTGCATACAACACCATGGATCCTGACGACGGGAGCGAGTTATGCACATCATCGATGCCGACGGGCACGTCGCGGAAAACCCATCGTTCGCGATCGAGGCCATGAAACGCTGGCCGCAGCGGGTTACGGCCAGTACCGACGGCAGACCCAGGTTGGTCATCGAGGGCCGCAACTATCCCGAAGACACCGGCCCGGGCGCCGGATGCCCGCCCGAGCACGGGATCAGCAAGGCGTCCGACATCAACTGCCGGTCGGTGGAGGGCGTGCTCGGCGACGCCGACCGCGACCACATCGACACCATGGTGCTGTATCCGAGCATGGGGCTGTGCACGCCCAGCCTCGAGGATCCCGAATTCGCCGCCGGGTTCGCCCGCCACTACAACCAGTGGATTGCGGATTTCTGCGCCCCGGCGGGCGGCCGATTGCGCGGCGTCGCGGTGGCCCCGGTCGAACATGGACAGGCGGCGATCGACGTCATGCGGGAGGCCAAAGAGCTCGGGCTGGTGGCCACCCTGGTTCCGCCGGCACTCAAGACGCGCAACCTCGACCACCCAGACCTCGATCCGTTTTACGCCGCCGCGGTCGAGCTCGGTATGCCGCTCGGCATTCACGGCGCACCCGGTATCCACCTGCCGAAGATCGGTGTCGATCGCTTCACCAACTACATCCAGGTGCACTGCATCAGCTTTCCGTTCGACCAGATGACGGCGATGACCGCGATGGTCTCCGGCGGTGTTTTCGATCGGCATCCCGGATTGCGGGTGGCCTTCCTCGAGGCGGGCGTGGGCTGGGTGCCGTTCTTCATCGACCGCCTGCACGAGCATTTCGAGAAGCGCGGCGACTGGATTGACCGTGGCTGGCAACGTGATCCGCAGGAGTACGTGCAGGCCGGCAACATCTTCGTGACCTGCGAGCCGGAGGAGCCGATCCTGCCCGGCGTCATCGACGTGCTCGGCGACGACTTCATCATGTTCGCCAGCGACTACCCGCACTGGGACGGCGAGTGGCCCGAGAGCACCAAACATCTGCGCACGCGGCCGGACATCAGCGAAGCGGCCCGCGCGAAAATCGGCGGGCTGAATGCGCAGCGCTTCTACGGCCTCAACTGAGGGCGATCAGCGCCCCTGCCATTTCGGAGGTCGCTTTTCGGCAAAGGCGCGCGGGCCTTCTTTAGCGTCCTCGGTCGCGAAGATGCGGTCGCTGTGCAGGGTTTCGTTGGCATAGGCAGAGTGCAGATCCAGCGCCAGGCCCTCGACAGCTGACTGTTTTGTCGCCGACACGGCAAGCGGCGCGTTGACCGCGATGCGCTCGGCGTACTCATAGGCGATGTTCATCAACTGCTCGCCCGGCACTACCCGATTGATCAGCCCCATCGCGAGCGCGCGGTCGGCGCCGACCATGTCCGCGGTCAACAACAACTCCATCGCCAACGCGTAGGGCAACTGGCGAGGCAACCGCACAGTGCTGCCGCCGCCGGCAAACAATCCGCGCTTCGGCTCCATCACGGCGAATCGCGCCTGGGGCACGGCGACGCGAATATCGGTGGCCGTCAACATCTCGAATCCGCCCGCCACGCAGACACCATTGACCGCGGCGACGATCGGCTTATAGATCGGAAACTGGTGCAGGACAGCGTGAATGGCGTCGCTTTTGTTCCATCCCTCGGGCTGCGGCAAGTCGCCGGTCAACTCAGGAATAAACTTCTTGAGATCGGCTCCGGTGCAGAAATCGCGACCAACTCCGGTGATAACGGCGACCCACGCGTCGGGGTCATCGCGAAAGGCTGCCCAAGCGTGGGCAAGGTCGCGGAAATGCTCCATGTCGAGCGAATTGCGAGTCTCGGGCCGGTTGATCGTGATCGTGACGATGCGACCGTTCCGCACGTAGTCGATGCTCACCGCGTCCTTTGAGATTCGCAGCCGCTATCTTAGTAATAATAGTAAATCACTTGGACTTTGATCTGGCCAGCGTGTGGAACGGGCTCCACTGCACGCAGGCGCTACCTACTGAACGTGCGCGCACTACCCCTATGCGGGCCGACGTCGTTACCGATACCCTCTTCCATGCAGCTGTCGGGACGGAAATTGGCGGCAGCCCGTCATGATCTGAGCTGAACACCAACAATGAGTTGAGGGGCTATGGGCGAATTCGATCAGCACGAGGGTGAGGCGCAAACCATTGTGAATCTCGCCGAGGCGGCGATGCACATGTACCGGGCGGCGATCGATTCGCTGCCATTTCCTGAAGACAAGAAGTTCCAGAAGCGCGCCGAAGTGGTGCTCACCGGTATGCGGAAATTGCGCGCGGCGCTGACCGAAGCGGCCAGCCACAGTCGGCCCACTCCCACCGTCATGATGGCGCTCAGCGATGTCCGGCGGCGCTACGACGATCTGATGGAGCGCGCGGCCGACGCCCCCGGATCGACGCTGGGACAACAGCTCTACAACGCCCGCATCCACGCCAAGCTGTCGGCGCACGAGGCGGCCCACGGGTTTGGACTTCGACGCGAGCTGCCCGACGAGCTCGAAGAAGGCGCGACGCCCACCGCGCAGGAGATGCCGCTCGTCGAGCAGCTGATCGCCGCGATCCGGTGGGTGGCGGGGCTCGACGAAGGCAAGTTCGAGCCAGAGCCGCCACCGGTCGAGGAGCACGTCAACGGCTGGGATGAAGCGCTAGCCATGAACGGCGCCAGCGAAGAGGCGCACGCCACCAACTAGCGGCGTGCGTCAGCGAATGGGCAGACCGGTCAACGCCCGGCCGATCACCAGTCGCTGAATCTCGCTGGTGCCTTCAAAGATGGTGAAAATCTTGGCATCCCGGTGCATTCGCTCGACCGGGTAATCCCGCGTGTAACCGTTACCGCCGAGAATCTGGATGGCTTCGTCGGTGACGTACACAGCGGTCTCACTGGCATAGAGCTTCGCCATCGAACCCTCGGCTGAGGTGAACGGCTTGTTGTTGCGCTGCATCCAGCTGGCCCGCCATACCAGCATTCTGGATGCGTCGATCCGGCTCTTCATGTCGGCCAATTTGAAAGCAACAGCCTGGAATTCGGCGATTTTGCGGCCGAATTGTTCACGCTGACCCGAATACTCCAGCGCGTACTCGTAGGCAGCACGGGCGATACCCAGAGCCATCGCACCCACGGTCGGACGAGTGCGCTCGAAGGTCATCATCGCCGCCTGACTCGAGGTGCGATGCCCTTCCCGGATCTTGGCGATCCGGCGTTCGAATTTCTCTCGGCCGCCGAGGATCAGCTCACCGGGAAGGCGGACGTCGTCGAGCACTACCTCGGCGGTATGCGACGCCCTAATGCCGTGCTTCTTGAACTTCTGGCCCTGGGACAGGCCTTTGGTGTCGGGGGGGACGATGAACGTCGCCTGCCCTCGCGTGCCCAGCTCGGGTTCCACCGACGCCACCACCACGTGGACGTTGGCGATTCCACCGTTTGTGGCCCAGGTCTTGGTGCCGTTGAGCACCCACTCGTCGGTGGCTTCGTCGTACCTGGCTCGGGTGCGGACAGCGCCGACGTCCGACCCGGCGCCCGGTTCGGAGGAACAGAAGGCGGCCAGTTGGGGATCGCCGGGGCTGCCGAACATCTGCGGCAGCCACTCGCCGATCTGCTGGGGCGTTCCGTTGGCGGCCAGTGCGGCTGCCGCAAGCCCGGTGGCCATGATGGACAACGCGATACCGGCGTCACCCCAGAACATCTCTTCGAAGACGGTCGGCATACCCAGCCCGCTTGCTTCGCCCGCCATCTGGGCGAACAGATCAGGGGTGTAGAGCCCGACTTTGGCGGCCTCTTGGATGATCGGCCAGGGGGTCTCTTCGCGCTCGTCCCACTCGGCGGCCGCCGGGCGGATCACCGATTCGGCGAATTCGTGCACCCAGTCACGGACCTGCACCACTTCCTCGGATAGATCCAGTGAAAAGGTGGCGTCCATCAGCGCTCCTATCGATTGTTGCGCCCGCATCCCTGTGGTGTCCGGTCAGCTGAACATCTGTCACATACAGTAAACGCTTGTACACTGAGTGAACAAACCGGCAGCTCGGACCGGGCTCCACAGGTAGGTTCGGGCAGCAAAGGGAGATGCCAGGCCATTGTGACACTCGTTCACCCGAACTCGTGAGGGGGCCACATGCAACGCAGTGACATCCGCGCCGTCGGCGATCTGGCAGGGGAGGCGTCGTCGGTGCTGACCGCCCTGGTGCGGGGAATGCACGCCGGCATCTCCGGTCGCGTATTCGACTCGATGGGGCCGTCGGCAACGCCGACCCGGACGATCCACGACGGGTTGGCGCGGGCGATCTACAGCGGAGTAGACCGCGGGATTCGTGGCGCTGCCCGTGTCGCGGGAATCGTTGCCGCCGAAGTGTGGGGTAACGAGGCCGACGAAGCTCTCGAATCACGCACCGATGCCACCGCCGCCGCGATCGCCGCGGTCAATGGAATCTACGGCGATGTGTTGACCGAACAGGGGAGCCCACTCGCGGGCGCGATGACGATCCGGTGCGGCGACAAACCGGTGGCGCTGACGACCGAGGCCATCGCGGAGGCATACCCGGCGGCCACCAACCGCGTCGCCGTCTTCGTGCACGGTTGGTGTCTGACCGAGCGGTCATGGTCCCGTCGGCCGGTCGAGGCCGAAGACGGTCGAAGCTACGGCGAACGGTTGCGCGAAGATCTCGGATACAGCCCGATTGTTCTGCGGTACAACACCGGACTGCATGTGTCGGCCAATGGCCGCACGCTTGGCGAAATTCTCGAGCTGTTGCATGACCAGTGGCCAGTCCCTATCAGCGAGCTCGTCCTGGTCGGCCATTCGATGGGTGGTCTGGTGGCGCGCAGCGCATGCCACTACGGGGCGGAGCTGCAGCACGGCTGGACCAACGCCGTCAGTCGGGTGGTGTGTTTGGGCTCGCCGCATCTGGGTGCCGACCTGGAGAAAGGCGTGCACATCGCGTCGTGGGCGTTAGCGCGGTTGCCCGAAACCCGGGCTATCGCAACCTTTTTGAACACTCGCAGCGATGGCGTGAAAGACCTGCGGTTCGGTGCGTGTCTCGACGAGGACTGGCGGGACGCCGATCCGCATGAGTTTCTGCGGGATCGTTGCCGGGAGGTGCCGTTCCTGCCTCATACCAGCTATCACTTCGTGTCATCCACGGTTACGCCGACACTGCTCGGGTTGATCGCTGGCGATCACCTTGTCCGTTCGAAAAGCGCTGCGGGCCTTGGCAAGTCACGACGCATTCCGTTCGAGCCAGAGCTCGGGCTGACGCTGACCGGGTTGAATCACTTCGACTTGCTCAATCACCCACTGGTGTACGCGAAGTTGCACGACTGGCTGGCCCACTCACCCGAGCGGTTGGCCCGCGGCGGCGATACGAGCAGCAACGTCTGCGGTGACGGCTAGCGTCTCGGCGTCGATAGCAGCGCGGTAGCGTCCGGCGGACGCGTCGTAGACCGCGCCGGCGATCGAGCCGTGGTCGGCCGGCAACTCGACAACCTGCACCGGCCAGTGGTGCTCGCGCAGCGCCGCGGCGAAATCGTGGCCCACCGAAACCGGGATGACGCGATCGGCGAGGCCGTGCAAAAGGGTGAAGGGGGAGCGCGGTGCGCCATCGTTCACCTGGGTCGCCGGGAATTCGTTGAAGATCGGGTCGGGCACCATGAACGCGCCGGCAAGGCAGACGGTGTGGGCGAACGCCACGCCTAGCCGCTGCGCCTGCACGGTCAGCCCCGCCGCGGCGAGGCC
>NZ_DASXHW010000459.1:0-12195 GCF_036488105.1 Mycobacterium sp. | reverse complement strand
CCCTTCGGCGCCTTGAGGCCGTGCAGGTTGTTGTCGCTACCGCAGCCGGTCGACGTCATTCCCACGATCACCGCCGTCGACGCCGCGGCTGCCAGCGCTCTGCGCACCGCGTCGAGCTTCACTGATCTCGCTTTCGCCACTAATTTTTTCCCGCGACCGAGTGTCCCGGCTGGGGTGTCGGGCTTCGGTGAAACTATGCCTCAGGTGTAGCCGGAGCCCGCCAGAGGCGTAAACGCCGGGTGAACACGTCAGGCGTTGTCGCCGCCACGCGCGTATGCGGTATCGACGCTGTACTGCCTGAACCCCAGGCGTCGATACGTCCGCAGCGCCGCAGCGTTGTCCGATTCAACGTAGAGCATCACCGTGGGTTCGTCGGCGCCGGCCAGGCCTCGCGCCAGGTGCGCGATGCCCACCGCGGTGAGCAGGCCGCCCAGCCCGCTGCCCTGCGCCGAAGGGTCGACGCCGAGAATGTAGACCTCGCCGAGACCGGCTTTCTCGGGGTGCACTTTCGTCCAGTGGAAGCCCAGCAGGGTGTTCGTCTGCTCGTCGAAGGCCATAAACAACCCGTCGGGGTCGAACCAGGGTTCGGCGCGCCGCTCGGCGAGGTCGGCAGCTGTCCAGCCGCCCTGTTCTGGATGCGTCGCGAACGCGGCGTTGTTGACCCGCAACAGTTCGGCGTCGTCGGCGGTGCCGGCGTAGGTGCGGATGCGCACGCCGTCGGGCGGTGCGGCCTCATCGATGTCGCGCAACGAGCGGCGCATCTGCACGAGTTCCCGAACCGGCACCAAACCCAGCGCCGACGCGGTCGCCTGCGCCGGTTCACGTGTCCCGTGTGCCCAAAAACGGTTAGCGCCAAGGGTTCTGGATAAGGCGGCCCGGATCATCGCAGCGCCGATACCGTGCCGGCGGGCTTGCGGATGCACCACCAATTCGGCCATCCCGGGCCCATCGTCATTCCCTGTGGCCAGATTCAGATAGCCGACAATTTTCCCGCCGTCAGCGCTCACCAGATGTTCGGTGCTGTGCTTGGCCAACTCCCGCAGAACTTGTTCACCGACGGGTGCCACCAGATCGAATTCAGTTGCCGCAGCGACAAGTTCGCGTATCTGCTGTTGCTCGTCGGTGTCTAACGCGGCCCGCCACTTGGGCGCCGTCACTGGCTGTGCAGCGGATCGGCCAGCGGCTCTTGGTAGTTGTCCGAGTCGGGCTCGTCGGCGTCGGCGGGCTCGCTGCTCGGTGGCCGGCCGCGGGTGGGGCGGACCGCCTTGTAGCCCACGTTGCGGACCGTGCCGATCAGCGATTCGTACTCCGGTCCGAGTTTGGCGCGCAGCCGTCGTACGTGCACATCGACCGTACGGGTGCCACCGAAGAAGTCGTATCCCCATACCTCGTGCAGCAGCTGCGCGCGGGTGAATACCCGACCGGCGTGCTGGGCTAAGTACTTCAGCAGCTCGAACTCTTTGTACGTCAGGTCAAGTGGGCGCCCACGCAGTCGGGCGGTATAGGTGCCCTCGTCGATCACCAGTTCGCCGAGGCTGATCTTGCCGACGCCCTCCTGGTCCTGCAGGTTGCCTCGCCGGCCGATGAGCAGTCGCAGCCGGGCATCGATCTCGGCGGGCCCGGTGCCGGGGAGCAGGATCTCGTCCAAACCCCAGTCGGCGTTGACGGCCACCAAGCCGCCCTCGTTTACCACGACCACCACCGGGATCGAGCGGCCCGTCGAGCCCAGCAGGCGGCACAGACCGCGCGCTGCCGGCAGGTCCAGGCGCGCGTCGACGATCAAAATGTCGGCGCTGCCCGCTTCCAGCAACGAAGAAACATCGGGCGGAGCCGTGCGCAGCGTGTGGGCGAGCAGCGATAAGGACGGCAGAACTACGTCCGGATTCGGCTCTGCGGTTAACAGCAGCAGGTCCAAGAATGCCCCTCCAGCTCGTGGGAAAGGCGTCTCCCAAAATTCATCGCGGGATACGAAGTTTAACGGCCAGGTCATTAAACGATAGCGTGCGGCCTAGTCCTGCGCGCGGTGACGAGGCAGACCAGCGCGGTGACGATGCACACCGAAACGAGCCGGTGGGCCACACTATGCGGATGCGTAAAGCGCTGGTTGGTGCGGCGGCGGTGTTGCTGACCATTGTGGTCGTGCTCCTTGCAGCCACCGGCGTCGACTTCGGGACCAGCATCTACGCCGAATATCGGCTCTCCCTCACAGTGCGCGAAACGGCCCACTTGGACTTCGACCCGTTCGTCGCGATCATCGCCTTCCCGCTCATCCCACAGGCGATGCGCCACCGGTACGAGGATGTGGAGATCAAGGCCAGCGCGGTCGCGCGTCCAGTGATCGGCAGGGCCACGCTCGAGGCCACCATGCACTCGGTCGACCTGACCGACTCGTCGTGGCTGTTCAGACCAAATGCCAAGCTGCCGATCGGCGAACTGGAGAGCCGCATCATCATCGACTCGCGGCATGTCGGCCACTACCTGGGGATCCGCGACCTGCTGGTCGAGGCACCCGCCAAGGACACCAACGACGCCTCCGGCGGTACCACCAAGTCCGGCATCTCCGGTAACCACGGCCTGGTGTTCAGCGGCACCCCAGTCGCGGCGCACTTCGACAAGCGGGTCAGCGTCGCCGTCGACCTCTCGATGGCCGGCGACGACAACACCACGCTGGTGTTCACCCCTACCGACGTGCTCATCGGCCCTAACACCGCCAACGAACGAGTGCCCGACGATAAGCGCGAGGCGGTCCTGGCCGCGTTCGCCGGCAAACTGCCCGACCAGAAACTGCCGTTCGGTGTCGCGCCGACGACCCAGGGGGCGCGGGGTTCGGACGTGATCATCGAGGGCATCACAACGGGATTAACGATCACCCTCGACGGGTTCAACCGGGCGTGAGCTCAATGATGTTGCCGCATCCGCCCGGGAAGGCATCGGGCCAGTGACTGCCGCAATTCTCGCGGTTGTGGCGGCGCTGGCGTTGGCCGGCGTCATCGGATGGCTGATGACCCGCCGGGCCGGTGACGTCCGGGCGGCCGGCTCGAACACGGCTGACGACATCGACACCAGCGACCTGGGCCTGTCCGCCGACGGACCGACCGTCGTGCATTTCAGCGCCTCGTGGTGCGGGCCGTGCATTCAGGTGCGCCGCGTCGTCAACCAGGTCTGCGACGACCTCGGTGACGTTGCGCACGTAGAGATCGACATGGATGCGAATCCGGACGCGGCGCGACGTCTTTCGGTGTTGTCGTTGCCGACCACGTTCATCTTCGACGCCGGCGGCCGGCAGCAGTACCGCGCCACAGGTGTCCCGAAAGCCGATGACCTGCGATCGGCACTGACCCCACTGTTGGCTTCATGACGTCGCCATTGGGTAAGGTGCATGACGTGTCCGCCCGCGTCGAGCTCATGCTCACCAGTCGCCGTGCAGTTGATCTGTGCCGCGTCGCGGGCTGCTGCTGTTGTTGTAGCTGCTGAGTAGCCGCGCCTTTTCGCGCCGCGCTCGGAGCAGCCAGAAACCCCCGTGGCGCGCGCCGCCACAAAAGTCGTGCATAGAGCAATTCAGGAGCAGCATGATGTCGAACACCAAGACCCCCGATCAGGTCGATGTGCGGGGACCGCGTTTTGCGGCCTGGATCACCACCGCCGTCCTCGTGATCACCCTGCTCATCTCCGGTGTCAACCCGCTGGCCGCCGCGATCATCGTCGGCGTTCAGAGTGTCGTCTTCGCCATCGGCGCGATCGCCGGGCCGCGACGCCATCCGTACGGCCTGGTGTTCGCCAAGCTCGTCGCGCCGCGGCTGAGTCCGGTTCGCGAGCGTGAACCCGTTCCCCCGCTGAAGTTCGCCCAGCTGGTCGGCCTGATCTTCGCCGCCCCGGCGGCAATCGGATTTGCCACTGGCGCTTCCCTGTTCGGCGTTGCACTCACCGCGGCGGCGCTGGTAGCCGCGTTTCTCAACGCAGCCTTCGGCATCTGCCTGGGCTGCCAGCTCTACCCGCTCGTGGCGCGGCTGAAGCCGGCCCACAGCACCTCATAGCGATCGAAAGGATCCCCCATATGGCACGCGCCGACGTCCTGGTCTCCGCCGACTGGGCCCAGAGCAATCTCGATGCCGATCACGTTGTCTTCGTCGAGGTCGACGAAGACACCAGCGCCTACGACGACGGCCACATCGCCGGAGCGGTCAAGCTGGATTGGCGTACCGATTTGCAAGACCCCGTGCGGCGCGACTTCGTCGACGCACAGCAATTCTCCAAGCTGCTAAGCGACCGTGGAATCGCCAACGGCGACACCGTGGTTCTGTACGGCGGCAACAACAACTGGTTCGCCGCCTACGCGTACTGGTACTTCAAGCTGTACGGCCACGAGGACGTCAAGCTGCTCGACGGGGGCCGCAAGAAGTGGCAGCTCGACGGACGGGCGTTTTCCACCGAATCGGTGGACCGGCCGGCCACCAGCTACACCGCGAAGTCCGCGGACAACTCGATCCGGGCCTTCCGCGACGAGGTGCTGGCCGCGATCAACGAGAAGAACCTGGTCGACGTGCGCTCGCCGGATGAGTTCTCCGGCAAGATCCTGGCGCCCGCCCACCTGCCGCAGGAGCAGAGCCAGCGGCCCGGCCACATCCCGGGCGCGATCAACGTGCCGTGGAGCAAGACCGCCAACGACGACGGCACATTCAAGCCCGATGACGAGTTGGCCAAGATCTACGCCGACGCCGGCTTGGACGGGTCGAAGGAAACGATTGCCTACTGTCGGATCGGGGAACGTTCGTCGCACACCTGGTTCGTCTTGCAGGAATTGCTGGGACACCAAAACGTCAAGAACTACGACGGCAGTTGGACCGAATACGGCTCCCTGGTGGGAGCCCCGATCGAGTTGGGAAGCTGAACATGTGCTCTGCGCCAAAGCAAGGACAGACTCTGCCGGCCAGCGTCGACCTGGAGAAGGAAACAGTCATCACCGGCCGCGTGGTGGATAGCTCCGGTCAGGCCGTGGGCGGTTCGTTCGTGCGGCTGCTGGACTCCTCGGGCGAGTTCACCGCCGAGGTCGTCGCATCGGCCACCGGGGACTTCCGGTTCTTCGCTGCCCCCGGGTCGTGGACGCTGCGTGCGCTGTCGGCCGCCGGTAACGGCGATGCGATCGTCGAGCCGAAGGGCGCGGGCATCCACGAGGTCGACATCAAAATCTCCTGACCGGTTCGCCGCACTAGACTCGTCGTCGTGGTTCTGTTCTTCGAGATCATGCTTGTCGCGGCCGTCGTGGTCATCTCCTGGTTCGCGCTGTACACGCTGTATCGGCTGATCACCGACGAATCGTGACCGCCGGCGACGACGCAGAGCGCAGTGCCGGCGATGACGATTCGGGCCGTTCACCCGGTTCCGCCGACCGTGCGGTGGCCGCCGCGCTCGCACGCGCCAAGCTGACCGCGACCCGCAACATTCCGGTCTTCGACGACCTGCCTGGCCCAGCCGATACCGCGAATCTGCGCGAAGGCGCCAATCTGAACGACGCCCTGCTGGCGTTGCTGCCGCTGGTCGGCGTGTGGCGCGGCGAAGGCGAAGGCCGCGGCGCCGGCGGCGACTACCGGTTCGGGCAGCAGATCGTGGTCTCTCATGACGGCGGTGACTACCTGAACTGGGAGTCCCGGTCCTGGCGGGTCACCGATACCGGCGAGTACCAAGCACCTGACTTGCGTGAAACCGGTTACTGGCGCTTCGTCAACGAACCCGACGACCCGTCCGAGTCGCAGGCCATCGAATTGCTGCTGGCGCATTCCGCCGGTTATGTCGAACTGTTCTACGGACGTCCGCTCAACCAGTCGTCGTGGGAATTGGCCACCGACGCCTTGGCGCGCAGCCGGTCGGGCGTCCTGGTCGGCGGAGCCAAGCGGCTTTACGGCATCGTCGAGGGTGGCGATTTGGCTTACGTCGAGGAGCGGGTGGACGCCGACGGCGGGCTGGTGCCGCACCTGTCGGCGCGGTTGGCGCGGTTCGCCGGGTGACGACCCAGCTCATATCGCTTGCCGCAGAACGTGTTTGGAATTAGGGGCTGACCCTGGAAAATGGGCAGCCCCCGAGCCGTAGTTCCAGGTTGGACGAACCGGAGGCTCGGGGGCCGGGTGACTGCGGGGAATTCGCCAGCGCGCGCAGGTGATTCCTCGCCTGGTGCAGCTAGCGGGCAGCCACCTCACATGTCCAATAAGCTATCAATTTCTCGGACCACCTCCTCTCCTGTGTACTGGCGAAGGTACCCGCCGCGCGTCACGCCGACAACCGATTTCACCGATCGCTGACAATGGCGGCGTCGACCAGCTCGGCGAACTCGGCCGCCATGGGCGCTCGTGGCAGCGCCCGGCCGTCGAGGGTATGCACTCGCGCAGCCAGCGTCATGCTCGACACGAGCCAAATTCCCTGTGCACCAAATAGATCTGCGACGCGCATGGCGCGGTAGTCGCAGTCGTACCCTTTGGCGCGGGCAACCCCGAAGAGTGCCTGCTGTGTGGTGCCGCGCAGGATCGGATACCACGGTGGCGGCGTCAACAGGCACACGCTGCCGGCGGCTCCCTCACCGGCGGTGGCGATCACCACGGTCGAGCGTGGGCCTTCCAGGATGTAGCCGTCCGAGCTGACGAAGATGACATCGCCGGCGCCGTGGCGGTCGGCATGGCGCAGGGCGGCCATGTTAATCGCGTACGACAGCGTCTTGGCACCGGCCAGTAACCACGGCATCGCCTCGACACCCGCCGACGGCAGCTCGCGAGGCAGGGTCACCGCGGCCAGTCCGTCGCGCCGGGTGGCTGCGATCCGCTCGGCGACCAGATTCACCGTGACGAAGGCGGTCGGCGCCGAACCACGTTCCCGGCCGCGGCTGTAGGCCAGCCGCATCGCACCTTCGTCGGCGGTGTCGCGCACCCACTGTTGTGTCGCCACCTCGATCGCGTGCCGCCAGGCCATCAGGTCCGGCTCCGGTAGGTCGAGCAGTTTCGCCGAGTGGCCCATTCGGCTCAGATGCGCATCGACCAGGCATGCGCGGCCGTCGCGGACCAAGAGTGTTTCGAAGACGCCGTCGCCGCGCACCGCGGCGAGGTCGTCGGCAAACAGCAGCGGTGCGCCGGGCGGGTGGACCTCGCCGTCGAGCGTCACGATCACGCCCGGGTGGCCAGTCATGGGTCAGAAGCCTATCGCCGCGGACCCGTAGAGTTGGTGTGTGTCCGCAGTCCCCGCCCCCGAATCCGGCCCCGACGCCGGCGCCATCTGGCACTACGGCGACCCGCTGGGCGAGCAGCGCGCCGGCGAAACCGGTGCCGTCCTGGTGGATCGGTCACATCGCGGTGTGCTGACCCTGACCGGCAACGACCGGCAAACCTGGCTGCACAGCATCTCGACGCAGTTCATCAGCGAACTTCCCGACGGCGCGAGCACACAGAACCTCAGCCTCGACGGGCAAGGGCGAGTCGAAGACCACTGGATCCAGACCGAGCTCGGCGGCGTCACCTATCTGGACACCGAGCCGTGGCGCGGCGAACCGTTGCTGGACTACCTGCGCAAAATGGTGTTCTGGTCGAAGGTCACGCCGGAGCCGGCCGACCTGACAGTGCTCTCACTGCTGGGACCGCAGCTGAGTGAGCGAGCGGTGCTCGACGCACTCGGACTCGACGCGGTGCCCGACGCGATGACGGCCACGCCAATGACCGGCGGCGGGTTCGTGCGCCGGATGTCTGAGGCGCGCCCGGCCCAGATCGAGTTGGACGTGCTCGTCGACCGTGGCGAATCCGCCGAGCTGCAGCGGCGGTTGACCAGCGCCGGAGTGCGCCCGGCTGGAGTCTGGGCCTACGAGGCGCACCGGGTGGCGGCGGTGCGCCCACGGCTTGGCGTCGACACCGACGAGCGAACCATCCCGCACGAAGTGGGCTGGATCGGCGGTCCGGGACTAGGCGCCGTCCACTTGGATAAGGGTTGTTATCGGGGTCAGGAAACCGTTGCCCGAGTGCATAACCTAGGCAAACCGCCGCGCATGCTGGCGTTGTTGCACCTCGACGGGTCGGTGGACCGGCCGGCCACCGGTGACGCGGTGCTGGCCGGCGGGCGCGCGGTCGGCCGGCTTGGAACCGTGGTCGACCACGTCGATCTGGGCCCGGTGGCCCTGGCGTTGCTGAAGCGGGGGATACCTGCCGATACCGCCCTGAGCACCGGCGGCGGAGGGGAAGTCGCGGCGATGATCGACGCCGCATCGCTACCGGCAGTCGACGGCCCCGGCGCCGGTCGGGTAGCCCTCGAGCGGCTGCGGGGAACGGCCCGATGACAGTCCAGACGGGTAGCGGGGCGCAACAGCATGCAACCACCGGGCACGGTAAACTGTCGTCAGGACAATAAAGACAAATGATCGGAGCCGCCTACTTGTTGGGCCGCTCCGTTATTGCGCGAGGGGGTTCCCCCATGGGCCGTGGCCGGGCTAAGGCGAAGCAGACGAAGGTCGCTCGAGACCTTAAATACAGCTCACCGCAGACCGATTTCGATCGGCTACAGCGTGAGCTGTCCGGGTCGGACGGTGATGACGCCGACCAGTCGGAGGGCGACGATCCCTGGCGTGACGATTACCGCTAGGACTGTCCGCGGCCCACGGTGTTGCCGGGCCGAAATCTAGAACCTTGGGTGCTGCCCGACGAGTTTTGCTCGCGGACCGCCTTTTCCACCCTTGTTGATCGTGCCCAGCACCCAGCAATCCAAATGCCGGGCGGTCAAGATCGCCAGCGCGCGGTCGGTGTCCTCGGGCGCGACGACGGCGATCATGCCGACGCCCATGTTGAAGGTCTTTTCCATCTCGGCACGCGAGACCCGGCCGCGCTGGGCGATCATCGCGAACACCGGTGCCGGCGTCCAGGTGCCGCGATCCACGTCGGCCACCAGTCCATTCGGGATGACGCGTTCGAGGTTTCCCGCCAGGCCGCCGCCGGTCACGTGGCAGAACGTCCGGACCTGGGTTTCGGCGGCCAGCGCCAGACAGTCCTTGGCGTAGATGATGGTCGGCTCGAGCATTTCCTCGCCCAGGGTGCGGCCGAACTCCTCGACGTAACCGGCCAGGTTGCCCCGGTCGATCTCCAGTAAGACCTTGCGCGCCAGCGAGTATCCGTTGGAGTGCAGGCCCGAGGACCCCATCGCGATGATGACGTCGCCCGGTTTGACCCGTTCGGGCCCGAGCAGGTCGTCGGCTTCGACCACGCCGACGCCGGTGGCCGAGATGTCGTAGTGATCGGGCTCAATCAGGCCGGGGTGCTCGGCGGTCTCACCGCCGAGCAGCGCGCAGCCCGCGCGCAGGCACCCTTCGGCGATACCGCCGACGATCGCGTTGAGCCGCTCCGGCACGATGCGGCCGAGCGCGATGTAGTCCAGCAGGAACAGCGGCTCGGCTCCGCAGACCACCAGGTCGTCGACCACCATCGCGACCAGGTCCAGGCCGACGGTGTCGTGCTTGTCCATTGCCTGTGCAACTGCCAGCTTGGTACCCACCCCGTCGCTGGACGCCGCCAGCAAAGGTTCGCGATAATCGTTGCGCAGCGCGAAGAGTCCAGCGAATCCGCCCAGCTTGCTGAGCACCTCGGGTCTGGTCGCTTTCGACGCGAGCGGCTTGAACAATTCGACCGCGCGGTCCCCGGCTTCGATATCGACTCCGGCCGATGCATATGTCACGCCCGGGGCAGCCGGGTCTTTTCCGCGGTCCGTCATCGCGATAAAGGCTACCGGTCGACACCCGGCGCGGGTATCTCACACTCGTGCAAAGACAACGTAAAACTATGGAGTGCGTAGCACGGCGGCCTGCTCTGCCTCCGGCGACAGCTCGAGGTCCGCGATGTCGGTGCGCGCGGCATTGGCGAGCATGTGCTCGATGACGTTTTTGCCGAGCGCGGTCTCGCTGGGAAGTTCGATCGGGTACCGGCCGTCGAAGCAGGCCGAGCACAGCCGCGACGTGGGTTGCTCGGTGGCGGCGATCAGACTCCGTAGCGAGATGTATCCCAGCGTGTCGGCGTTGATGGCATGCCTTACCGCTTCGAGCATTTCGTCTTCGTCTTCAACGGCGTTGGCGATCAGCTCGGCCGGCGACGGGAAGTCGATGCCGTAGAAGCACGGCCATTTCACCGGTGGTGACGCGATCCGCACATGCACCTCGACCGCGCCGGCTTCCCGCAGCATCCTGACCAGAGCACGCTGAGTGTTGCCCCGCACGATCGAGTCGTCGACGACGATGAGCCGCTTGCCGCGGATGACTTCCTTGAGCGGATTTAACTTCAACCGGATTCCGAGCTGGCGGATGGTCTGCGACGGCTGAATGAATGTGCGCCCGACATAGGCGTTCTTCATCAGGCCTTGGCCGTAGGGGATGCCGGATTCCTGCGCATAGCCCACGGCGGCGGGCGTGCCGGATTCCGGGACACCGATCACCAAGTCGGCATCGATCGGGGATTCGCGAGCCAGTCGTCGGCCGATCTCCAGCCGGGCGCCGTGCACCGACCTTCCGGCGATCGTGCTGTCCGGCCGCGCCAGGTAGACGTACTCGAAGATGCAGCCCTTGGGCTCGGGGTTGGCGAAGCGGGTCGACCGGACGCCGTCGGCGTCGATCGCCAACAGCTCGCCCGGCTCGATCTCGCGGACGAACGAGGCGCCAACGATGTCCAGCGCGGCGGTTTCCGACGCGACCACCCAACCGCGGTCCAGCCGTCCCAGACACAGCGGCCGCACACCCCACGGGTCGCGCGCGGCGTACAGGGTGTTCTCGTCCATGAACGTCAGACAGAACGCGCCGCGGACCGTCGGCAACAGTTGCAGCGCTGCCTGTTCCAGGCTGGAGTCGGCCGCGCCGTACGCCAGCAACGCGCCCAGCACGTCGGAGTCGGTGTTGGCCGCACCCGGTGCCCTGGAGTTGATCAGTCCGGCTTCACGCGCACGGGTGACCAGTTCGGCGCTGTTGACCAGATTGCCGTTGTGCCCCAACGCCACTCCGGTGCCCGCCGCAGTGGTACGGAAGACCGGCTGGGCGTTCTCCCAGGTGGGCTGGCCGCTGGTGGAATATCGGCAGTGCCCAATAGCGACGTGGCCTTCCATGGCAGCCAGCGTCTGCTCCTCGAAGACCTGGCTCACCAGGCCGAGATCCTTGAACACCAGCACCTGCGAACCGTCTGCGACCGCGATGCCGGCGGCTTCCTGGCCCCGGTGTTGCAGCGCGTAGAGGCCGAAGTAGGTCATCTTGGCGACTTCTTCGCCGGGGGCCCATACGCCGAATACGCCGCATTCTTCGCCGGGTGGGTTTTCGTCGGGTACGGGCTCTTGGACGGTCACGGTGCGGCGGCTCCCTGGCGGGCGGATGGTGACTTGATGAAGTCTACGGAAACGGCAGGCGTGTCAGCGAATTGATCCGGCGTGTTGCGCTATCTCATAGCCGATTTCCGCAGCTCAGGAGCCCCACACTGTGCCACGTGTCGCATATGCCACAGCGGTCCCTAGCTGGCTCAGCAGAGCAGTTACCCCGCCGCCCGATCGTCGAGTGCCTGATATGCGGCGTTGTAGCCGGGAGTAAAGGTGATACCGGGGCCGCCGTGGCACCCGGCGCTTGCCAGATACAGTCCTTCAACCGGAATCGGCAGGTCGATGAAGCCCTTGGGTCCTGGCCGGTTCGGCCCCATCAGGTCCGGATGCAACAGGCCGTGACAGAAATCGCCCGCCGGGGCGCCGAACATCGTCTGCATGTGATACGGCGCGAACGTGATGTGCCGGATGACGATGTCCCGGAAGTTGGGCGCAACGCGGGTGATCTTCTCGATAACCCGTTGCGCCATCTCATTTTTCAGACGCCCGTGCTGGTCTCGCCCGGCTTCGACGGGAAACGCATACGCGTACGCGCTCGCGGCCTGCTTGCCGGGCGGCGCCAGACCGGGGTCCATGCAGGACGGTATCTGCATGCCGAGGGACGGATTGTCGGGCACCAAGCCGCGGGTGCACATCTCCCACTGGCGCTGCTGTTCTTCGGGTGAGCCGAAGATCCCGATGGACTGCTGCATACCTGGCTCGTTGAGTAGCTCGTAGGGCGGAGCGAACTCCGGCAGGCCGTCGAGAGCGAAGTGCATCTGGATGAATGCCGCGCGGTGGTCGCGACCGCTCAGCCTGGCGATCAAGTCCGCGGGCAGGCACTCCGCACCGACGAGA
>NZ_DASXHW010000458.1:0-2983 GCF_036488105.1 Mycobacterium sp. | reverse complement strand
AGCGGCGCGGATGACATATGACGCCGACCTGCTGATCGTCGGTGGCGGCCCAGCCGGCCTCGCTTCGGCGATAAACGCTCGCCTACAAGGGCTTTCGGTGATCGTGGCGGAACCCAGAAGCGATCCGATCGACAAGGCGTGCGGCGAGGGCCTGATGCCTGGCGGCTTGGCCGAACTAGTGTCGCTGGGCGTCGACCCCGCCGGGATGCCGTTGCGAGGTATCGCCTATCTCGATGACCGGCGCCGAGTGGAAGCGCCATTCCGCGGCCGCGGCGGGCGTGGTGTGCGGCGTACAACTTTGCACGCCGCACTGGCATCGCGCGCCAAAGAACAAGACACCGAATGGATCTCGACACGCATCACCACTGTCGACCAGGACGCCCACGGCGTCACGGCAGCCGGCGTCCGCGTGAAATGGCTGATTGCCGCCGACGGACTGCACTCGGCGGTCCGTCGCGCTGTCGGTATCAGCGTGGTGGCCGGACGCCCACGACGGTACGGGGTTCGGTGGCATTACCGAGTGCCGGCGTGGTCGGAGTTCGTGGAAGTGCACTGGTCACGGTGGGGCGAAGCGTATGTGACACCCGTCGAGCCCGACCTTGTCGGCGTGGCGATCCTGTCACAGGAGCGCCCGGACCTTGCCTGGTTTCCCGGGCTGGCACACCACCTGCAAGACGCCGACCGCGGCCGTGCTCGCGGCTGCGGACCCATGCGACAGGTGGTGTCCCGCCGCGTCGCGGGGCGGGTGCTGTTGGTCGGCGATGCGGCCGGTTACGAGGACGCGCTCACCGGTGAGGGCGTCAGCCTAGCCGTCAAGGAGGCCGCCGCCGCGGTGACGGCTATCGCCGGCGACATGCCCTCGTCATACGAATCGGCCTGGCATCGAATCACCCGCGACTACCGACTGCTCACCCGCGGACTGGTGCTGACCACCGTGCCGAAGGCGGCTCGACGCGCCATCGTCCCCGCATGCGCCCTGCTACCTGCGGTATTCGAGCAGGCTGTGCATATATTGGCACGCTGACACTGGCGTTTCGCCGCCGCGCCCGCCCAAAACCCGCTACTGACCACCTGGATACGATGACCACATGGGCCCTGTTACGCCTGGCGAACAGGGGGGGAACGCCAACACCACACCATCCGCGTCCGTCGCGGCCGTAGCGATCGAATTCCCGCCGCACCGGGTCGGCCAGCGGGAAGCACTGTCGGGCCTGACCGGCCTCGGGGGGCCGCAGTTCGACCGTTTCGCCGACAGCGCCGGGGTGCAGAATCGCCGCATCTCGTTGCCGTTGTCGCAATACGGCCAACTGAGTGGCTTCACCGAAGCGAACGAGATCTTCGTCGAGACCGCGCTGGAACTCGGGGAGCGCGCGCTGCTCTCGGCATTCGACGCGGCCAAGGTCAAGCCCTCCGACGTCGACATCGTTTTCTCGACGACGGTCACCGGGTTGGCGGTGCCGACCCTGGAGGCCCGGCTGGCGACCCGCGTCGGCTTGCGACCTGACGTCAAGCGTGTGCCGCTGTTCGGACTTGGCTGTGTCGCCGGGGCCGCCGGGGTAGCCCGCATGCACGACTACTTGCTGGCGTTTCCCGATCACGTAGCCGTGCTGCTCGCTGTCGAACTGTGCTCGTTGACACTGCAACGTAACGACTTCTCCATCGCCAATCTGGTGGCCACCAGCCTGTTTGGTGACGCTGCCGGCGCCGTCGTCGCGAAGGGATCCGCGCTGACGCCCATCGGGCCGCGGGTGCTGGCGACCCGCAGTCGGCTCTACCCCGACACCGAGGAGGTGATGGGCTGGAATATCGGCAGTAACGGGTTCCAAATCAAGTTGTCGGCAGAGGTCGCGACCGTCGCCGAGAAGTACTTGGGCGAAGATGTCCGCAACTTTCTCGCCGACCACGGCCTGACTCCCCCGGACATCTCGACGTGGATTTGCCACCCTGGTGGACCGAAGGTGATCGAGGCCGTCGAGCATACGTTGGACCTTCCGGTCGACGCCCTTGATCACACTCGAAATTCGTTGCGCGACAACGCAAATCTCTCGTCTGTGTCGGTGCTGGATGTTCTTCGCGCCAACATGGCCGATCCACCGCCGCCGGGTTCGTTCGGGCTGATGATGGCCATGGGGCCGGGGTTCTGCTCCGAACTCGTGCTGCTCGCCTGGTAGGGCCCGCAACGCTCCCGTTAATTGGGGACTGCAGCGCCTTCGGCCCGACGGTCGTCATGGCGCTGACTGCTTCCTTCCCTGAGCGATGAGAAGGTTGATCAACAGTTGAGCGTGGGCGTCGAACTCGGCTCGCAATGCGGTTTCATCCGTGGTGAAGGGGCGGCGCATCGCCATCCCGAGAAGGAATGTCTCGATGAGCCCGACGGATAAGTCGGACTCTGCCCCGGGAGTCAGATCTTCGATGAAGCGAGCGACATTCCGCCGTTGGGTTTTCTGGTGGTCCGAATAGGCTTGTTTGAGGGACTCATTGTGGTTTGCCGCCGCGGCGAATTCCACCGTGAAGGACGCGGCCAGCAAATTGTCGACGAAGAGTGCATAGAGCAGTTCTTTTGCCGCATCCAGTCGTTCAACGACAGATCCGTGCTGCGGTAACAGGTCGGCTGCCGTCGAGAAGATGTCAGCGGCCATCTGGCCAATTGCCGAGAGGAGCAACCGTTCTTTGGTGTCAAAGTGGTGGTGAAGCAGGGGTTGCGAGACACCGGCGCGTAACGCGATCCGCTTCATCGAGGATTTCTCGTAACCAAACTCGCAGAAGCACACGAAAGCCGCCGCGAGGATACGCATTCGGGCGTTTGTCGCAGCGGATGGACTCGGTTCGGGCGTTGTCGACGGAGTCTCCGTTGGTTGTTTTCAGTGGGCCGAGCTAGAGTAGCTGACTGATCGATCAGTTAGCACCAATATGGTGACAACTCAGAGCTAGCGTTGCCAGCTGACGCACTCGTCCCCTGAGGGGAGGGACGAGCGCGTCGGCG
>NZ_DASXHW010000452.1:0-13071 GCF_036488105.1 Mycobacterium sp. | reverse complement strand
TAGGGGCGTGCCGGGTCGGCGCCGACTTCGCTGTTGGGATGGCCGAGCGGATCGTTGGCGATGTCGACGACCAGCCAGCGGGTCGGCGAGGTGGTGCCGTCGAACGACACCCCCATCAGCCGGCGAGTGGCGCTTCGGCCGCCGTCGCAGCCGACCACGTAGCGGGTCAGCACAGTTTTGGTCCCACCCTCTCCGCCAAGTTCGACGGTGACCGCGTCGGCGGTCTCGGTGTACGACGTCAAGGGCCGGCCCCACTGCACGTCGGCGTGCTCGAAGCGCTCCAGACCTCGAAGCAACTCGGCATCGACCAACGGCTGGACGAACCCGTTGCGCTTGGGCCACCCGAAACACGCGTCGGGCGGGGCCATTTCGGCAAGCAACCGGCGCTTCGCGTCGACGAACCGAAGAATCTGGTTGGGCACGGTGTGTGGCAGAACGCGGTCGACCAGGCCGATCGCCTGGAACGTGCGCAGCGACTCGTCGTCCAGCCCGACGCCGCGGGGATAGTCGATCAGCGTGTCGCGTTCTTCGACCACCAGAGTGCTGACACCTTGCAGGCCAAGGATATTGGCGAGGGTCAGACCAACCGGCCCTGCGCCGACGACGACAACGTCGGCATCCACATCCTGGTCGCCGTCCACCGTCAACGCCCCAGCAGGAAGTCGATATGCAGGCGATCGAACGTCTTGGCGTCCTCGTACTGCGGCCAGTGGCCGCAACCGGACATCACTTCGAAACGGGCACCGGGGATCATCGTGGCGATTCGCCGACCTTCGGTCACGTCAGCGGTCGGGTCATCACTGGTCCACAGCACCAGCGTTGGGGCGGTGATCGACCCATAGTCGCTGCGGCCCAGTATGTTACGGGCGCGGATCTCGGGGTCTTGCAACGCCATGATGTCACGCATCGCCGAGACGAAGCCCGGCTGGCGATACACCCGCTGGCGGCTCGCGACGAGGTCGTCGTAGTCCTTGGACTTGTCGGCCATCAACCATTTGATCCGCGCCTGCACGGTTTCCCAAGTCGGGTTTTCCGCGGCCGCCATCGACAGCGTGATGATCCGCTTCATCACCTCGGGATCGGCTTGCGAGCCACCGGCGGTGTTGAGCACCAGCCGGTCGACTTTGTCGGGGTGATCGACGGCGGCGCGGGAAACCACCCAGCCGCCAAGCGATTCACCGGACAAGTGGGCGCGCTCGACGCCGATCGCATCCAGGAAAGCCAGCAGATGGTCGACATAGTGGCGGACCTCCAGCGGGTGACCGGGTTTGTCGGTGTAGCCGTGGCCCAGCATGTCGATCGACCAGGTCGAGAAGTGCTCCGCGTGCGCCTCCAGGTTGCGGACGTATGCCTCGGCGTGACCACCGGAGCCGTGCAGCAGTATCAGTGGCGGCTTGCTCGAATCGCCGGCATGCAGGTAGCGAGTTCGCACCCCGCCGGCGTCCAGGTAGCCCTGCACGAACGGCACGCCCTGCAGGTCACTCCACACGCTCTCGTGCTCGGCCACCGGTTCCTCTCCGGTTAGTTCCAGTGGAAATTGGTTCTCGTTTCCCGCCACCTATGTGTGCTAAAATCGCACATCAATGTGCACTATGTATAGAGCATCACTCTCTGCCGGTCCGCTGTCAAGCACGGCCCAACTCGGGTTGGCCGGCCCGGCAATGGTGCGCTGACATGGGCGAGGCTCCGACGACCACGGCACCCGGCTCGCAGACGCTGGCCCGGGGGCTCAACGCCCTGCAGTTGGTGGCCGATGCTCCCGCGGGGATGACCGTGCAGCAGGTCGCCGACGGCGTCGGCGTGCACCGGACCATCGCGTATCGCCTGCTTGCGACACTGGCCCAGTTCCGGTTCGTCGCCAAGGGCGAAGACGGCCGCTATCGGCCGGCCGCGGGGCTGGCGCTGCTCGGTGCGTCGTTCGACCGCAATGTGCGCCAGCTGAGCGTGCCGATCCTGCGCGCGCTGGCTGACGACCTGGGCACCACGGTCTCCCTCCTGGTGGCCGAGGGTGAGCAGCAGGTGGCCATCGCGGTGATCGTCCCCACCCAGGTCCCCTACCAGCTGGCCTTTCACGAGGGCAGCCGTTACCCGCTCGATCGCGGCGCCGCGGGTATCGCGCTGCTGGCCAGCCTGCCCCCGCGCCCGGACGAGCGCGATCTGGTCGTGAGCGCCCGCGAGCAAGGCTGGGTGATCACCCACGGTGAGATCGAGCCGAACACCTATGGTTTGGCAGTCCCCGTGCATCGCGAGCCGCCGTCACCGCCGGCGTGCATCAATCTGATCTCGCACCGCGAAGACGTGGTGATGCGCGGCAAGGACGCAGTTGTCAAGGCAGCCAAGGAATTATCGGCGATCTTGAGCTGATCGCCGGGCAGGAAGGAAGCTTTTATGCCGGCTTGGGGCGATGAAGTCGACGTCGTCGTGCTCGGCAGCGGCGGAGCCGCGCTGGCCGCCGCGCTGACCGCCGCGGTCAGCGGTGCCTCGGTCGCGGTCTACGAGAAAGCCGCGACTGTAGGTGGCACCACGGCGGTTTCGGGCGGTGTGGTGTGGATTCCGGCGCACAATCGCTCCCCCGAGGGTGAGCTGACGGTCGACGATGCGCTCAGTTATCTGCGTGCGCAATCGCTCGGCTCGATGAACGACGCGCTGGTCGAGACGTTTGTACGGACCGGTCCGGCGATGCTCGACTTCATCGAAGCGCACAGCGGTCTGCGGTTCGAGATCGCCACGGGTTTCCCGGATTACAAACCGGAGCTACCCGGCGGCCAGCCCGGCGGCGGCCGCTCGCTGAGCGCGGCTCCGTTCGATTTGAATCAACTCGGCGAGTGGCGGGATCGGATCACCTCGTTTCCACAGGACTGGTCGAATGTCGGATTCGATGCCGAGACCCGGGCCCGCCTGCATGCAGGGGCCGACGAGAACGCCGAGCTGTGCGTGGCCGGCACTGCGTTGATCGCCGGACTGCTCAAGGAGTTGCTCGATGCCGGGGTGACCCCGCGTACCGATGCTCGCGCTGAGGAGTTGCTCACCGAAGACGGCGCGATCGTCGGAGTCCGGATCGCCTCCGGCGGTGAGCAGTTGACTGTCCGTGCTCGTCGTGGAGTGATCCTGGGAACGGGTGGATTCGAATGGGATCCCGTGCTGGTCAACGCTTTTCTACGTGGCCCAATGCATGGTGCCGTCTCGCCGCCCAACAACACCGGCGACGGACTGCGCATGGTGATGGCCCACGGCGCCGACCTGGCCAACATGGGTGAGGCGTGGTGGGTGCCGATCGTGCAGATCCCGGACGACACCATCGACGGCCACCAACGCAGTCGCAGCGTGCGACTGGAACGGACCCGGCCGCGCAGCATCATCGTCAACCGGCTCGGCAAGCGATTCGTCAACGAGGCCTGCGACTACAACTCGATGGCCGGCGCCTTCCACTACCTCGACCCGCGTGAGGGCTACGTCAATGATCCGGCCTGGATGGTGTTTGATGCACAACACCTCAAGCGTTACGGGTTCTTGGGCGTCGACCCCGACGGACCGGTGCCGGACTGGTTCTGCGAGTCGGCGGATCTCACCGAATTGGCTGCCAAAACCGGGATCGCTCTCGACGGGCTGACCCGCACCATCGGCGCCTGGAACCACCACGTGGGTGACGGCGCTGACCCCGACTTCGGCCGTGGCTCAAGTGCTTACGACGGCTACTGGGGTGATGAGCACGCAACGACGCTGGCCGGCAAGACGCTGGGCCCCGTCGACACCGCGCCGTACTACGCGGTTGCGGTGTCGGTGGGCGCGATGGGCACCAAGGGCGGACCGCGCACCGACCGCGATGGACGCGTCCTGCATGTCAGCGGTGAGCCCATCCCCGGCCTGTTCGCCGCCGGCAACGCGATGGGTGGGGTGACTGGACGAGCCTATGGCGGTGCCGGCGGCACCATCGGTCCGGCAATGGTTTTCGGCTACCGCGCGGGCCACGCCGCGGCGACCGGGAAGTCGGTCGACTAGCCGAACGCTTTGGTGATGGCCGCCATGTCGAAGTAGTCGCGCCACACCGCAATGCGGTCGTCGCGTACTTCGAAGACACCCATCACC
The DNA here is from genome assembly GCF_036488105.1 of Mycobacterium sp. Classification (GTDB taxonomy): domain Bacteria; phylum Actinomycetota; class Actinomycetes; order Mycobacteriales; family Mycobacteriaceae; genus Mycobacterium. The sequence goes on along the minus strand of NZ_DASXHW010000452.1, from coordinate 8,985 downwards.
GGTAGCGGTATCTCTCCGCCATCCTTGCGGTGCAGCACGTCGGTGCGTTCGTTCATCACGACCGTGCCGTCGCTGACCTGCCGGTGCACGTTGAAGTCGATGCCGTCGAAGGCGGCCGTGAAACCCGCGATGAACTGCGCAATCGCTTCACGGCCGTGCACCGGATCCATCGGAATGTTGTGGTAGATGGCGTCCTCGATGAAGTATCCGGCCAACTCTTCCGGGTTGGGCGACGACCACAGTTTGCAGAATTCGGTGACCAGCTCATCGGCGGTGCGCGTCATGGATTCATGCAACACCATAGATCAGCGCTCGGCGAGGGCTTTGGCCAGATCGATTGTCCCGGTGGTAATCGCGGCGACCACTCCGCCGTCGACCAGTAGATCGGTACCGGTGACGAACGACGCTGAGGGCCCGAGCAGGAACTCGGCGGCGGCCGCGATGTCCTCGGGTGTGCCGAGACGCCGCAGGCCGGAGTTCTCGACCATCGCCCTCATCAGCGCGCCCGATTCGCTGTCGAGTTCCAGCCGCCCCATCGCCGTCGAGATGACACCAGGGCTGATGGAGTTGATCCGGGCGCCACGTTCACCCCAGGTTCCGGCTGCCGCGGCCACCCGAATCTGGTTGGCCCGCTTGGCGAACGGATACGCCATCTGACTGCTGGAGATCTTCGAGCACGCCTCGAGGCCGAGCAGTTCCTCGGCGGGCACGCTCGCCAGCTGTCGCTCGAGCTCGGGATCCAGCGCGGGCTGCATGTGGCCGGCCATACTCGCGATGACCACCCCGGCGCCGCCAGGCTCGATCACTCGGCCGAATTCGTCGATGCTCAGCGCGACACCCAGCAGGTCGACGGCGAGCACCGCCTCAACGGATGCCTGTTGCGGCGAAAGCCCCGCGGTGTGCACCACCGCCGTGACCCGGCCGGCCCCCTGCGCCGTCTCGGCCACTGCGGCCACCGAACTGCGCGAGGTGACGTCGACCTGTCGAGTCAGCACCTGATGGCCGTCTTCGGTGAGGGCACCGGCCGCGGCTTTCAGGCCCTCGGCGTTGATGTCGGCCAGCACGATGGTCCGGCCCGCTCCGCTGCGGCGGGCCACCGAGATCCCCATACCGCCGACACCGACGATGACCAGAACTTCGTTGTTCACGGCTTTCTCCAATTCGGCAAGACATGGACCCTGAGGCGCCTGCGACTATACGAGAATATTATTCTCTCCGTCCGAGAGTATGAGTTGCAATCGGTCATCGTCGTTGGCGGTGCGGGCGGCCTGGGCGAGGCGACGGTTCGCCGACTGCACGCGGCGCGCTGCGCTTCCCCCGAAATAATCGCCGGGGTCGCATCGGCCACAGCATTACCTGAAATGGGCGCTGCCCGAGTTGCCCGCCTCTCAGCGACAATTCGGGCGCGCCTTTCGCAGCCTGCTGGCGTCGTCGCTCGGCGGGCATGTCGATGATGCCCGCCGCGCGAGGGCCGGTGCGGCTCGGCGGTCAGTTCTTGCCGGCCGCCAACTTGGCTGCGATCGAGCGGAAGTCCTCGGTCTGGAACGACTGGTTCTCCGCGGACAACGCGTAGTCGATGGTGGCAAGCACCGAGCGCTCGAGGTGCACATTGAGGACGCGTTTGGTGCTTTCAACGGCCTGCTGCGGAAGTTCGAGGATCTTCTTCGCGGCTTTCAGCGCCTCGGCGACCGGATCGGCCACCGCGTGGTTGGCCAAGCCCAGTTCGACCGCTCGCGCGGCGGAGATCCGGGCGCCGGTCAGCGCGTACTCCTTGGCCAGCAGCAAGCTGATGTGCAGTGGCCAGGTCAGCGGTCCGCCATCAGCGGCCACCAATCCCACCTGCACGTGCGGGTCGGCGAGATACGCGTCTTCGGCGATGTAGACGATGTCGCTCAACGCGACCAGACTGCAGCCCAGCCCGACGGCCGGCCCGTTGACCGCGGCCACCACCGGAATCCGGCAGCGCGCCATGCCCAGCACGATCTCGCGCCCGTCGGCGATGGTCTTGGCGCGCAGCGCCGCGTCTCCCGCCAATTCGTTCAGATAGACGAAGTCACCGCCAGCCGAAAATGCCCGTCCCGCACCGGTTATCACAGCGGCACGTGCGTCTTGGTCATCGCTCATCCGCTGCCACAACTTCGCCAGACCATGGTGCAGCGCGTCGTTGACCGAGTTGAGCGACTCGGGCCGGTTCAACGTGATGATCCGCAGCGGGCCGTCGGCCTGAACGTCGATTTCGGTTGGCATGTCGTACACGTCAGGCTCCCAATCCCAAGATTCGTGAGGCGATGATGTTCTTCTGGATCTGCGATGTGCCGCCCATGACGCTTTGCGCGCGGCTATACAGATAGGCGCTGAGCAGATTCGGATCGTCGATGCCGCCCACTGCGAACGCGGCATGGCCGACGGACTGCTCGACCCAGGTCATCAGCAGCTTGTCCAGCGATCCGTCCGAGGTATGGGTCACCCCGTCGAGTTGCTCGGACAGCCGGCGCCGTACGTGGTGGGTCAACATCTCGGTTTGTACCGCCGCCCAGGCGAGTTCCTCATTCGCCGAGTCGCCGGCGCGCGCGGCCAGTTGGCGGACGAGCTTGCCGTAGCGGGCCGCGTAGCCCAGCGTCGACGGTTCGCGCTCATGGCCGACCACTGTCATGGCAAGCGGCCACCCCTCGCCGGGGGCGCCCACCATGTTCTCCACCGGCACCGTCGCCCCGTCGAACAGCACCTGGCCGAATTCGGTGGTCACGCCGTTGATCATCTGCAGCGGACGCTGTTGCACGCCAGGCTGTTTCATCGGGATGATGAACGCCGAGATGCCCCGGTGCCGCTTGGCCGCGGGATCGGTGCGAGCCAGCAGCAGACACCAGTCCGCGACATCGGAGTAGCTGGTCCAGATCTTGTGTCCGTTGATGACGTAGTTGTCGCCATCGCGGGTGGCGGTGGTCGTCAGCGAGGCGAGATCGGAGCCCGAGCCCGGCTCGCTGAAGCCCTGACACCACCGCTCGGAACCGTTGATCATTCCGGGCAGGAAGCGGGTGCACAGCTCCTTGCTGCCGTGCCGGCTCAGGCCCGCGACCAGATAGCCCAGACTGGGCCGCGGCGGTGCCTCGGCACGCGCCAGCTCTTCGTCGAGGATGACGTCGTACACCGGGGGTAATTCCTGCCCGCCGTACTCCCGCGGCCAGGACAGCCCGAAGAAGCCACCCTCGTACAGCGCACTGTGCCATTCGCCCTGCCGGGCCCAGTATTCGTCACCTGAGCTCGGAAACTCTTTGGCGTGCACCGAAAGCCAGGATCTCAGCCGTTCCCGGAAGGCGGCTTCATCGGGCGAGTCACGGAAGTCCAACGGTGATCTCCTCCAGCTTGACGGGCCACAATTGCGTCGAGGTCAGCGCACGGCGCAGGTACACGTGCGCCAGGCACTCCCAGGTATTGCCGATGCCGCCGTGTACCTGAATGGCGGTCTCGCACACCGTCCGCGCGGCCCGCGCGCAGTAGACCTTGGCGAACCGGCCGGCGCGGATCGCCTCGGCAGGGTCCAACTCGTCGACCGCCCAGGCGGCATGCCGCAAGATGCTCACCGAGCCTTCGATCAGGGCCAGGCTTTCGGCGAGCAGGTGCGCGATGGCCTGATACGAGCCGATCGACTTGCCATACTGCTCACGGATTTTCGCATAATCACACGCCAGTATGTGCGCACCGCGGGCCGCGCCGACCAGATCCGCTGACGTGGTGGCCAGCGCGAGTGCCAGCCAACGTTGAACGGCGTCGGAGTCCAGATCTCCGACGGCCGTTGCCGTTCCGCTGACATCCGCCGCAGCCCTGGTCAGGTCGACCGCGTCGCGGGCAGCGCCAACATCGACGGCTGACACCGTCGTGCCGTCCAACGTCAACGCGCGCCGGTAGCCTCGCGCGTCAATCACGCGACCGTGCACCGCGATCGTCGACCCGGAGCCGTCGTCGCCGATTCGCCGGGCCAGATCGTCCGCGAGCACTGGACCGAGGAACGGGGCGTCGACCAATCCGCGGCCGAACTCCTCAGCCACGATGGCCACTTCCACACCGGACGCGCCGTCGGAGCGCAACGCCCGCCAGCCCGTCTGATGGATCTGCTTGTCGAGCTTGCTGATTCGCCCGTCGTCGGCGAGGTCTTGCACCGATCCCGGTCCCAGATCATCGGATAGCTTCGCGGCCGCGTCCCGCAGTTGTTGCTGTTCAGCTGTCAGACGTGCATCCATAACGCTCCTTGAGAACTCGGCGCAGCACCTTCCCGGACGGTAGCCGAGGTATTTCGGGCACGAACACGATACGACTCAGACGTTTGTAGGATGCGAGACTCTCACCGACCCGTGCGGTGAGCTCGGCGGCGTCGACCGGCGCACGGGTTGCGACCGCAGCGACGACCGACTCCCCGTCCGCGCCGTCGGGGACGCCGAACACCGCGCAGTCTTCGACGGCGGGATGAGCGTGCAGGACGGCCTCGATCTCGGCGGGCGCGACCTGAAAGCCGCGCACCTTGATCATTTCTTTGGACCGGTCGGTGATCCGCAGCCAGCCACCGGAATCCAGGTAGCCGACGTCGCCGGTCCGATACCAGCCGTCGCACAAGACATCTCGCGTCGCTTCGCACGGCAGGTAGCCGGCCATCAGCGACTCGGCCCGCGCCTGGATCTCACCGACCTCCCCGGGACCGACCTGCTCGCCGGTCTGCAACGAGACAACTCGCACCTGCACGCCCGGTACCGGGCGGCCGACGGAGTCGAGCCGCGCGCCGTCGAGCGGGTTGCAGGCGATGACCGGTAACTCGGTGGTCCCGTACGCCGGCACCCATCCGACACCGGTCCGACGGGTGACGGTCTCGGCGACGCTGACGCTGACCGGCGTCGCTCCCCACATGATGAACCGCAGCGACGAAAGATCGTAGGACTCCAGATCCGGGTTCGAGGAGATCGCCAACGCGATTGGCGCGACAGCCATCTCGACGGTGATCCGATCGTCTTGGATGTGCTGCAACATGCGATCGACGTCGAATCGTCGATGCAGGCGCATCCACACACCGGTCTGCAACGCCGTCATGATGTTGAGCAATCCGAGAATGTGCGACGGCGGCGTGGCGATCTGAATGCGATCGCGGGCAGTCAATCCCAACGCGTCGCGCCAATGCCCAACGGCGACCTGTAGCGAATGATGAGTGTGCCGAACCGCTTTCGGTAGACCCGTCGTACCTGAGCTGAACGCCAACACCGCATCGGCATCGGGCGCAGCAGCGTCGCTGAATTCTGGTTCGCCCGCGAGGATGGGTTCGTCGAGATGCAACATCGGCATGAGACCCGACAGCACCTCGTGATCGCCGACGGCGTGCGACGGGTTCGTCAAGGCCAGCGCGTGCTCGACCTCGTGACGCTTCCACGCCGGGCTGATCAGCACCACGACGGCGGCCAGCCGCCAGATGGCGTGCAGGGCGACGACGAATTCCGGACGATTCGACGCCATCAACGCGACCCGCCCGCCGGCCGTCAAGCCGCGCCCGCGCAAACTTGCGGCCAACCCGTCCGCCAGCGCCTCGAGCTGCGGCAGCGTATAGCGCCACTCCTCGAATACCAGCGCGGTCGGAGACATTGAGAACATCCTATCGTTTTGAGAGAATAGTATTCTCTGAACAGAAGAACGCAAGTGTGGAAGGGGCCGGGATGGCGGAGCGCCATGTGTTCCATCGGGCCACGGTGACCCGGATCGTCAAGGAGACCGCCGACACCCGTACCTACGTACTCGCCCCCGAAGAGCAGCCGTTTTCCTATCGCGCCGGACAGTTCTGCACCTTCAAGGTGACGGTGGACGGTGAGGAGCTGTACCGGTCGTATTCGATGTCGAGCGCGCCGGAGACCGACACCGAGGTGATGACCACGGTCAAACGGGTGACCGGCGGCAAGGTGTCGAACTGGATCATCGACAACGTCGTCGAGGGTGATGAGCTGACCCTGACGCGCGCGGCCGGAACCTTCGTGTTGAGGTCGACCCAGGCTCCGTTGCTGGCCTTCGCCGGCGGTAGCGGTGTCACACCAATCCTGTCGCTGGCCAAGAGCGCCCTCGCGAGCACCGACCGCACGGTGCGGGTTCTGTGCGCCGACCGGGACCGGGCTTCGGTGATCTTCGAGGCCGCGATCGACGAGCTGATCGAGCGATACCCCGGCCGGTTCGAGGTGGAGAGGAACATCGACGCCGAGCACGGGCTGCTGGATGTGGCCGGTGTCGAGAAATTCGTCGGCGCGGATACCGATGCCGACTGCTACGTCTGCGGGCCGGAGGGATTCATGACGGTCGTGCGATCCGCGCTGCCGGAGGGCGCGACCGTGCTCGTCGAGGACTTCGACGCGTCGCCGCCGGTCAAGACGCCCGCACCCGCGGCCGCCGAGAGCGGCGCCGAGCAGGGTGGCACGGTGACCATCAAGCTGGAGCGCAAGAAGGCGACGGTGCCGCGGGTCGCCGGGGAGACGCTTCTGGAGAGCGCACGACGGGCGGGCCTGTCGCCCCCGTTCAGCTGCGAAGCTGGTAACTGCGGCACCTGCATGGCCAAACTGGTCGAAGGCGCCGCCACCATGCGCGCCAACGACGTGCTCGAGGATGACGAGATCGCCGACGGCTACATCCTGACCTGCCAGGCCGTGCCCGACACCCCGTCGGTCCTGGTGGAGTACGAGTAGTGCTGCACGGCAACACTTTCCGCAGGTCGGGAATGGAACGAGGCGTTCCGGGGCTGAAACACAGCAGCACCGGAAAGGACCTTCACTATGACTGACCTGCCAGCCTTCGGCGAGCTTGCCGCCGCCGATCAGGGCCTCATCGTATTCACCACGTTGCGTCGCGACGGCAGCGCCCAGGCGTCGGTGGTCAACGCCGGCGTCTTACCGCACCCATTGACCAACGAGCCGGTAGTCGGGCTGGTTGCCATCGGTGGCGCCCGGAAACTGGCCCACCTACGCGCCGATCCACGCACCACCGTCACGGCCCGGTCCGGTTGGCGCTGGGCCACCGTCGAAGGAACGGCCCAACTGATCGGGCCCGATGACCCCCACCCCGACGTCGACGAGGACCGGCTGCGGGTGATGCTTCGCGAGATCTTCACCGCGGCCGGCGGAACCCACGACGACTGGGACACCTACGACCGGGTGATGCGCGAAGAACGTCGCACCGCCGTCTTGATCACGCCGCTCCGCGTCTACACCAACCCGTCCCGGGGCTGAGCACTATCCAGTCTCCTTGCTGCGCACACTTACTCGCAGAAGTAATGGCCCTCGTCCAGATCAGCCAGCAGCCCCTTCTCGATCGGATGCCAGTCCAGGATCTTTCGCGTAAGTTCGCTGGACGTCGCGTCGTCCAGTGAAGCGAAGAGAGCCAGAAAACCGAAATGGTCTTGCGCCTTCTCGGCCGCAATGCGGGCCGACGGCAGATTCAGGTGGCGCCCGATGACCTCGGCGATGTCGCGGAACGCCACACCCTCGTCGGCGACACCGTGCAATCGCGTACCCGCGGGCGCAGATTCCAGCGCCAGCCGGTAGAGCCGCGCCGCGTCGAGCGTGTGCAGCGCAGGCCAGCGATTCGCGCCGTCACCGATATAGGCGGACACACCGGCCTTGCGGGCACAGTCGATGATGTGATGGGTGAAGCCGTGGTGGTCCAGGTTGCTATGCACCAACGGCGCGAGCCGAATGACCGACGATCGAACGCCGCGCTCTGCCAAGGCAATTGCCGCGTTCTCCGAGTCGATCCGAGGTCCGGCGGGCAAGGTGTCCTCTTCGGTGGCGAGTCGGCCCTCGACGAACGCCACCATGAGAGTGCCTGATGTGCCCACGAAGGGCCGGTTCGAACCGGCGAGGGCATCACCCATCGCCTCGACCGCGCGCAGGTCCGTCTCGGCCGAACCAAGGAAGTCGCTGAAGTCGTGATTGAAGGCCAGGTGGATCACGCCGTCGGAGGCGGCGGCCGCCGCGCGCAAACCGTCGAGATCGTCGAGATCGCCGCGGTGCACATCGGCGCCGATGGCAGTCAACGCGGCTGCCGACTTATCCGAGCGGGCTAAACCGGTGACCTGATGCCCGGCCTGAAGAAGTTCGGGCACCACTGCCGACCCGATGTGGCCCGTCGCGCCGGTGACGAAAACTCGCATGATGAACTCCCTGAAGTAACGATGAAGCGGTAACACCACCCTGCAGTCCGGCACCGAAGACGTCCAAGACTCATTTCGAATAACTCAATACTGATCAGGCATCACCGCAGTTGCACGCCACTGTATGCACGTCGCAGGCTTCATCCACGTATTACGATGCGGGCATGGATGACGCCCTCATGCCCGTCGACCTCGACCTCCGGCTGGTGCGGTACTTCGCCGTGGTGGCCGACCACCGGCACTTCGGCCGCGCCGCTGCCGCACTGCGGGTGGCGCAGCCGTCGCTGAGCCGACAAATCCGCCGGCTGGAGCAACAATTGGGTGCCCGCCTGCTGGACCGCACTCCGCAAGGCACCCGGCTCACCGAAGCCGGCGAAGTCTTCCTGCCGGCGGCCAAAGCGCTGCTGCGTTCAGCGGCCCGCGCCGCGGCACAGACTCGCGCCGCGGCCCAGCCCAGCCGGATTACCATCGGCTACACGACCGGGCTGATCGTCACCCCCGCGGCGCGCGAGTTGCGCCGTCAGCACCCTGATGCCGACGTGCACACCGTGCACCTGGAGTGGAACGCGGCCCGCCAGTCACTACTCGATCACCGGGTGGACGCGGTCGTGACGCGGCTACCGTTTCCGACCGACCAGCTGCACGTCACAATTCTGTACGACGAGCCCCGGGTGTTGGTCGTGCCGCTGGATCACCGGCTGGCCGGCAAGGAGTCGATCACCCTGGACGATATCGCCGACGAACCGATGCCCCGGATTCGCGACTCGGATCCGGCGTGGAGCGCGTTCTGGCGGGTCGATCCGCGTCCAGACGGGCGTCGC
>NZ_DASXHW010000433.1:0-2487 GCF_036488105.1 Mycobacterium sp. | reverse complement strand
CTGCCCGCCATCGCTAGGGCTGCTGACGATCAATGCATTGGTCGCCGCACCCGAGGTGCTGATCCCCATCCAGTGCGAGTACTACGCGCTGGAGGGCGTGTCGCAATTGATGAGCAACATCGAGATGGTGAAGGCGCATTTAAATCCGGGGCTGAACGTCAGCACGGTGATCCTGACGATGTACGACGGACGGACCAAGCTGGCCGACCAGGTGGCCGACGAAGTCCGTCGCTATTTCGGAACCAAAGTGTTACGCACCGTGATCCCGCGCAGCGTGAAAGTGTCCGAAGCGCCGGGCTACGCCATGACCATCATCGATTACGATCCGGGGTCCCGCGGTGCGATGAGTTACCTCGACGCCAGCCGCGAACTCGCCGAACGCGGTCGACCAGCAGCCGATGAAGGGGACCGCCGATGAGCCAACCGTCGCGTAGGAAAGGTGGCCTCGGGAGAGGCCTCGCTTCGCTGATCCCCACCGGGCCGGCCGAGGGTGAGACGGAGCAGGCGCGACTCGGGGGTCCGCGGATCGGCGACGCCACCGCCGACGTCCTGATGGGCGGCCCGCCCGCGGCCGGCAACGCGACCGACATCGGCGCGGTGTACCGCGAAATTGATCCGGCTCTGATTGAGCCGAACCCACGCCAGCCGCGGCAGGTGTTCGACGAGGAGGCGCTCTCCGAACTCGTGCACTCGATCCGCGAGTTCGGCCTGATGCAGCCGATCGTGGTCCGCGCACTCGATGCGCCGGGCGGAGCGCGCTACCAACTCGTCATGGGGGAGCGGCGCTGGCGCGCGGCGCAGACGGCAGGCCTGACCGCCATCCCCGCGATCGTGCGGGAGACCGCCGACGACAACCTGCTTCGCGATGCCCTCCTGGAAAACATCCACCGAGCGCAGTTGAACCCGTTGGAAGAGGCGGCGGCGTACCAGCAACTGCTCGATGAATTCGATGTGACCCACGAAGAACTCGCCGCCCGGATCGGTCGGTCGCGCCCACTGATCACTAACATGATCCGGTTGCTGCGGTTGCCGATCGCGGTGCAACGGCGGGTCGCGGCCGGCGTGCTGTCGGCCGGCCACGCCCGGGCGCTGCTGTCGCTGGATGCCGGAGCGGAGGCGCAGGAGGCGCTTGCCGCGCGGATCGTCGCCGAGGGATTGTCGGTACGGGCCACCGAAGAGGCGGTCACTCTCGCCAATCGCAGCGAGCCGAGTCAGCCGGCGCCGCCGCGACGCAAGCCGATCCACATGCCCGGCCTCCAGGATGTGGCCGAGCAACTCTCCAGTGCGTTCGACACCCGCGTCACGGTGAGTCTGGGCAAGCGCAAGGGCAAGATCGTGGTCGAGTTCGGCTCGGTGGACGATCTGCAACGCATTGTCGAATTGATGAACGCGTCAAAGAGCTGACCGTACACACCGACACGTTACGTCACTGTGACAATCCGCCAGATCAGACCACTCTGACATGCCCCAATCTCTCGAATCAGGCTGTGTACCAGACCATTTCGATTCTGGCGCGGGGCAGGGCACGCCGCGGGCGGTCGGTGGGCCCAAAACCCGCCACCGGCCGGCGCCGAGGGGCCCGGCGGCGGCCTCGCGCGGGTATCGCGGTCGGCCCCATCCGGGAGGTACGCTCGGCTGCGGGGCGGGGGCACCACCCGCTCGCGGGGAAGCCGGGCCATCACCGACCGCGTTGCGACGAGGCGGGCCGGGTTGGCCTGAGGAGGAGCAGCGCACAATGGCACCGCCCCACAGAGGCACAGGAGTCTAGTGTCTGCTCGAATCACACCGCTGCGACTCGAAGCCTTCGACCAGCTTCCGAAACACGCCCGCCGCTGCGTCTTCTGGGAAGTCGACCCCGCGACTCTCGGCGAACAAGATCAGCTCGCCGATCCGGAATTCGAGAAGGAAGCGTGGCTGTCGATGGTCATGCTCGAGTGGGGATCGTGTGGCCAAGTGGCCATGGCCGCGCCGCCCGACTGTGGCCAGGGCGAGTCAACCTGCCTGGGCTACGCCTTCTACGCCCCGCCGCGCGCTGTACCGCGGGCACATCGGTTTCCCACCGCGCCGGTATCCGCCGACGCTGTGCTCTTGACGTCGATGCGGGTGGAACCCGGACCGGCCGCCGACGAACTTCCGTACAGTCTTGTCGCCCGGGTGGTCGACGAATTGGTTCGTCGCGGTGTGCGAGCCCTGGAGGCATTCGGCCGCACCGAGATCGTCGCGGAGTTGGCCAACCTGCCGAGCACCGCCCCCGAGCTACAGCCGGTGCTCGAGGTGCTGGGTGACTGCTCGGCCGAACACTGTGTGATCGACGCCGACTTTCTGCTGGACGTCGGATTCGTTGTGGTGGCGCCGCATCCGTACTTCCCGCGGCTGCGGCTCGAGCTGGACAAGGGGCTGGGCTGGAAGGCCGAAGTCGAGGCGGCCCTGGAGCGGCTGCTGGAGAGTGCGGCGTTGCAACAGCCGGTAGCGGCGGGAGCGTCGGCG
>NZ_DASXHW010000397.1:0-2655 GCF_036488105.1 Mycobacterium sp. | reverse complement strand
ACAGCTGACTCTGGCCGACATGCGGAGTACGGTATGAAAAGACTGATTGCACTTGGTGTTTCCCTGGTGCTGAGCGCGGAGCTGGCGGCGCTGTCGCTGCACGATCACCGGCTTGTGTTCTGGGCAGCAGGTGCCGCAGTGCTTTTCGCGTTGATGAGTGTGCGCCAGTTCCTTGGGCGCGATTTCGAACCGACGCCGTCGATGATTCCGAACGCTCTCGAGGAATCGCTGCGCAGTTGGTTGTCGCGGACTCAGACGCTGATTCACCGCTCGGAATCAACCCGGGCCGATTGGGACCGGCATTTGCGCCCAATGCTGGCGCGGCGGTTCGCGATTGCGACGGGACAAAAGCAGGCCAAGGATCCGGCGGCGTTTGATGCCACGGGGCGAACACTTTTCGGCGCCGAGCTGTGGGCGTGGGTGAACCCGAACAATGTTGCGCACACCGGTGCGAGTGAACCCGGGCCGGGCCGCGCGACGCTGGAGGAAATCCTGGAACGGTTGGAGCAGGTATGACAACGGGTAAGCGGCGGATATGACTTCAGAGACGGCCATGCCGGCAACCACGGCCCGCGCGGTAGCGGTGCTCGACGAGATCGAGCGCGTCGTGGTGGGTAAGCGCTCGGCGCTCACGCTCATTCTCACGACGGTGCTCGCGCGCGGGCACGTGCTGATCGAAGATCTGCCCGGCCTGGGTAAAACCCTGATCGCCCGGTCCTTCGCCGCGGCGCTCGGGCTGGACTTCACCCGAGTCCAGTTCACACCCGATCTGCTACCCGCGGACCTGCTCGGCTCGACCGTCTACGACATGCAGTCCGGCCACTTCGAATTCCGTCCCGGCCCGATCTTCACCAACTTGTTGCTGGCCGATGAAATCAACCGCACACCACCCAAAACCCAAGCGGCGCTTCTGGAAGCGATGGCCGAACGCCAGGTCAGCATCGACGGCACCACCCACCCTCTGCCCGAACCCTTCATTGTGCTGGCGACCGACAACCCGATCGAATACGAGGGCACATATCCACTACCGGAGGCACAGCTGGATCGCTTCGCGGTACGGCTCGAACTGCGCTACCTCTCCGAGCAAGACGAGGCCTGGATGCTGCGCCGCCGCCTGGATCGGGGATCGGCGGAGCCGACGGTCAATCAGGTTGTGGATGCGCATGATCTGCTGGCGATGCGCGAGTCCGTCGAGCAGGTGAGCGTGCATGACGACGTTCTGCACTATGTGGTGTCGCTGGCCGCCGCGACACGGCACCACCCGCAGGTTGCGGTGGGGGCCAGCCCGCGTGCGGAGCTCGATCTGGTGCAGCTTGCGCGGGCTCGCGCGCTGCTTCTCGGCCGCGATTACGTGATCCCCGAAGACATCAAGGCACTCGCCACGCCCGCTGTGGCGCACCGGATTACGTTGCGACCGGAGATGTGGGTGAGGAAGATCCAGGGTTCGGATATCGTCGAGGAGCTGCTGCGGCGGTTGCCGGTTCCACGAACGCGCGGCGGCCCGCAGTAAGTCCGCGTGGCCGAGATTCGGGAAGTTCAGCTACGTTGGCGCGCATCAGCATTGACGCGCGCGATCGCCACGTGCGCTGCGTTCGCCCTGGCCGTCGGCTTGATCAGGTCGTGCTGGCAGCTCATCGCTTTCGCCGCACCACTGCTGGGCGTGCTCTGTTCAATCAGCTGGCAGCGGCCGTTGCCGAAAGTCAACGTCCACGCCGAACCCGGTTCGCAGCGCTGCTTCGAAGCCGAGCAGACTCAGCTGACTTTTTGGGCAGACACTCAAACATTAGGTACCGCAATAGAACTCACCGTGTCAGCGATCGATGGAATGCCACTCGAGGTTGTCCAGCGGACATCTGACCGGCGCCTGACGCTGACCGCCGGCGCCGAACGTTGGGGACGCTATCCGGTCCACGCCACGGTCGAGGTTGTCGCGCATGGCGGGTTACTGGTCGGCACGGGAACCGTCGACGCGGCTGAGGTGACCGTCTTCCCGATGACGCCGCCGCAGCCGACGGCGCTGCCGCCGACCGAACTGCTCGACCGGCTGGGCATCCACTTGACCCGGCACATCGGCCGCGGCGTCGAATATGCCGACATCCGCACCTATGTGCCGGGCGACCAACTGCGCACCGTCAACTGGCCGGTGAGCGCCCGTCGCGGCCGCCTGCACGTGACTCAGCGATTGACTGATCGGTCCGCGGACGTGGTTGTGCTGATCGACGGATATCCGCAGCCTGCCGGCCCCGCTACGGTCGCCACCGAGCGGATTGTCCGCGGCGCCGCCCAGGTGGTGCAGACCGCGCTGCGAAACGGTGACCGGGCCGGCATCGTCGCGCTCGGTGGCCGAAGACCCCGCTGGCTGGGTGCCGACATCGGGCAACGCCAGTTCTACCGGGTGCTCCACACCGTCCTCGACGCTGGCGATGAATTCGAAAGCACCACAGGAACATTGGCCCCTCGGGCGGCAATTCCGTCGGGTGCGATCGTCGTCGGGTTCTCGACGCTGCTGGACACCGAATTTGCGCTGGCGCTGATCGACCTGCGTCGTCGCGGTCACGTGGTGGTGGCGGTCGACGTACTGCAGGGCGCCCCGTTTCGCACCGCCCAGGACCCACTGGTCGACCGGATGTGGGCGCTGCAGCGTTCGGCCATGTA
>NZ_DASXHW010000357.1:0-21180 GCF_036488105.1 Mycobacterium sp. | reverse complement strand
TCTTTGCCCCGAATGTTTGTGTAGGTGTGGTGGATGAAGTTGTGCGAGTGCCGCCACGATTCCGCCGTCGACGCGGTGTCCCAATCCCACACTGAGGAGTGAATGTCGGGATCATTCATCCAATCCCACTGGCCGTGCATGACGTTGTGGCCGATCTCCATGTTTTCCAGGATCTTGGCCATCCCCAGACATGCGGTGCCGAGAACCCACGCCGTTTTAGATCGCGAACCCAGCAGCAAGACACGACCGGCAACCACGATCTGACGCTGTACCGAGATGACTTTCTTGATATAGGCGCGGTCCCGGTCGCCGAGGTCGGCGAACACTTCATCGTGAATCGCGTCTAGTTCTTTGCCCAACTTCTCGCGCTCTTGTTCGCCAAGGTGAGCGAACGGGCTTTGGGGGCGTTGCAGCGTAGACGTCATCGTCCATCCTTTCGATCAAAGTTCAAGTTCGACGTTTCCTTCGGCAGCGTTGATACAGATCCGCACTTCCTGCTCGGTGGGCTCACTAATGTCACCGGACCGCAAATCACGCAGCTTGCCCGATTTGAGCGTTCCCACACAGGTGTGACAGATCCCGATTCGGCAGCCGAACGCGAGCTCCAGACCGGCATTCTCGCCGGCTTCCAAAATTGATGTGCCACCGTCACATTCGACCTTCTTGTCGCTCTTGAGGAAGCAGACCTCGCCGCCTTCGCCCGCACCGGCGTCGCCGCCGATTTTCGGCTGAAAGCGTTCGAAGTGCAGCCGATCTGGGTCGCCGTACTTCTCCCAGTGCTCGATGAGCGCATCGAGCATTTCTTCCGGCCCCGAGCAGAACGCTTCGCGTTCGCGCCAGTCCGGACACTCCTCGTCGAGGTCAGCCGGTTCGAGCCGTCCCCGGTCACCGGTGAGGCGCACATCCAGCCGCATCTGCTCATGGCGACTGGCTATGTCTTCGAGAACGGACAAGAACATCACCTGATCACGGGTGCGAGCGGAATGAATGTGCACCACGTCGCCGAGTTCGGCACGGTGGTCGAGGCTACGCAGCATGCTCACAATGGGCGTGATGCCGCTGCCGGCGCTGATGAACAACATCTTGTCCGGCAGCGTTTCAGGCAGCGTAAACACTCCCTCGATCTCGCCGAGCCGCACTATCTCTCCGGGCTTTATCTGCTCCACGAGGTAGGGCGACACCACGCCGCTGTCCACCTTCTTGGGCGTCACGCTGATCAGTCCGTCCTCAGCGGACGGGTCAGATGTCAGCGAATACGCACGCCAGTGGTAGACGCCGTCGATGACCACGCCGAGCCGCACGTACTGACCCGGCTTGTGACCAGGCCACTCGTACCCCGGTTTGATCAGGATGCTGGCGGCTTCCGAACCTTGCGGCTCGACCTGGTCAACCTCCCCGCGCAGCTCCTTCGTGGTCCAGAGCGGGTTGATCATCTCCAGGTAGTCGTCAGGCTCCAACGGACTGAACAATCGCCGCACAGCGCGCAGAAACAGTCGACGACCCCGTGGGACGTTGGGATGCGCGCCGCGTTCTGCCATGTCACTTAACAGTACACACTCGTGCACTGAATACAAGTAATTCTATGAAAACTACTGGGAGGCAGCATGTTTCATATCATTCCCATAGAAGCAAATGAAGACACATGTTTACTCCCAAACACAACCGGCGTTGTTCGGGTTGCGAGGTAGTGGGTACGTCGACCTTCAATACACAGCAAATGCCCGCTGTGCGCGCTTTACAAACATCCCGACGACCGTTAAGCGCCGATCAACTCCGGGTGGAATTTGGCCGCCATCCGGCGCAGCCCGTCCTGCCAGTCGACTGTGCTGGCGCCGACGAGCTCGTGCATCCGTGACACGTCGGTGGGATTGCCGCGCAGCGCCTGTGCGCTCTCCTCGAACATCGGGTCCTTGCCGACCAGTGAACCGAGGTAGCGACACCACTCCTGCAGGCTGACGGTCTGGTCGCCGCACCAGTTGACCGTCGTCGCCGGCACCGACGCCGCCGCGAGCAGCTTCGGGATCGTCGCGATGATGTCGTCCTCGTGAATTGGGTTGTAGCTAGCCGGAACTCCCGCGGGCACCGGGATCGGGATGCCGGCGAGCATCATCTCCATGTGATAGAACGGCCATCCGCCGTTGTCGCCGTACGGAACGTTGAGCCGGGCGATGACGGTGGGCATGTTGAGGGTGCGCGCCATCGTCCGGGCGACCACTTCGCCGGCGATCTTGGAGATGGAGTAGGTCGGGAACAACGGCTTGTGGTTGTCGCCCAGCGCGGCGTGCTCGCTGCGCGGCTCGTCGTCCGGCGGATCGTAAACGGCGGCCGACGAGCAGTGCAGAAACGCTTTTGCGTTGCGGCAGTGCGCCATCAGCAACCCGACGGATTCGGCGTTGGCCCCGAGGTCCTTGTCCCAGTCGCCGCTCTTGGCGACCGCCAAGTTGAGGACGTAATCGAAATCGGAAGGCAGGCCGTCGAACTCGCCGGCGGCCAGGTTGACCGTCTCGCACCGGATACCCGCCTTTTGGAGGTCCTCGCGAGCCGCCGCATTGGTGAACCGGGCGATGCCCCACACCTCGTTGTCGGCGGCCAGGGCCTGGGCGATGGGACTGGCGACTTGTCCGGTCGGACCGGTGATCAGGATCTTGGCACCACGCATCTGCCGATCGTATGCCCGGCCTCCAAGGCGTCGGCGTTGAGGTCCGCGAAAATCTCGCCTAAGGCCGCATCTCGTAAGCGCCGTCGTAGGCCCTGACCTTCTCCCACACCCGGTCGAACCGGCCGGAGTCGGTCACCGGCTTGCGCACGGCAGCCAGAGCCCAATCCTGCTGTGCCGCAGTCGAACTGGACTTGCCATGCAGCGCGACGGCGTATTGCGAGAAGTCGCGGATCTGGACTTCGAAGATCTGGTCGACCAGGTCGGTGTCGAGACCGATGAGATCGGCCTGCTCGAGGATCAGCTGGCCGTACACGATCAGCGTGAACAGATGACCGACGACGAGCAGGAAGTCGAGGTCTTTCATCTGGTCCGGGTCCGGCGCGGCGGTAACCAGCAGCTCTTTCAGCGCGCGAGCCTGCTCGTAGAACACCGCAACGTTCGGGAGCGTGGAGTGCTGCTGGTAAACCCTGGTCCAGTCGGCGAACTGAACCTTGGACGCGCCCCGCGCCGGGCCCTGGGCCCAGAAGAACGTGTCGTCGGCCGGGTCGTTGCGGGTGCCGATCTCCGGATATTCCGCGGGATTGAGCATGTAGTTGGGCATGAACTTCAGGATCTGCGCGACGTTGACGTGCACAGTGCCTTCCAGCCGCGGTAGCGCACCGATCAACCGGGCCACTTCACAGAAGTAGGTGTTCTTCTCGAAGCCCTTGGCGGCCAGCACATCCCACAGCAGCGTGACCACGGCCTCGCCTTCGGACGTCACCTTGGCTTTGGTCACCGGGTTGAACAATAGGTAGCGACGGTCGTCGAGGCTGGCGCTGCGGAAGTAGTCGATCGCTCGGTCGCTGAACAATTTCATCGCGATCAAGCGCGCGTAGGCCTCGACGAAACTGGCCCGCACGTGGGGGAAGTCGGTGACCGGGTTGCCGTACAGCATGCGGTTGTTGGCATGGTTGATTGCCTCGTAGAAGGCGTGTTCACACATCCCGATCGAGCCGGAGCACAAGTTGAACTTGCCGACGTTGACCGTATTGAGCGCAGCGGAGAACGCTTCCGGCCCGGTGCACAGGATGTCCTCCTCGTGCACCGGATAGTCGTTGAGCCGGAAGTTGCTGACGAACATCTGGCCGTGCACCACATTGCCGATCAGTTCGTAATTCTCATGCGCGCTGTCGGCGACGAACCAGACATAACCGTCGGCGCCGTCCACGTCGGTGCGGCGCGAGAACACCGACACCATGCCTGCCACGTTGCCGTTGCCGATGTAGTACTTCTCCCCCGACGCCCGGTACACGACCCCTTCGTCGTCGTCCGCTTTCGCGGGCGTGAGCAGCAAGTCGGTGTTGTAGATGTCGGCGCCGTGTTCCCGCTCGGACAGCGCGAACGCCATCACGCCGCCGGCCTCCAGCTGTGCGGCCGCGCGCTCCTTGGCCTTGATGTTGTCGCTCTGCCAGATCGGCCCGAGGCCCAAAATGGTCACCTGCTCGGCGTACCAGTACGACAGCCCGTAAAACCCGAAGATCTCGCTCAACGCTGCGTTGCGGGAGGTGTCCCACCGCTTGTTCGGGTCGCCGCCGCTGTATTCCGAGGGAGTGAGAAAGGTTGCGAAGATCTTTTCCTGCTTGATGAAGTCCAGGAAATCCGACACCCACGCGGCTTCGAGGTCGTCGCGCAGCAGCTTCACCTTGCCGCGGCCCTCGAACCAGTCGATCACCGCACGCAGCTGACGCCGTGTTTCCGGGTCGAAATGCGACGGGTCGTAGGTGTTCGGATCAAATAGCAGTCCCATGGGCGTCGAATCTAGCGCTAGTCGGTTACGTCATGGGCAAGTCTCAACCAGCTAACGATTCAATAGCCGCGCGGCGCGGGTGCGCGGGCCGCTGGGTCCCCCATGTTCTGGTGTAAGCCTGATGTCCTCGTACCTGCGTTGCACTCGACTCGGCACGGTTGCCGCGGCGGCGTGCTGGACGTTGTATGCGATCGGGACGCCGCTGGCCGCCGCCGACCCGGCTACTGACGCCCTGGGTTTCGTCGACTCCTCCGCGCGCTGCGCGGCACCCAACACGGCGGTCGCATTCGGCAGCACAGCGAACTCGCGGGTGGCGATCTGCAAGAGCCCGGCCGGCCAGTACGGCTACCACGGTGTGCGGATCAGCGACGACGCGAAATTGATCGCGTCGGCCTCAGCGTCCCCTGACGGTAGCTACGTCGCGAAGCAAGACGGCGTTACCTACACGGTGACATCGAGCGCGCTGGTCGTCAGCGACGCCAGTGGGGTGATCCGCCGGGAACCGATGGTGTCGTTCCACGGACCGAAGACCACGCAGGCGGCGGCCGGGGCACCGCAGACCCCGGCGGCCAAGCCTCAAGCACCGGCCGCGACACCGGCTCCGACGACAGCGACGTCGACGGCACCGTTGCCTCCGCCGCTGCCCGCCGAAGTCGGAGGCGGCAAGCACTAGTTTGCTTGCGCCGCAGCCGAAATCGATTGGCTCACGGTGTAGCTGTCGATTCCCTCGACTCCGAGTTCACGACCGTAGCCGCTGTTCTTGACACCGCCGAATGGGGCGGCGGGATCCATGATGTAGCCCTCGTTGACGCCGAAGGTGCCTGACCGTACGCGCGCGGCCACGCCATATCCGCGATCGGTGTCGGCGGTGAACACCGACCCGGCCAGCCCGTACTCGGTGTCGTTGGCGATCCGGATTGCCTCGTCCTCGTCGCGGTAGGAGATAACGGTCAGCACCGGGCCGAAGATCTCCTCGCGCGCGATCCGCATGTCGTTGTTGGCGTCGCTGAACAACGTCGGCCGTACGTACCAGCCGGCGTCGAGGCCGTCGGGCATGTCGGCGCCGCCGACCACCAGGCGGGCCCCCTCGCTGCGCCCCGATTCGATGTAACCGCGGACGCGTTCTTGCTGCCGCTGGGCCACCAACGGACCGATCTGAGTATTGGCGTCGGCGGGGTCGCCGACCGGCATCGACTCCATCGCCGCCGCCAACGCGTCGACGAACTCGGCCTGGCGGGCCGCGGGCACCAGAATCCGGCTCAGCGCGTTGCATACCTGGCCACTGTTGGCCAGGCTGGCCATCTGTATGCCGGTGGCCACGGCCGACGGATCGGCATCGTCGAGCACGATGGCCGCGGACTTGCCGCCCAGTTCGAGGCTGACCTGCTTCAGCCCGGCCGCACACGCGAGCGCGACCTGGCGTCCGGCCGCCGTCGACCCGGTGAACGAGACCTTGTCCACGCCGGCGTGGCTTACCAGCAACTCGCCGACGTCGCGGCCACCGGGCACCACGTTGAACACACCCGGCGGCAGATCCGCCTCGGCGACCAGGTCAGCGAGCAGCAGCGCATCGAGCACCGACTCGGGCGCCGGTTTGAGCACTACCGAGCACCCGGCCAACAGCGCCGGGATGACCTTGGCGACCGTCAGGAACTGCGGCATGTTCCACGGGACCACCGCGGCGACCACTCCGACCGGTTGCTTCCTGATCCGAATGTCCTTGCCGTACAACCCCGGACGGTCCTGCTGCCACTGGTAGCTACCGGCGATACCGCAGAACGCCGACATCATGGTCAACGGAAGCCGGACCTGCGCCATTTTCGCGAAGCTGATCGGCGCACCGATTTCGGCCGAGATGAGCGCCGCCATGTCGGCTCGCCGTTCCTTGTAGACGGCCGCCAGGCGCCCGATCGCCTCGATCCGTTCGCTCGGTTGCATCCGCGGCCACGGTCCGGTGTCGAACGCCGCACGCGCGGCGTCGACGGCACGGTCGACGTCGAGGGCTCCCGCGCACGCCGCGCGGCCGATCTCGGCCTCGCTGTGCGGCGATATCACGGTGATGACCGAATCACCGTGGGCACCATCCCATTTCCCATCGATGAAAAGCTGTTCCCTGTCGTACATCTGGTCCTCTCAGGTGTTGCGACCGCCGTTGACGCCGAGTATCTGCCCAGTGATGTAGCTGGCCTCGTCGGAAACCAAAAATGCGCACGCGGCAGCGATGTCCTCGGGCCGGCCCACCCGGCGCACAGGTGTGCGGTTGATGTGGTCTTCCACGGTTCCGCCAAGCAGGTGTCGGCTTTCCGCGCTGCGCAGCATCGGTGTGTCCACGAACCCCGGCGGAACCGCGTTGACGGTGATGCCCGACGGACCGTATTCCAGCGCCAGCGATTTGGTCAGGCCGTTCACCGCCGACTTGGCCGCCACATAGTGCGCCATGAAGGGCTGGCCGGAGTGCGTGCTGGACGACGAGATGTTGACGATGCGCCCCCATCCGGCCTCGACCATGTCGGGCAGCACCGACTGGATCGTGTGGAATACACCGTTGAGGTTGACGTCGATCACCTTCGACCACTCCGGGAACGTCATCTTCGAGAACTTCTGGAAGCCTTCCACCCCGGCGGAGTTGACCAGCACCAGGATCGGGCCGAACTTCTCCCGAACCGCGGCGACGGCGGCGTCCACCTGCGTGCGGTCGATGACGTCGGCGACGTAACCGAACTCGTCGTCGGTGGGCGACAAGTCGATGACGGCCACCTGAAATCCGTCGCTGCGCAACCGCTCGGCGACGGCATGACCAATCCCCGAGGCACCGCCCGTTACGACCGCCGTCCTCAAGCTCGCCACCGCCCTTTCTTGGCAACTTTCCTGAGCGACTGCCCAAACCCCATGCCTATCATTCCGCGTCGATTATGGTCAAGCCCATGGACAGGCCCCCGTTCCGCTTCGCCGTGCAGGCGACCAACGCAGCCGGCGGACGTGAGTGGCGCGATACGGTTCGCAAAGTCGAAGATCTCGGCTACTCAACGCTTTTCCTCGCCGATCACTATCTGGGTCCCGGTCCCGCACAGAAAGTCGCGCGCACCCCTCGCCAGGACCTCGCGCCGATTGCGGCGATGGCCGCAGCGGCCGCCGTCAGCGAGACGCTTCGCATTGGGTGTCGGGTGTTCTGCATCGACTATCACGTGCCGGCCGTACTGGCCAAAGAAGCCGCGACCCTGGATCTGCTGTCGGACGGTCGGCTGGAGATGGGGATCGGAGCGGGCTGGAGCGAAACCGAGTACAACGCAATGGGTTTGAGCTTCGACCGACCGGGCCGGCGAATCGCCAAGCTCGCCGAGGTGGTGTCGCTGATCAAGGCACACTGGGCCGGCGAGGAACTGGACTACGCCGGCCAGATTGTTCAGGTGCGCGGTTACGGGGGCCGGCCCCGCCCGGTGCAGCGCCCGCATCCGCCGATCATGATCGGCGGCGGCGGGCCGCGGATGTTGTCGTTCGCCGGCCGGGAAGCCGACATCGT
Organism: Mycobacterium sp.; assembly: GCF_036488105.1. Classification (GTDB taxonomy): domain Bacteria; phylum Actinomycetota; class Actinomycetes; order Mycobacteriales; family Mycobacteriaceae; genus Mycobacterium. Next base: position 13,212 of record NZ_DASXHW010000357.1, on the reverse strand, counting down.
CAGCATGTCCAGCGTGCCGTTTGTGGCGCGCGACGCCGAGGGCCTGGATCCACACACCGTCGCGCGACGCCGGATCGACGTGGTCCGGGCCGCTGCGGGAGAGCGTTTCGGTGGGCTGGAAATTGAGAGTTCACCGTACTTCGCGGCGATCACCGACGACCCCGAAGCCGCGCTTACGAAAGCGGGGTCGTCGACCGGGATTCCGGTCGAGGTGCTGCGCGAACATCCCAACGTGATGATCGGTTCGCTGGAAAGCATTGTAGAGACGCTGTATTCGCGACGGGATTCGCTCGGCGTCAACTACGTCACGGTGCAGCAGTCGCAGATCGAGTCGTTCGCTCCGGTCGTGGCCCGGCTCACCGGCCGCTAGACCTTGACCACTGCGTGCGGAGGTGTAAACATGGCACGTAGCTATTGGGCGATCGCTCAAATAGTGTTGGCGCCAGAACTACCACCGCAGGAGTGAGACGACTCAGTGACTTCTCTGACGGCTGAAGCCGCCAGCTTCTTTTCACGCCGCGTGGGCGTGATGGGCCAGTCCGGCCCGCAGGATGTTGCGTGCGGCGTGTTCGTCTGCCGGTGCGCTGCGACCGCAGCGTTGGCAGGCGAATTCCGCTTGCGTGACGCGGTTCGCGCGTGCTACGTGCCCACGGGCTTCGCAGCGGTCGGAGGTGTGCCGGGGGTCGACCTCAATCCAAGCCCGCCCAGCCTCTTCCGCTTTGGCACGCAGTATCGAGACGAACTGGCCCCAGCCAGCGTCACTGATCGATCGGTTGAGCCCGGACTTCGCCCGAGCCCCGTTGGGCAGGTAGCGCCCCCGGTTGGCGGGATCCGCGACGGGCTTGGCCCGACGCAGCATGTTGGTGATCGTCAAGTCCTCCACGACGATCAGGTCGTATCGGGCGGCGAGCTCGCGGGCTTGCTTGTGATGAAAGTCCTTGCGCTGGTTGGCGATCTTGCGGTGCCGCGCGGCGACGGTTTCCCGTTTGGCCGCACGATTCTTCCCACCGCGGCGGGCCCGAGCCAGCCGCTGCTGGGCTGCGGCCACCAGAGTCCACCGCCGCCCCTGGCGTTTGATCTGGATGGTCTTCACTCGGCCCGCCACCTGACGGTGCAGATCAGCCTTGACCTGGCCGATGCCCTGCAGATATACCCGGCCCCGCTCGGGCAGCCAGCGGGCGCCGTCGCCGTCTTTGGGCCACCCCACGCTGTCGAACCGGGCCTTGGCCTTAAACCGCGGATACCCCGGCGTCTGCCCAGCCTTCACCCGGCCGAAAAACCCGGCGAACGCCTTGTTCAACCGCCGCAACGTCGCCTGCTGGCTGGAGAACGACCACGCCGCTTGATCCGGGCGCGCCGCTCGCATCTGAGTCAGCTGCGCGGACTGATCCCCATAGCGGATCCGAGTCCTACTGGCGTGCGACCAGGCATCCCTGCGCTCCTGCAACGCAGCGTTGTAAAGCTCGCGGTGGGCGTCCACACACGCCGCCAACGCCACATGCTGGCGCGCGGTCGGCCGCAACCGAAACACATATGCCCGCCTCACAACAGATCCACTCCGCTACGAGCAAAGCGACGGCTGAACATGACCGCACCCTATGCAACGCCACCGACAAAACCCGCCAGGTCACGCTATTCACCGGCCCCGATTCCCCCGACGTCCAAAGCCGCCGATCTCCTTGGGGCGCGCTAATGGCAAAGCGGACCCGATACAGCGAATACCACGACCGGTACGCGAACTATCGACTCGAGCTATCCGATGACGGCATCCTGCTCATGCAGTGCCACACCAACGGCGGCAGCCTGGTGTGGGACTGGCGGGCGCACGACCAGATGTCGGATGCGTTCGCCGACATCGCCGGCGACCGCGAGATCAAGGTGCTCATCCACACCGGCACCGGCGAGAACTACAACGCCAACTGGGGGCGGATGCCGAACGGCGACCCCGTCGAAAAGCCCGACTACCTGCTGATGCCCGGCACCCGCGGCCTGCACAAGCTTGACGAAAAAGCTTGGTATGCAAGGCACTTGATCACCAACGTGCTCGACGTCGACGTGCCGATGATCAGCGCCGTGAACGGTCCGTGCAACATGCATTCCGAGGTGCCGCTGCTCGGCGATATCGTGCTGGCTTCCGAGGACGCCTACTTCCAGGACGCATCGCACTTCCCCCGCGGCCAGGTGCCCGGCGACGGCCAGCACGTGATCTGGAGTTTTCTGGCCGGCCACACCCGCGCTCGCTATTTTCTGTTGACCGGCATGAAGCTCGGGGCAGCCGAAGCCAAAGAGTGGGGCGTGGTCAACGAGGTGCTGCCCAAAGACAAAGTCCTGGATCGGGCCTGGGAGTTGGCCCGCGAATTGGTCAAACGCCCACCGCTGACGCTGCGCTACTCGCGTCAACTCTTCACCAACCCGCTCAAGCGGGCTTTCATCGACGAGCTCGGTCACGGCCTGGCCCGCGAAACCTATGCGCAGCGTGCGTTTTTCCCGTTCGGTGGCGAGATGGCGCCACTCGATCGGGCCTGGGATGACGAACCCTGGAGTGCCCCGCGCAATGGCGGTCAACGCAACGAAGGAGTGCCCTCGTGACCAGCATCCAACAACGATTGTCGACCGGGCGGGGCAAGTTCACCACCGACTACCCCGAACTGGGCACAGCCCCGGTCAACTACGAAGACTCCATCTCCGAAGAATTCTTCACCGCCGAACGCGAAGCCGTGTTCAAGCGAAACTGGTTGTGCGTCGGGCGAATCGAACGGCTACCGCGCAAGGGCTCGTACTTCACCCGCGACCTGCCCGGACGTCTTGCGTCGATCGTGATCGCGCGTGACCTCGACGACACGGTGCACGCGTTTCACAACGTGTGCGCTCACCGCGGCAACAAGGTGGTCTGGCAGGAACACCCCGGTGAGGAATCCTCGGGGAGCTGTCGCGCGTTCTCCTGCAAGTACCACGGCTGGCGTTACGGCCTGGACGGCAAGGTCAACCACATCACCAACGAGAGCGAGTTTTTCAACCTGGACAAGAACTCGCTGCGGATGCCGCCGGTGCATTGCGAGGGGTGGGCGGGTTTCATCTTTATCAATCTCGCCGACGACCCGGTTCCGTTGCGCAGCTTCCTCGGCGACGGACTGCTGCCTGTCGAGAGCTATCCATTCGAGAAGATGACCCAGCATTACGGCTTCTCGACGCGGATCAACGGCAATTGGAAACTCGCCGTTGACTCGGTATGCGAGTGGTACCACCCGCCGTACGTGCACGGCCGTTTCATCGACCCGGACGTCTCCAAGGCCGAGAAGATGGTGCCGCCCGTCGACTCGTACCACTACGAGCTATTCCGCCCGCACATGCTCACCTCGGTTCCCGGGCCGCCGCCACTACCGGCCCGTGAACCTGGCACCGCGGGACCGGCCCGCCAGGACCAGCGCTGGGTCTACAAGCTTTTCCGCGCAGGACTTTTCGGTCCGGACGACGTTCCCGACATCGGACTCGAAAACGATGGAGCCGAGTTCCTCAACCGCGGCAACATCGCCTCGTGGGGCAACGACCAGTTCTGGCTATTCCCGAACATCTCGGTCCAGATCTGGGCCCGCGGCTACTACATCACCTACACCTACTGGCCGGAAACGGTCGACTCACACATCTACGAGATCGACCTGTACTTCGTGCCGCCGGCGAACGCTGCGGATCGCCTTGCGCAGGAACTGGTTGTCGACAGCACGATCGAGTTCGCCATGCAGGACGTGAACACCATCGAGGCCACCCATTCCGCACTGAAAACACGAGCGCAGAACACCTTTCACCTCAGCGACCAGGAGCTGCTCATCCGCCAGTTCCACACGGTCATCCGTGACACGGTCGGTGCCTATCAGTCCGCGAAGGAGTCGTGATGTCGGATTTGACTTTGCCGCAAGGTTTCTCCGACCTTCAGCCGTTCGTCGCCGACTGGGCGCTGCCGACTCGGGCGCAACGCTACGAAGCACGCCTGTCGAAGCCTTTCGACGAGCTGGTCAGCTTCTACGATGCGGTGGCGCCGCGGGCCGAGGAGGCGATCGCCTACCTCAACGGTCTCGATATCGACGATTTACCGGACGACGCCACGACTCTGCTGCACCTGCTGTATTCGATGATCCTGGTCTCCTACGCCGTCAACGTGTTCAAACAGAACAGGATCCCGGACTCGGGTGCCGCCTTCTTCGAGATGGTCGCTGAGCCGGCGGTGTGATAGGACTCCCAAGGTGACCGCATCCGCCCGACCCAAGGCACGCGACTCCAGCACGCGCGACATGCTGATCGCCGCGACGAGTCAGATCATGGTCGAGGAGGGTTACGCCGCGGCCACCTCGCGCCGGGTCGCCGCCCGGGCCGGTGTCAAACCTGCGCTGGTGCACTACTACTTCCCCACCATGGACGAGCTGTATCTGGCGGTCTTCCGGATCGGGGCCACCATCTACCTGGACCGGCAACAGAAGGCGTTGGCCTCCGACCGGCCGTTGCACGCGTTCTGGGAAACCCTGATCGCGCCCAAAGACACCCGGCTGTTGCTGGAGTTCATGGGACTTGCCAATCACCGCAAGGAAATTCGCGCCGAGATCGCGGCCTGGTCCGAACGCTGGCGCGAGCAACAGATCACCGCACTGAACTTCATCGTCCGCGAACACGACCTGGACACCGAAGATTTTCCACCGGCCGCCCTGGCGGTCGTCATCGCTGCGATCGGCCGCACCCTGATCCTCGAACAAGGGCTCGGCACCTCCGGCGGCCACGACGAGGCCATCGCTTTGGTGCACCGATTCCTGCACAAATTCGAGATGCCACAGCCGAAAACGCGACAAGAGCGCGCCGCCGAGTCCGGCTAGGGGGTAACCACCGGTCACTGCCATCCCTCGAAGGCCGGATGCACCTTTCTGCCCGCCTCACAGCGAAAACTCGCCCGCGACGCAATGATTTTCGCTACGAGGTGGGCAAAAAGCCCACGCCCGAAGATTGTGCGACGCGCGGGACTGAATAACGGGGCTAGGGCAGCAGGATCCGCAGCTTCTCCCACCCGCGCACGGTAGACGTCGACGCGAGTTGTGCCGTGTCGTAGTCGATACCCCAATCGGGCCAGCGGTTGAGGATCTCGTCGAGCGCCACGCGGCCCTCCAGCCGGGCAAGGTTGGCTCCCAGGCAGTAGTGCACACCTTTGCCGAAAGTGATGTGCGAGATGTTGTCGCGATGAATGTTGAAGAGGTCCGGGTCGGAGTATCGGCGGGGGTCTCGATTGGCCGCGCCGAACAACAGCAGCATCGCGCTGCCGGCCGGGATGGTGGTGCCGTAGCACTCGAAATCCTCTGCCATCCAACGGGCCACGTGCGGCCCCGTGGGCTCGAACCGCAGCGTCTCGTCCACGGTGCGATTCAGCAGTGAACGATCCTGCTCGACCTCTCGCCGCTGGTCGGGGTGTTCGGCCAGCACCTTGGCCAGCCAGCCGATCAGCCGGCCCGTTGTCTCGTTGCCCGCGCCCGCGACCACCTGGGTGTAGTGCAGCACCTCTTTGCGTGTCAGCTTCCGGTGCACACCATGCTCGTCGTCGAACTCCACGTTGAGCAACGTCGTCATCAGGTCGTCGGACGGGTTCTTGGATCGCCACTCGACGTAGTCGGCGTAGATCCGGCCGTCGGCGATGGAGTCGGCGTTGGCGACCTTGAGCGGCGTCCCCGGCTTGGTGCGCAGGTTGGCGTCGTTGGCGTCGCGCACCGAGATCTGCTCGGATTCCGGGATGCCCAACAGCATTCCGATCACCCGCATCGGCATCATCGACGCGAGCTCGGCGATGATGTCGAACCCGTCCGACCCGACGTGTGGGTCCAGGCATCCCACGCAGTAGGCCCGAATCTGATCTTCGATCTCGGCCATCCGGCGCGGGGTGAACACCCGCGACATCAGGCCGCGCAGCATCGAATGCTCAGGCGGGTCCTGAAACATCATCACGCCACCGGGCATGTCGAATTTCGACTTCACCAATTCGAGGATGTCGCTGCGCCGGCTGGAAAAGACCTGCCAGTTCGCCAGCGCCTGCTCAACGTCGGAATGCCTTGATATGGCCCAGAAGTCGTACTGCTCGTTGTAGTAGATCGGCGCTTCCTCGCGCAGCCGCGCGAAGGTCGGATACGGATCGGTGTTGATTCCCGTGTCATAGGGGTCGTAGTAGACGTCGGTCTCAGGTGCGACGGTCATCTATGCCTCCCGGCCCATGTGAAGCCTCCCAGAGGGTTTTGGGCGATCGCCCAATTTCGGGCGCATGCCATGTTTAGCAGCCCTCTGGCAAGCACGTCAAGGCCCACTGGAGGCGCGAGTGGTTGCACGCCGAGCGGGTACGCGTCGACGATGCGTGGCAAATCGACCGGACTCCGGTGCCGACTCAATTAACCTGTAATTAGGCGTTCGGCCGACGAAAGCAGGGCACATCATGGACACCATCCGGAAAACCTCGGCGACCGCTGCGGCCGCACTTGCGCTGCTGGCATTCTCAAGCGCCGGAATCGCGCACGCCACCGACCCGACTTACTTCTACAACAGCGACAACAGCATGCAGGTCAGCTACGGCGAGGGCGGCGGGGCCATATTCGCGACAATCACCGATCTTCGCAACCCGCCCGGCGCAATCGAAGTCTGCCAATACCACGCGGTGGGAGTCCAGGGCACGCCCGCGCTTCCCTACCTCAGCCAGACGACGCTCAACGGGCCGAATCCCTCGGCACCGATAACGATCATCTTCCAGCAACTCGGCGGGCACTACGCCGTCGACGTGAGTTGCCAGGGTACGGGCAATTCGGCCGCCTTCTCCCCGGTGATCTACTGATCAAAAAGCTCCGACAAGAGCTGTACAAAGTTGCCGCACAACTCTTGATCCGGCGTTAAGGTGCTGTTCATGAGCAGAAACCGGTTAGCCGGCGGAGGTGGTCGCTGGCTGGCATTCGGAGCCACCGTCGCCGTTTCTGCTGCCATGCTCTACGCCCAGAGCACCGAGTCGCCGTGCTGCGGCCAGAAGCCGACAGCGGCCGCGCCAAGCCCGAGCCCCGTCGCGCTTCCACATCCCGCTCCACCCGCCCCTCCCCCCGCGCCACCGCGCATCGCCACCGCCGCCGAGACGCAATCGTTGGCGGCTGACGCACCCACGACAGCGCAGAGCTTCCAGTTCTCGCTACCTGCCGGCGTCGCGCCCGAGAACGGCCTTCAGGTCAAGACGATCTGGGCAGCTCGCGCCATCAGCCTGCTGTTTCCACAGATCACAACCATCGGCGGGTACCGCCAAGACGCCTTGAAGTGGCACCCCAATGGTCTGGCGATCGACGTGATGATCCCTAACCACAACTCACTCGAGGGCATCGAACTCGGCGACCAGATCGCGGGTTATGCCCTGGCTAACGCCAAACGGTGGGGAGTCGACCACGTGATCTGGCGGCAGAAGATCTACCCCGGGATCGGCAGACCAAGCTGGACGGCAAACCTCGGGAACGAAACCGCCAACCACTACGACCACGTGCATATCGCAACCGATGGCGGCGGTTACCCGACGGGCCACGAGACCTACTCCATCGGATCGATGAGCCCGACGCCGCCAGCCTGATCGAGACGGTCGTCGAAACGCACGCGACCGTCCGACACCCAGGCCGTTTGAAAGGCGGCAGCCGGTAAACTGAGCCTGACCCCGAGAATTATGGAGAAACATGAAACGTCCGGTCTTCCGCGCGATCCCGGTGGCCGCTTTCGGCATCCCGGTCACGGCGATGATCCTGGCCGCGCCTTTCGCTCACGCTCAAACCGGCATCGAGGATTCCTGTAAGGCCTCCGGTGGCCAATACACCCAGAGCCAGGTGAGCGCGCATTTCGGGCAAGACCCGCAGTTGCAGGAAACGTGCTGCACCGGCAACAAATGCACGACTTGGACCAACGGGGTCCAAGGACCTACCTACGGCGGTTAAACCGCCTCACAGCATCCCGCTCGCCTAACCTCCCTTCATGGCCGTCACAGGCCGGCCATCTCGAGGTAGAGGGAGATTTCGGTGGGACGAGTCGATGGCAAGGTCGCGCTGATCACGGGCGGTGCCCGCGGCATGGGCGCCGAACACGCGCGCCTATTGGTCAGCGAGGGCGCCAAGGTCGTGATCGGCGACGTTCTCGACGACGAAGGCCATGCTGTTGCAAGACAACTCGGCGACAACGCGCATTATCTGCGCCTGGACGTGACACAACCGGAGCAATGGACCGCAGCGGTCGCCGAGACGGTGCGGCGGTTCGGGCACCTCAACGTACTGGTGAACAATGCCGGCGTCGCAGGCCGTAAAACGCTGCGCAAGTTCGAACTCGAGCGTTGGCGCCACACCCTCGACGTCAATCTGACCGGCACTTTCCTCGGCACCCAAGCCGTGGTGGATGAAATGATCCGGTCCGGCGGGGGCTCGATCGTCAACATCTCGTCAATCGAAGGGCTGCGGGGTGCCCCGTTCGCGCATGCCTACGTTGCCTCCAAGTGGGCAGTGCGCGGGCTGACAAAATCGACCGCGATCGAACTCGGGCGCTACAACATCCGCGTCAACTCGGTTCATCCGGGGTTGGTGCGCACACCCATGACGGCTCATTTTCCCGACGACATCGTCGCTGCGCCCCTCGGCCGTCCCGGTGAGCCGATCGAGGTGTCCAATCTCGTCCTCTATTTGGCCAGCGACGAATCCTCCTACTCAACAGGCTCGGAGTTCGTCGTCGACGGCGGAGTCACCGCCGACACCCCCAGGAAAGATCTGGTCTCCTAGCAACCTTCGGCGGACTATCGGCCCCGGATGCGGAAAGCCTCGCGGCGTGCGTGAATTGTGGCACGCCGCAACGGCGCGGTTTGGCCAAGCAAAGGGGTTTTCCGTGTCCGACAAGACGCCAGACGATATCTTCAAACTCGCCAAGGACGAACACATCGAGTACGTCGACGTCCGTTTCTGCGACCTGCCGGGCACCATGCAGCACTTCACCATTCCGATCTACGTATTCGACGAAACCGTGTTCGAGGAAGGATTGGCCTTCGACGGCTCGTCGATTCGAGGGTTCCAATCGATTCACGAATCCGACATGCTGCTGCTTCCCGATCCGGAAACCGCGACCATCGACCCGTTTCGGGCCGCCAAAACGCTGATCGTGAACTTTTCCGTGCACGACCCGTTCACCCTCGAGTTGTACTCGCGCGACCCGCGCAACGTCGCCCGCAAGGCGGAGAACTATCTGGTCAGCTCGGGCATCGCCGACACCGCCTACTTCGGCCCGGAAGCCGAGTTCTACATCTTCGACTCGGTCAGTTTCGACTCGCGCACCAATGAATCGTTCTACAAGGTGGACGCCACGTCTGGGTGGTGGAACACCGGAGCGCAGACCGAGTCGGACGGCAGCCCCAACCTGGGCCACAAAGTCCGCCCTAAGGGCGGGTATTTCCCGGTAGCCCCCGCCGACCACTATGTCGACCTGCGCGACGTCATGCTCACCCACCTGACGAATGCCGGTTTCAGTCTCGAGAAGGGCCACCACGAAGTGGGCAGCGGCGGCCAGGCCGAAATCAACTACAAGTTCAACACGTTGTTGCACGCGGCCGACGACCATCAGATGTTCAAGTACATCGTCAAACAGACCGCATGGCAGGCCGGCAAATCCGTGACCTTCATGCCCAAGCCCCTGTTCGGCGACAACGGCTCCGGCATGCACTCGCACCAGTCGCTGTGGAAGGACGGCGTCCCGCTGTTCTACGACGACGCGGGATACGCCGGGTTGTCGGACATCGCGCGGCACTACATCGGCGGCCTGTTGTACCACGCCCCGTCGCTGCTGGCCTTCACCAATCCCACGGTGAACTCCTATAAGCGTCTGGTGCCCGGGTATGAGGCGCCGATCAACCTGGTCTACAGCCAACGCAACCGCTCGGCCTGCGTGCGCATACCAATCACCGGCAGCAACCCCAGGGCCAAGCGCCTGGAATTCCGATGTCCCGACGCATCGGGTAATCCCTATCTGTCGTTCGCGGCCATGATGATGGCCGGCTTGGACGGCATCAAGAACAAGATCGAGCCGCCTCCCCCGATCGACAAGGACCTCTACGAGCTCCCGCCGGAAGAAGCCGCGGACATCCCACAGGCTCCGACCCAGCTGTCCGCTGTGATCGACCGGCTGGAAGAGGACCACGAATACCTCACCGAGGGCGGTGTTTTCACGCCTGACCTGATCGCAACGTGGATCGACTACAAGCGGACTTACGAGCTTGCGCCGTATAACCTCCACCCGACCCCGTACGAATTCGCGCTGTACTACGACGTGTAAGCCTATGGACGTCCTGTCGTCACTCGGGTTGAATTGGATACCGAGCAGATGACGCCGAAGAAATGGAAATCCTGCCGTGCGCACCGGCATCACCAGCCTTGCCGACGCTCTGGTTAGCGCCTCGGTGGTGCTGACCGCCGCAATTATTTGCGCTGGCGCGGCAAGCGCCGACCCAAGCCAGCAGGATCAGTTTGTGTCGCTGCTCGAACAAGATCAGATTCCCCTCATGGATAACTTGCCTGCTCTCGTCGCCCGAGCCCATCAAATTTGTGCCGAACTCAATGGCGGCGCCTCGGTCTATACCGTCGTAGACGAAGAGATGAACGGCATTTTCGCGGAGAATCCGGCTTACCGCTCAGAGTCCGCACGGGTTCATAGAACCGCGATCAGATTCATCGCCGTATCAGCGGAAGTCTACTGCCCAAGCCACCTTACCGATCCGTATGTAAGCGACGACGTCGGCTTCCCTCGCCTTGATCAAGCAACTGGTCCAGTGTCAGGGGTACGTCACCAGACGTAGACGCGCTCGTTAGTTTGGAACCACTGGCCGATGCGCTCGAACTGCTTGCGTCGATCGGTCAGACGTCGTTCGGATCCGGCGCCCATCGCGGCCGGCGCACCTCGGGCCGGTGCGCGCCACGCGCGGCGGCGAGCGCCAACGCACTTTCGCCGTTGATCGCAGTCATGGGTGGCGGTTGGCCCTTGCGTAGCGTCGCGATCAGCTCGCGATACGGGCCGATGAGGTACACCGTGTCGCCAGCTTGCATTCGAGCGTCGCGGCGTGGGCGCAGCCTCACCGGCCCTTCCGGTCGGATGATCGCGATGACACGCGTCTGAGTGGACAGTTCCACCATGGGCATCCCGTCGAGCTCGCTGCCCTCCGCTACCAGCATCGCGCCGACCATAAACGAGCGCTGCCCGACCCAAAACGTTGCCAGGACTTGCAGACCCATCGCCGCGCCGATGAACCATGGGGCTGCCAGGTCCACGACCGACCGCACGTTTTCGAAACCGAACTGCTGGTTCACCGCAGCGCTCAGCGCGCGTCCCTGAACGCGCAGCACAATCGGCACCTTGGTATCGGATCCCAACATTTCCAGCAGGACGATGCCGGTCCGGATGTTCTCCATGTCGTCTTGTGTCATCACCGCGACGCCACGGGCGCGATCGACGCGCGCCGATTCCAGCGTCTGGCGCATCGTCGAGTCGCCGAAAATCACCGGCACGTCAAGTTTGGCGACCGTCGGCAAGAACCGATTGTTCTCGTCGTGCTCGATGACGACGACGTCATATCCCTTAGCGGCGAGTTCACGGACAACGCGGATGCCAGTTGAACTCAGGCCGACGACAACAATGTGGTCGCGCATACGGCGGGCCCGTCGGATACCGGCCGTGTGGACGAAGCGGCGGGACAGCAGCAGGTCCGCGACGAGCGCGACGAGGATGGCGGTAACCGTCACACCGGCGAACATCAACCCGATGGCGAAGTACCGCAAAACAGGGGCTTGCGCCGCGAAACTGTAATCGCCGAAGCCGACGCTGGTGACCGTCTCGGTGGTGAAGTACAACGCATCCAGCCACGACATACGCGGGTTCACGTAGGTGAAGCGCACCACCGCTGTCGAGCCGAACATGAGCACCAGCGTGAATATCAGCGACGGAAATAGCAGTGGGTTGGCGTCCTCACGCATCGCGCGCAGGGCATCGATGACGCGTCGCACCCTGGACTGGCTAGAGCGCGTCGCTGTCGAGGGCGGCACGGTGATCCCGCGCGCTTCCATTTCGTCTTTGACGCCGATCATCGAGGTCCAGTCGCCGGTGTAGACCTGCAGGTCCCGTCCCGGACACGGCACCACCTCGCCGGGGGTGGGCGAATTCTTGCCATGGACCACCGCCACCGGTGCCAGATCGTTATAGATTTCGCGCAGCGTCCCGTCCTTCGGCGCGGCCGATCCCCACACGACGAATTCGATACCCGCCGTGGCGAACTGGTGCGTGTTGCGGGACAGAACCGCCTCGATGACCGACGGCGCGGCGAGGTCGGCGACGTTCAAGATCGCGCCGGGGCCGCTGACGGCAGCAACCGCGTCGCGCAGCACGCTGTCTGCCAGGCGCGCCACCACCCGCACATTCGGGCTGAATCGCCTTGCTAAAAGTGCGATTTCGAGGTTGACGGCGTCGTTTGGCCCCGCGCAGACGACGGCGCGCGCGCGATGCACCCCAGCGCCCAGCAGATCGGCGGCCGAGGTGATCCGGATGATCCGGGCGCCGGCGCCCCGCAGTTCGTCGATGATCGTGTTCGCCAGCGCGTCGTCACCGCAGACGATGATCTCGCGATGAAATTGAAAGGTCTCACTTTGTTGCGCAGCAGCCGGTTGGTTTTTCCGCTGGCCAACGGGGTCGGTCGCGACAGGCATAACCACTCCCATCCCCGCTGACACCTAACAGTTCACACTTCCTATGACTATCGGTGACAAATTCGGAAAGCGCCACCGGAGAAGCCGAGATACAGTCGACCAACACCGCTGCGCCGCAACCGGAGTCGCGTTGCAACACGTTGGACTCAAGAGCGTCACGCAGCAGAAATACTTGACGAGTATTGCGACGCCTGACGCCCGCTGATTCAGTGAGCCACCGGGCAGGTGCCGGTGTAGTCGACCTGCAGGTCGATCTCGTTCGGTAGGTTCGAGCGCGCTAGCAGGACCGCCGCGTTCTCCTCGCCGACCTCCAGCAGGATGGCGACCAGATTCGACTTGCTGACATTCACAGATCGATCAGACTGGTTTGCGGAGCGACAACTGAAGTCCGTTGTCGCGCATAATGGTTCGACACTCCTCGGGGGTGTAGTCGAAGTTCTCCAGGTCCTTGACGTAGGAC
>NZ_DASXHW010000349.1:0-2035 GCF_036488105.1 Mycobacterium sp. | reverse complement strand
GCGATCTACCGCGAACCGATGACGATGGACGACTACATCAGCGCGAGAATGATCTCCGAGCCGCTGTGCCTTTACGACTGCGACGCCCCATGCGACGGCGCCACCGCCGTGATCGTGTCCCGCCGCGACGCCGCCAACGGCTTACCGCGGCACCCGCTGACGGTGGAGTCCGTCGGGCCCGGCATGTTCGAGCGGGCGACCTGGGATCAGCGATCGGACATCACCACGATGGCCGCCCACGATTCGGCCGCCACGCTGTGGGAGCACACCACCCTGACTCCCGCCGACGTCGACATGGCCCAGCTCTACGACGGTTTCACCTTTTTGACCGTGATGTGGTTGGAAGCGATGGGCTTCTGCGAGCACGGCAAAGTCGGCGAATTCCTGGGCGACGGCTCGCGTATCGCACTGGACGGTGCGCTACCGATCAACACCAGCGGCGGGCAACTCTCCGGCGGTCGACTGCATGGCATGGGCTTCCTGCACGAAGCATGTGTGCAGTTGTGGGGTGAGGGCGGCGATCGGCAGGCGCCCCGCACTCCCGAGGTGGTGGCCGTCGGTGTGGGCGGCGGACCGGTGGCCGGGTCGATGCTGTTGAGCAGCCGGTAGATCGATGACTGCGGTCGACGACATGACGCTCGGCGACATAGTCACCGACAACGCGGTCCGCTTTCCCGACGTCGTCGCCTACCGGCACCGCCACCGCACCATCACCCATGCCCAATTACGGGACCGGGCAGTTCGATTGCTGTCGGCAATGGCCGCGGCCGGGATGCAGCGTCAGGATCGCATCGCGGTGTTGAGTCGCAACAGCATCGAGTTCGGCGAGCTGAACGCGGCCGCCCAACTCAGCGGAATCATCATGGCCACCATCAACTTCCGGCTCTCCCCCCCGGAGATGGCGGATGCGCTGCACCGCGTCGCCCCGTCGATGGTGTTCTGTGCCGAGGAGTTCGTTCCGGCGATCGCCGATTCCGTAACGGGGCCGACGCTGGTGACCATCGGGGGCGAGGATCGGCCGGGGATCATCAGCTATCAGCGATTCGTCGAAGGAAGCCGCGGCGGCGAGCTCGCATTTATTGCGCGGCCCGACGACATCGCGTACCTGCTGTTCACCAGCGGCACGACGGGCGCGTCCAAGTGCTGCATCCTCGGACAGCGGGAGATGTGCACGGTCGCATTCACGATGAACAACGAGATGCGCTGCGGCAGCACCGATCGCGGACTGATCAATATGCCGATGTTCCATTTCGGTGCGCTCGGGATCATCGGTGGACTGCATGCCCGCGGCGCAACTGTGGTGTTGCAGCAGCAGTTCGACGCGGCCGAGGCGGCTCGTTTGATCGCTGAGGAGCGGATCACGGTGCTGCACCTGGCGCCGGTCATGCTCAGGGTACTCCTCGACGAGGTGGGTGACCGATCCGCTGTGGAATCGGTTCGCACGGTGGTCTATTCGGCCGCGCCGATGACCGCGGCCACCCTGCAGCGCGCGCTCGCCATCCTGCCGCACGCGGGCTTCCTCAACCTCTACGGACAGACCGAAGTCATCGTCTCCGCACTGCCCCGCGAGTTCCACGTCTTGGACGAACCCAACGCTGCCGAGCGGCTGTGCTCGGTTGGCTTCCCATTTCCCGGTACGCGGGTGCGTGTTGTCGATGAGGACGGCGGCGTCGTACCCGTGGAGCAGGCAGGTGAGATCGTCGTGCGGTCCGACTCCGTGTTCCGCGGCTACTGGCAGGACGCGGCGGCAACTAAGGCGACGCTGCGCGACGGGTGGTGTCGCACCGGCGATATGGGCCGATTGGATGGGCGGGGGCTGCTCTACCTGATGGACCGCAAGAAGGACGTGATCATCAGCGGCGGAGAGAATATCTATTCGCCCGAGGTCGAGGATGCGGTCTGTGCGGTTGACGGAGTAGCCGCCTGCGCGGTCGTCGGGGTGTCCGACGACCGGTGGGGCGAAGCGGTCTGCGCGGTTGTGGTGCCGCGCAAGGGTGCGTCGGTGACGCTGGACATGGTGCAGGAGGGCGTGCGG
>NZ_DASXHW010000326.1:0-4689 GCF_036488105.1 Mycobacterium sp. | reverse complement strand
AATTTCGGCTTCCCGGAAAGCCATTCGCTGAGCTTCGCGTCACTGGTCTTCTACTCGTCGTGGTTCAAGCTGCATCACCCCGCGGCGTTCTGCGCGGCACTGCTGCGTGCGCAGCCGATGGGCTTCTACTCGCCGCAGTCGCTGGTTGCCGACGCCCGCAGGCATGGGGTGACGGTGCACGGTCCGTGTGTGGCAGCCAGCCTGGTGCATGCCACCTTGGAGAACTCCGGAACCGAGGTGCGGCTGGGACTGGGCAGCGTCCGTCATATCGGAGATGACCTTGGCGAAAAGCTGGTGGAGGAGCGAAAAGCGAATGGCCCCTTCAGTTCTCTGCTGGATATGACGACTCGGGTCCAGCTGTCGGTGCCCCAGACCGAAGCGCTGGCCACCGCGGGCGCGCTGCGCTGCTTCGGGATGTCGCGACGCGAGGCGCTGTGGGCGGCCGGCGCGGCCGCCACCCAACGGCCGGAACGCTTACCCGGGGTGGGCTCGTCGTCGCATATCCCGTCCCTACCCGGGATGAGTGAGGTGGAGTTGGCCGCGGCCGACGTGTGGGCCACCGGCATCTCGCCGGACAGCTACCCGACCCAGTTCCTGCGGTCGGATCTCGACGAGATGGGGGTGGTGCCCGCCGCTGAGTTGTTGTCGGTGCCCGACGGCGACCGGGTGCTGGTCGCCGGGGCGGTTACTCACCGGCAGCGGCCCGGGACGGCTCAAGGGGTGACGTTCATCAACCTCGAGGACGAGACCGGAATGGTCAACGTGCTCTGCACACCGGGGGTGTGGGCGCGGCACCGCAAGCTGGCGCAGACGGCGCCGGCGCTGCTGGTCCGCGGTCAGGTCCAAAATGCCAGTGGCGCAATCACCATCATGGCCGAGCGGTTCGCCAAGCTCACCCTGACGATCGGGTCGAAGTCCCGCGACTTTCGGTGACCGCCAAACCTCAAGGGG
The DNA here is from genome assembly GCF_036488105.1 of Mycobacterium sp. Classification (GTDB taxonomy): domain Bacteria; phylum Actinomycetota; class Actinomycetes; order Mycobacteriales; family Mycobacteriaceae; genus Mycobacterium. The sequence continues at coordinate 3,738 of NZ_DASXHW010000326.1, read as the reverse complement.
CTCAGCAGCATCGTGCGCCGCATGTCTCGGGTCTGTTTCTTTTTTCGATTCGGGACCATATGCGATATCACCTACCGCCGCGCCGCCGGTGATATCGCATGTGGTGCCCATTTCCAGCACCACCTAATGGTCAGCTGACGGTGCAGGCGGGAACGGTGTGACTCCACAGCATGGGTAATCTCGCGCTCATGGCCCTTAACCTCTCTGTCGACGAACTTCTCACCACCACCCGTTCGGTCCGCAAACGTCTCGACTTCGACAAGCCGGTATCGCGCGACGTTCTGATGGAATGCCTCGATTTGGCGCTGCAGGCGCCCACCGGCTCCAATTCACAAGGCTGGCAATGGGTTTTCGTTGAGGACACGGATAAGAAGAAGGCGATCGGCGAGATTTATCTTGCCAACGCCCGCGGCTACCTGAGCTCACCGTCGCCGGAATACCGCGAGGGGGACACCCGAGGTCAGCGGATGGGCGCGGTCAGGGATTCCGCCACCTATCTCGCCGAGCACATCCACGAAGCGCCTGTGCTGATGATCCCGTGCATCGAAGGCCGCGAAGACAAGCAGCCGATGGGCGGAGCCGGATACTGGGCGTCACTGTTCCCGGCGGTGTGGAGCTACTGCCTGGCGCTGCGGTCGCGCGGGCTCGGCACCTGCTGGACGACGCTGCATCTGATTCGTGGCGGTGAGGAGAAGGTCGCCGAGCTGCTCGGCATCCCCTACGACAAGTACAGCCAGGGCGGCCTGTTTCCGATCGCCTACACCAAGGGCACCGATTTCAAGCCGGCCAAGCGGTTGCCGGCCGAACAGGTGACGCACTGGAACAGCTGGTAGGTCTCTCGCACCCGAGTAGCTCAGACGGCGCCTGGGAAACTCTGTTGCCGCCATGCCTCGTACACCGCGACGGCGGCGGCGTTGGCCAAATTCAGCGAACGCCGCCCGTCCAGCATCGGAATGCGTACCCGCTGGGTGATGTGTGGGTCGGCCAGCGTCGCCGAGTCCAGGCCGGTGGGCTCCGGGCCGAACATCAGCACGTCGCCGGCCCGGTAGCCGACGTCGGTGTACAGCTGCGTCGCATGTGCGGTAAAGGCGAACACCCGCTGCGGTGAGAGCACCTTCCAGGCGTCATCCAGTGACGCGTGGACGGTGACGGAGGCGAGGTCGTGGTAGTCCAGCCCTGCCCGGCGCAGCTTCGGCTCGGACAGGTCGAAACCCAGCGGTTCGACGAGGTGTAGTTCTGCTCCGGTGGCCGCCGCAGTGCGGATCGCGTTGCCCGTATTTGGTGCGATCCGCGGGGAGTAAAACAGCAGCTTGAACACAACACACCGTAACCGCCGCCCGGCACAGTGCGGCGGTCTCTGAGCACCTTTATTGGGCTGGCCGAGTTGCTGAGAAATCCGGCCGCAGAAAATTTGCTCGGCTATCCTCGTAGGCGCAAGACAGCAGTCGGTGAACTCTGTCTGTTCAGTAAGAATTGTGGTCTCTCCAGCCGCAGCCTGGCATACTCGTCGAATTGCCAGGCGTATCTCGCTTGCCCGTCGCTCGGGGTGAGCGCAATTAGCAGGAAGTCTCATGAACGACGCGCTAAGACTGCGATTCAGCGGAGCGGACGCTAACACCGCGCTGGTCCAGTGACGAGGTTTGCCCGCGCCGCGCGGGCGATCTCACCGGCCAAAACTTCCATCGCAGACAACCAAACGGCGGAGTCCGGATCGACCAAACGGCCGCCGCCTTGGTCGCTGCGCAATTGGCCGGTCCGCTGGAAAGTCGTGGCAATTGTTGCGCTGCCTTTGGCACTGGCAATGGTTTTCGGGGGATTGCGTATCGCGGGCGCGGTAAGCGACGCGCACCGCCTCCGGTTGGCTGCCGATCGCGCCGAGATGGTTCCGGCGATAACCAAATACATGTCGGCACTCGATGCGGCTTTGCTGGCGACTTCGACCGGCGGTGACGCCGACGGCGCCAAGAAGAACTACGACGCCCGCAAGCATGAGCTGGAGGCCCGGCTGGCCGGCACAAAAGTCGCGCCCGACGTGAGGGCGGGTGTCGACGCGATGCTGGACGGCGGGCAAACGCTGCTGGACAACGTCGCATCCAACAACCTCGGTTTGCGGCTACGAGTCACTACCTACGCCCCCATCCTGTTGACCGCCGAGAACGCGATCGACGGTTCGGTGCGCGTCGACAACGAGAAGATCCGCGCCGTGGCGCAGGGACTCAGCCGGGCCGTCGGGGCCCGCGGCCAGATGATGATGCAGCAGTTGCTGATCACTCGCGGTGCCGACTTGCCACAACCCGAGCTGCGCACGTCGATGGCCACCCTGGCCGGTACCGAGCCGTCGACGTTGTCCGGGATGGCGGAAGTGCTCGGCGTCGGCTCACAAGAGGCCAAGACGCTGCGGCAGCAGATGGTCACCCGGATGGGGTTGATGTCGAATCCGGCCATTGTGCTCGTCAACAACGCGGACCTGCTGCACTCGGTACAAACCACCGACCGTATCGCCGCGCAGATCATCAACGACACCACCGCGCAGGTGACCAAGGCCGTCGAAGACCAGGCCCACAACCGGCGCATTGCCGCGATCCGCGACACCGTGGTGGTGGTCGCGGCTATCCTCGCCGCGCTCCTCGTCGTGCTGCTGGTCGCGCGTTCGTTGATCCGGCCGCTGCGGGTGCTCCGCGACAGCGCCCTCAAGGTCGCCCACGAGGATCTCGAGCGCGAGATCACCCGGGTCCGGGCCGGTGACGAATCGCCGCCCGAGCCGCTGCCCGTTCACACCACCGAGGAAATCGGCCAGGTCGCCCACGCCGTGGACGAATTGCATACGCAGGCATTGCTTTTGGCCGGCGACGAATCCCGGCTGCGGCTTCTGGTCAACGACATGTTCGAAACCATGTCGCGGCGCAACCGCTCGCTCGTCGACCAGCAGCTTTCGCTGATCGACCGGCTCGAGCGCAACGAAGAGGACCCCGAACGCCTCGACAGCCTATTCCGGCTCGACCACCTCGCCGCCCGGATGCGCCGCAACGGCGCCAACCTGCTGGTGCTGGCCGGCGCGCAGAGCTCGCGAGGAGATCAGCGCACGGCGGTGCCGCTGTCGTCGATCGTCCATGCGGCCGCGTCCGAGGTCGAGGACTATCGCCGGGTGGAAACGTCGATGGTGCCCGACTGCACGATCGGCGGCGCGGCCTCCGGTGACATCGTCCATCTGCTCGCGGAGTTGGTCGACAACGCGTTGCGCTACTCGCCGCCGGCGTCGCCGGTCCGGGTCTCGGCCGGGTTCCGCAGCGACGGCGCGGTTCTGCTGCAGATCGTCGACGTCGGGCTCGGAATGACCGATGGCGACCGCCGCATCGCCAACATGCGCCTGCGTGCCGGGGGAGAGGTCACCCCCGACAGCGCTCGCCACATGGGTCTGTTCGTCGTCGGCCGGCTCGCCGACCGGCACGGTATCCGGGTGCGGCTGCGTGGCTCGTCGATCGAGGAAGCCCGATCCGGAACCACGGCCGAGGTCTATCTGCCGGCGACGGTGCTGGCCGGCGCCGACGCGGGCCCGTCGGTGCCGCACGACCCGGCAGCGGTGACGCCGGCCGTTGCGCCGCTGCCCGAACCGCCGGCCGCTGTGCCCGATTACGACGACGGCCCAGAGTTCACGTCGCTCACCGACGCCACCGAGCGCAACGGCTCGCAGTCGACCGAGTCGTCGGTCAGCCTGTTGCCGCGCCGCCGACCCGGAAG
>NZ_DASXHW010000291.1:0-6482 GCF_036488105.1 Mycobacterium sp. | reverse complement strand
GGGCGAACCCCTCGTCCAGCCACTCGTTGTACGTGTCAGCCATGCGCGGCGTGTAGAAGATCGGCAGCCAGCCGTCGCAGACCTCGGCGGCCAATGCCACGTTCTTCGGCCCCTCGGCACCCAGCATGATCGGGATGTCGGCCCGCAGCGGGTGCGTGATGGGCTTGAGCGGTTTGCCCAGACCCGTTGCGCGATCACCGGTGAACGGCAGCGGATAGTGCGGGCCGTCGCTGGTCACCGGCTTCTCGCGGGCCCACACCTGCCGGATGATGTCGACGTATTCGCGGGTCCGCGCCAGCGGCTTGGGAAACGACTGGCCGTACCAACCCTCCACGACCTGCGGACCCGAGACGCCGAGACCCAGGATGTGCCGGCCTCCGCTGAGGTGGTCGAGGGTCAGCGCCGCCATCGCACACGCGGTCGGGGTACGAGCGGACAGCTGCACGACCGAGGTACCCAGCCGCAGCCTTCGCGTCGACGAGCCCCACCAGGCCAGCGGCGTGTAAGCGTCCGATCCCCATGCTTCGGCGGTGAACACCGCGTCGAAACCGGCGTCCTCTGCCGAGGCCACGAGTTCGGCGTGGTTGTCGGGCGGCTGAGCGCCCCAATATCCGAGCTGGAGTCCGAGCTTCATCAGTGCCGCCTTTCCTGCAGGTCTCGACCCTATCTTGAATCCATTCTTAGAACCTGTTCTACTCGATGCTGTGACCACCAGCCAAAGCAGCCCGGTGCAGATCGATACCCATCAGAAGCCCCTCTCGGCCCCTCTGAGGCTGTCCTTCGACTACACCCGTTCAGTAGGACCCACCCTCAGCGAGTTCTTCACCGCCCTGCGCGAGCGACGCATCGTCGGCTCCCGGGGCTCGGATGGCCGGGTCTACGTTCCGCCCGCCGAGTTCGACCCGGTGACCTACGAACGATTGACCGAGATCGTGCCGGTGTCCAGCGTCGGGACCGTGCTGTCGTGGACCTGGCAGCCCGAACCCCTTGAGGGACAACCGCTGGACCGGCCGTTCGCCTGGGCACTGATCAAACTCGACGGCTCCGACGTCCCGTTGCTGCACGCCGTGGACGCGGGATCGTCCGACGCGATCAGCACCGGCGTGCGGGTGCATGTCCACTGGGCCGACGAGCCGGCGGGTGCGATCACCGACATCGCCTACTTCGGGCTCGGCGACGAAGCCGAACCGGAGTCCGAAACGACCGACGACCGTGAACCGGTGAAAGTCCAGGTGACCCCGAGCAGCATCGAAATCCAGCACACCGCTTCACTTCCCGAGACCGCGTTCCTGCGCGGGCTGGAGGAGGGCAAGCTGCTGGGCGCCCGCACGGGCAAGGACGGCAAGGTGTACTTCCCGCCCAAGGAAGCCGACCCGGCGACCGGCCTGGAACTCGACAACTACATCGAGTTGCCCGACACAGGCACGGTGACGACGTTCGCGATCATCAACATCCCGTTCGCCGGGCAGCGGATCAAGCCGCCGTACGTCGCGGCCTACGTATTGCTCGACGGCGCCGATATCGCGTTCCTGCATCTGATTCAGGAGATCGACGCGACCGAGGTGCGGATGGGCATGCGGGTCGAGGCCGTCTGGAAGCCCCGCGACGAGTGGGGCCTGGGCATCGACAACATCGAATACTTCAAGCCGACCGGCGAACCCGACGCCGATTACGACACCTACAAACACCACCTGTAAGGGAACAACGTGACTGTTCGCGATGTAGCTGTCGTCGGATTCACCCATGCGCCGCATGTGCGCCGCACCGACGGCACCACCAACGGCGTCGAGATGCTGATGCCTTGCTTCCACTCGCTGTACGAAGAACTCGGCCTCGAGCAGACCGACATCGGCTTCTGGTGCTCCGGATCGTCGGATTACCTTGCCGGCCGGGCTTTCTCGTTCATCTCAGCAATCGACTCGATCGGGGCGGTGCCGCCGATCAACGAGTCGCATGTCGAGATGGACGCCGCGTGGGCACTGTATGAGGCCTACATCAAGCTGCTCACCGGTCAGGTCGACACCGCGCTGGTCTACGGCTTCGGCAAGTCTTCAGCCGGCACGCTGCGCCGGGTACTGGCGCTGCAGACCGACCCCTACACCGTCGCGCCGTTGTGGCCGGACGCCGTGTCGATGGCCGGCCTGCAAGCCCGCTTGGGACTGGACGCGGGTAAGTGGACGGCCGAGCAGATGGCCCAGGTCGCGCTGGACTCGTTCGCCGCTGCCGGGCGCACCGACTCGGAGAAGCCGGCGAAGAGCATCGACGAGTTGCTGGCCCGGCCGTACTTCGCGGATCCCCTTCGGCGACATGACATTGCGCCGATCACCGACGGCGCCTCGGCGATCGTGCTGGCCGCCGGCGACAGGGCCCGCGAGCTCCGGAAGAACCCGGCGTGGATCACCGGCATCGAGCATCGAATCGAGACTCCGGTGCTCGGCGCCCGCGACCTGACCACGTCGCCGTCGACGGCGGCCTCGTCCAAGGCAGCGACCGGCGGGGACGCCGCCTCGATCGAGGTGGCCGAGATCTACGCGCCGTTCAGCCATCAGCAACTCCTCCTGACCGAGGCCATCGGCCTGCCGTCGTCGACGAAGATCAACCCGTCGGGCGGCGCACTGGCCGCCAACCCGATGTTCTCGGCAGGGTTGGAGCGCATCGGCTTTGCGGCACAACACATTTTCGACGGCTCCGCGGGACGGGTGCTCGCGCACGCGACCAGCGGCCCGGTGTTGCAACAGAATCTCGTCGCCGTCCTGGAAGGGAAATAAAGATGGCGGGCCAGCTCGCTGCGGTGCTAGGCACCGGCCAGACGAAATACGTCGCCAAGCGCCAAGACGTCTCGATGAACGGCCTGGTTCGCGAGGCCATCGACAAGGCATTGGCTGACTCCGGGTCGACGATGGACGACATCGACGCCGTGGTGGTCGGCAAAGCGCCCGACTTCTTCGAGGGCGTCATGATGCCGGAGCTGTTCATGGCCGACGCCGTCGGCGCGACCGGTAAGCCGCTGATCCGGGTGCACACCGCGGGTTCGGTCGGCGGGTCGACCGGTGTGGTGGCGGCCAGCCTGGTGCAGTCGGGCAAATACCGGCGCGTACTGGCGATGGCGTGGGAGAAGCAGTCCGAGTCGAATGCCATGTGGGCGTTGAGCATTCCGGTGCCGTTCACCAAGCCGGTGGGTGCGGGCGCGGGTGGCTACTTCGCGCCGCACGTGCGCGCTTACATCCGCCGGTCGGGTGCGCCGACGCACATCGGTGCCATGGTCGCGGTCAAGGACCGGCTGAACGGTGCCAAGAATCCGCTGGCGCATCTGCATCAGCCAGACATCACGCTGGACAAGGTGATGGCGTCGCAGATGCTGTGGGATCCGATCCGTTTCGACGAGACCTGCCCGTCGTCCGACGGCGCCTGTGCGGTGGTGATCGGCAACGAGGACGTCGCCGACAAGCGCGTCGCCGATGGTCATCCGGTGGCGTGGATCCACGCCACCGCGTTGCGCACCGAACCGCTGGCCTACTCCGGCCGCGACCAGGTCAACCCGCAGGCCGGGCGCGACGCCGCCAAGGCGCTGTGGAAAGCGGCAGGCATCACCAGCCCGATCGACGAGATCGATTGCGCCGAGGTGTATGTGCCGTTCTCGTGGTTCGAGCCGATGTGGCTGGAGAACCTCGGGTTTGCGGCCGAGGGCGAGGGCTGGAAGCTCACCGAAGCGGGCGAAACTAAGATCGGCGGCCGAATCCCGCTCAACATGTCTGGCGGTGTGCTGTCGTCGAACCCGATCGGCGCGTCCGGCCTGATCCGGTTCGCCGAGGCGGCCATTCAGGTGATGGGCAAGGCGGGCGATCATCAGGTTCAGGGCGCCCGCAAGGCACTAGGCCACGCCTACGGCGGCGGCTCGCAGTATTACTCGATGTGGGTGGTAGGAGCTGACAAGCCGTGAAGTACACGTGCAGCGTCGCGATGGGGCCGATCGACCAGCTCATCGAGATCGCGAAAACGGCCGAAGAGGTGGGATTCGACGCGATCGCGCTGCCGGACTCGCTGTTCTACATGGAGAAGGCCGCCGCCGATTATCCCTACACGCCCGATGGTTCACGGATGTGGAACCAAGACACCCCGTGGGTCGATCCGCTGATCGCTGCCGGAGCGATGGGCGCGGTCACGTCGAAGCTATTTTTCTACACCAACGTGATGAAACTCGGCTCGCGTCACCCGCTGCTGCTCGCACGCCAGGTCGGTTCGGTGGCCAACCTCACCAACAACAGGTTCGGCTTCGGCGTCGGTATCGGCTGGGCGCCGGAAGAATTCGAATGGTGCGGCGTTCCCTACGCCAAGCGCGGCAAGCGCGTCGACGAGATGATCGAGGTCATCAAGCTCGTGCTGGACGGCGGGATGGTCGAATTCCATGGCGACTTCTACGACTTCGACAAATTGCAGATGAGCCCGGCCCCGAGCAAACCCGTGCCGTTCTACGTCGGCGGTCACACCGATGTCGCACTCAAGCGAGCCGCTCGGGTCAGCGACGGATGGACCAGCGCGATGATGACGTGTGATCAGCTTGCCGAAACCATCGGCAAGATCGAGGCGTTGCTCGCCGAATACGACCGTGCGGATGTGCCTTTCGAATACCAGGCGGTCTGCATCGACAAGTTCGGCGTGGACGGCCACAAGGAGTTGGCCGACGTCGGCGTGACCGACAACATCGTCATCCCCTGGATGTTCGACGGGCTGGGCTTCGATGCGCCGCTGGAGAAGAAGAAGGACTCGCTGAAGCGCTTCGCCGACACCTACATTCACTCGGGATGGCAGGACTGATGGCCGATTCTCCTGCACACCTGGCCGGCAAGCGTTCCCGCGATGCGGTGGGCGCCAGGGACAAAGAAGCGTGGCTGGCGGTCTTCGCCGACGATGCGATCGTGGAAGACCCGATCGGTCCGTCGCACTTCGATCCCGATGGTAAGGGCCATCGCGGACGCGACGCCATCTCGGCGTTCTGGGACATGGCGATTGCGCCGACGGACAAGATCGAGTTCGTTTTCCGCGACACCTATCAGTGTGGCAATGAAGAAGCCAACGTCGGCCACATCTTGATCACCGCAGCAGGACACCAGGTGACCGCCGAAGGGGTGTTCACCTACAAAGCCGACCACGACGGCAAGCTGCTGGCGCTGCGCGCGTACTGGGAAGTCGACCAGGCCACCGCGAGCGCGCGCAAGATCTGAACCCGGCACTCCTCTGGCCCGTAAGTACATTGGAGCGACCTGCACGACGGCCCGGGGAGTTGCAGGATGGACAGCGTGGACCAGCCCGTTGATAGGGACGATCCCGTACGAGTGCGCAGTGCTATCGATGCGCCGTCGCGCCGGCTCTGGCTGGTCAAATGGTGCGTGCTGGCGGTGCCGCACTACCCCATTCTGATCGGTCTGTATCTGCTGTATCCGCTGGTGACGATCGCCGCCGGCATCGCCATCGTGTTCACCGGACGGTATCCGCGCCCGCTCTTCGACTTCAACGTCGGGGTGCTGCGCTGGTCGTGGCGACTGATGAATTACCGCTTCCCGATGAACTGCACCGACAAGTACCCGCCTTTCACGCTCGCCTCGGTACCGGATTACCCGGCCGACCTCGAGGTGGATTACCCAGAAAGCCTTACGAATCGGGCTGCGCCGTTGCAACGGTGGCTGCTGGGACTGCCGCAGATAATCCTCTGCTGGGCGCTGGAGCCATTTCTGCAGGCGCTGTGCGTCGTCAACGCGGTGTGGTTGGGGTGCATCGGCACCATCAACCAGGGCATGTTCGACCTTCTGATGGGCATCGTGAGGTGGCGCTATCGGGTGGCCGTCTACATCTCGCTGATGCGCGACGAGTATCCGCCGTTCCGAATGGATCTGGGCAGCGTGCAGGTGGACCGTGGCGCGCCGTAATCCGTTGTTCCCGTACATCTATCGACTCGGCATGCCGGTGTTCGACCGGCTGTTCTATCGCCGTTATCGCCGAGAGGCGATGACTCACGCGTTCGGCCGGCTACTGATGGTGGGACTGGGACCCGGAACCGACCTGCTGTTCCTCCCGGCTGCGGTCACGTCGGTTGCCGCGGTGGAGCCCGAGGCGGCGATGCGCAGAATGGCGTCCGCGCTGGCACAGCGCCATGACATTGACGTCGACATCGTCGATGGGATCGGCGAGTCGATTCCCTTTCCGGACAACAGCTTTGACTCGGTGCATATCGGCCTGGTGTTGTGTTCGGTCGACGACGTGGACGCCACCCTGGCCGAAATCCGTCGGGTACTCGCACCCGGCGGCCGGCTGGTAGTCCTCGAGCATGTCCGCGGCGACGGACTGATGGGACGGTTTCAGGACCTGATCGCCAAGCCATGGTCGTGGCTGGCATCCGGATGCGAGCCGAACCGTCGAACCGTCGATGCCATTGCCGCTGCCGGATTCGACACCGGTGGGTTGCGCCGCATTCGGCGCACCCTGGT
>NZ_DASXHW010000288.1:0-4942 GCF_036488105.1 Mycobacterium sp. | reverse complement strand
AGGCGAACCCGGCGCAGTCGGCTTTCGTGGAGGCAACGATCCTCGACCCGGCCACCGGTCAGGTCACGATCTACCGCCCGTTGGTCATTGACCGTGGTACGCGCCCGTTGCTGCCAACGGTGACACCAGTGTTGCCGCCTGGTGCGGTGGTGGGCATTTGGTTTGGGTTCCAGGGCACGAATCTGACCCTGGCACACGCCTATGGGTGCGTGAATGGGCTGTTCAGGTCAATCTTCGGCCAGTTCTCGTACTGCAACGCCCCCGCCTTTTTTAAGGCTGCGCACACCGCCATGACCGCAGGTCTGTTGACTGTGCCGCCGCTGGGTGTGGGGAAGGATGGGTTGCCGTGCCCGTCGACCCGAGACTTCTCTGTGGTTGACCAGGACCAGTCCGACAATGTGATCACCAAATATGTGGCCCTGGCGAACGGTCAGACCGGTCAGGACACCGGGGTCATTCCTCCGGGCGCGGTGTTTGTAACCAACGGGTCGGACAACGGGCTGCTCAACAACTTTATTCAGCCGGCGTTGGGTTGTGTTCCGTTCTCCGCGCCGGACCAGACCGCCGGTGGGCGCACTTCGGTGTCGTTGGCGTTGAACGAGTTGCAGGCTGAGCCGCAGGCCGCACCGGTGGCGTTGGTGCCGCAGAACGACCCGATGACGATGGTGAACGCCAGAAAGTCGTCCCCGAAGACGAACCTGTACCGGCTTGGGGTTGACCAGCCGTTCACCTATCAGGACGCGTCGGCGGTGTACTGCCAGCAGCTGATGTTCGTTGCCCCGCTCAGGTTGGCGAACGACCGCGAGTTCGAGGTTGGGAAACCGTCCCCGGATATCGCTATGGCGCCGGATCTTGCCCAGTTCTTGCAGGTGCGCCTTGCGGCCAGCTTGGTGAACCTGAAGTGCCCGACCGGTGGGGGGATCCTCAACGACTTCAACCCGAGACGGGGCGGCAACTACTACGGGCTCTCCGACGGCCCTGGCGACGGCTCGAGCCTGGGCGATGGGTCCGACGGCAATCCCGTGGACACCGCCGGCAACGGTGACTACATGGGCGGTGGCAACTGATATGGGGTACCGAGGGCGTCATCGTGCCCCAGGTCCCCGTGTTGCGGTGAACTGTGCCCGGATCGCCGTGGGCGGTTTGGTGCTGGCGGAAATCACCGGCGGCCTCCCAGCCGTTCCGGCGTATGCGTCCACTCCGGTGGTGTTGGCGGCCTCCCACCACGGCACGCATGGGGACGACAAGCCGAAGCATCACCACGCGAAGAAACACCACCATCCGACTAAGCATCACCGGCCAGCCCAGCGCGCGGCCCCCACTGTCACCCACGCCGCGGTCCGAACTGTTGCCGCACACCAGGCGGCAGCATTTACCCCGGCGCCGCAGCCGGCCCCTGCGGCAGCCCCCGAAATGCTGTTCGACCACTACATCGTGCAGCCGGGGGACACCCTGACCCACATCGCCGCCGCCTTCGGCCTCCCTTTCGAGGTGATCTGGGCGGCTAACGGTGACCGCCTACCCCACCCCGACGCCATCTTTATCGGCCAGAGGCTCCGCCTACCTGCTTGACCCAACCACCCCAGCACTAAGGAAGGCACCACGTGAAGCGTTCTATCGCTGCCCTGGCCCTCGTTGTTGCGGCCGGCGCCGCATCCCTCGGCCTGTCCGGTACCGCCTTTGCCGCCACTGCGGCTGACTGCACCAACGCCATGGCCCTGTCGGCGACCGCGCAGGTCAACTACACCAACGCCCTCAACGTCGTCGTTGCCCGGGCGAAGGAGCTCGGCTTCACCGCCGCGAACATCTCCACCGCCGAGGGCATCCTCGCCCAGGGCAACATCACCGCCGCCCAGCAGGCCAGCCTCATGCAGCTGTACTCCGAGCACGCCAGCATGCTGTCCCTGGTCAGCGACCTGCCGAAGATCAAGGCTGTGCTGGACACCCGTCTGGCGCTGAACGCGGCGATCGCGGCCCAGGGCATTGCGTGTGCGGGCATGACCGTCCCGGCCCCGGCCGTCGTTACCCCGGCCCCGGCGCCGCTGGTTCTCACCCCCGCCATGCCGGTTGTCCCGGCGTGTCCGAACGCAATGACCGTTCCCATGGTGCCCTGTGGGGCGGTTTCCACTGGCGACGGTTCGACGCAGCGCTAACTGTCAACTGTCCGATTGTCTACAACTCTGAGGTGGGAGCACTAAACGCCATGCTTGGATCACCCATCTCGACCTTCAGGCAGGCGCTGTGAACTGGCGGGCCATCCTTGCGGGTGGCCTGTCGGTCGGGGCGATTGCCGTTGTGGGCATCGCTGTTGCCGGGTCACCGTCGTCGCCTAGCCCGGCGGCGACGGTGACTCCGGCCAGCGTGTCGGCATCACCTACGGCGGCACCAGCGAGCATGTCCGCTGCGGCGGCGCCTATGACGAGTGCCGACCCGATGGCCTCAGCGTCGATTCCTGCCCCGGCTACTACTCCGACTGCTCAACCGGCCGGAGCACCACAGGTGGCGCTGCCCACTTCGGTGAGCATCCCGGCGATCAAGGCCATGTCCGCGCTCATCCCACTGGGGGTTAACCCAGACCTGACAGTGCAGGTTCCAGACGTCCACCACCCTGAAATCGCGGGTTGGTTCGATCTGGGGGTGCGACCGGGGGAGATTGGTTCGGCAGTCCTGCTGGCACACGTTGACGGGGACGGGAAGCTGGGCCTCTTCCACGACATCCACCTGCTCAATCTCGGCGATCCGATCGTGATCGGCCGAGCGGATGGCTCCACGATCACCTTCAAGGTCACGCGGGTGCGCACCGTCCTTAAGTCCGCGTTTCCGAGTTCCGACGCGTACGGCCCGAAGCCTGACGCCGAGATCCAGTTGATCACGTGCGGCGGTCAGTTGGACAAGGCGGCCCATAATTTCCTGAGTAACGTCATCGTGACGGGTGTCCTGGCGAACTGATCGAACAACCGTTCCGATCGGAGGCGTCATGCACTCCGCCGACAAGCGACTGCTTCGGCGGCTGCTGATTTGGATGGCCCCTCTGGGGGCGGCTGCTGGCGTATGGGCTGGGCTCGTCTACCCGGCGCCAACCGTTTTTCCAATGCCGGGAGACCCGCAGGTCTCGTCACCTGCTGTGCCGATCGCCACCTCGGCTCCAACGCCGGAGCCGCAGGTGGTGGTCGAGCCGCCCGTGACCATTACTGACACGCCTGTCCCCCTGCCTCAGGTGACTGTCACGGCCACACCTGACGCACCGGCCCCGGTCACCGTGACCGAAACCCCTGCGCCGTTGACGATTACCCAGACCCCCGAGCCTTTGCCGCCGAGCATCACGTCACCGCCGATGGTTCCGACGATGCCGGACGTCGCACCCTTGTTCGAGCTGAACACTCAGCCGCCGGTGCCGTTGATGACGAGCCCGCCCATAGTGTCCGCGCCGTGACCGTGCACAGCCGGGGATGGTGTCGGCGGTTCTTCGCTGTGTGTCCGCACTGCGGGTACATGGTGGGTCGGAGTTGGACTAGGCGGGGAACAAGACTGGAGTTGGACCGTCACACCGCTGTGTGTAGGTGGCGCCGCTCCGCTAGGTGAACCGGCTCCTTCGGGCGACGTTCGGGAGACGCCCCGAGGTTGAGCTGGTTCTGAGGGTGGCCCTCCGTCGTCTCGTAGCCTGCCCCTCGCGTGGCGGCTCGGCGGCGGGGGGCCACCGTCGTACGCATGTTGTGCAACCCCGTTTTTGACGATGGCAGACCGGTGGGGTGTCGCTTACTATGGGCCTGAAGGTGAGAACTTCAGCCTCATCTTTAACATGCGTGGCTCGAACGCATGTTCGGCTATGCTGGCCCCAACCTTGTTAGACGGTCCCGGGCGGCGCTACCAACGCCGGCCCCGGGGCCTTGAACGGCAGCGGAGGCCGTCCCATGAGTGATCCTACCGAGCGCTGGTTGCCCGTGGTCGGGTGCCAGGGTTTTTACGAAGTCTCTGACCTGGGGCGCGTGCGAAGCGTTCCCCGTCAGGTGCAAGGCCCGCTTGGTGCGCGCCGCTTGAAGGGGTGCATTCTCAAGCAGTCTCTCCATGAGCGGCGCGGCCACCGGCAGGTCCAGTTGTACATCGAGGGCCGCGGGCGCACTCGCAAGGTTCACCAGCTGGTGCTTGAGGCGTTCGTAGGTCCTAGACCCGAGGGGATGCACGGATGCCACAATGACGGCGCCGTAGCGAACAACCACCTGGGCAATTTGAGGTGGGACACTCCGGCCTCAAACTGCCTAGACATGGTCCTGCATGGCACCCACAACAAAGGCCGCCGCACCGAGTGTCCCATTGAGCACTTGTTAGTCGCACCAAACCTCATTGCCGGCAAGGCTCGAGATGGCTACCGGTCGTGTCTGGCCTGCGACCGCGCGCGGTCCAACGTCCGAGACTGGCGCAACCAGCGCGAGAAGTTCAAGGCTGTGGCCGATCGCCACTACGCGATAATAATGAGCAATGCTAACGATGCGCCAACTGGGTGAACCCTGAACTCGATGTTGCGCAATCTGTAACGCGCGTCACGTTGACTGCGACACTCGTAGCGCAAGGGGGCAACCCCCACGCAAAGGGCAACCCCACCCCTGGTGGGTCAAGTAAGGCCTAGACCTTGCCGCTCTTGATCCAGTAATGGGCTACCCCGACAGCACGCAGGCCGCTAAGCAAGGCGCAGTCGGGGTAGCGATTCATTCTCCCGCTCGGTAGGGGACCCGGTCGATAAGGCCTCTATCCGGGGCGCCCACCTCCAACCGAGTGGGTGAGCCGACCTCCGGAGAATGGGCAGTCTCCCCAGCGTAGGGGCCTCTTCGTTATCTCACGCTTAAGTTCTTGACAGCTAGCACATATCTTTCTGGCCGCCTTAACGGGCTGACCCGAATTTGTCTCACTTTGAAACAAGAAGCCCGGCGCGTCCGTTTGATAAGCG
>NZ_DASXHW010000287.1:0-7359 GCF_036488105.1 Mycobacterium sp. | reverse complement strand
CCTTCGACCGCGACGTTCGATCGTTGATCTACGAACGGGCCAAGGGCACCGCCGCAGAGTTGGCGTTCGGCACCGAGCGCGACATCGATCAGGTCGGCTACGAGTATCTGGTGCACACGGCGCGACCGGTCGAGCCGCCCGCCGAGCCGTTCCGGGTGCGGGTCGGTGGGCCCGATTGCAGGCAGCCGTACGACATGGCGTTGATGAACGTCTCCGCAATGAGTTTCGGGGCGCTGTCCGGCAACGCGTTGCGCGCGTTGAACAACGGCGCCCGCAAGGGTGGGTTCGCCCACGATACCGGCGAGGGCGGCCTGACCCCCTACCATCTTGGCGGCGCTGACGTGATTTGGGAACTCGGCTCGGGCTACTTCGGTGCCCGTACCAAGGACGGAGCCTTCGATCCAGATATGTTCGCGGCCAAGGCAGTTCATCCCCTGGTGAAATGCATCTCGATCAAGTTGAGTCAGGGCGCCAAGCCCGGCATCGGTGGCGTGCTGCCCGCGGCCAAGGTCACTCAGGAGATCGCCGGTTACCGCGGAGTTCCGGTCGGCGTCAAGTGCGTCAGCCCGGCCGCGCACTCGGCTTTCCAGACCCCGCGTGAACTGGTTCGCTTCATCGCCCGATTGCGCGAACTGGCCGACGGGAAACCGGTGGGATTCAAGCTGTGCGTCGGCTCACGGATCGACGTGCTGGCGACGTGCAAGGCGATGCTGGCCGAAGGGGTGACGCCCGACTTCATCATTGTGGACGGCGCCGAGGGCGGAACCGCCGCGGCGCCATTGGAATACGAAGACAATGTTGGACTTCCGCTCACCGACGGGTTGATGATCGTGCACAACGCGTTGGTGGGAACGGGCCTGCGGGACCGGATACGGATCGGAGCGGGCGGCAAGGTCGCGTCCGGAAACGACATCATCAAGCGCCTGATTCAGGGTGCCGACTACACCAACTCCGCCCGATCGATGATGATGGCGGCGGGCTGCATCCAATCGCAGCGATGCCACACCAACCACTGCCCGGTGGGCGTCGCAACCCAGGATCCGTATCGAGCCCGTGCCCTTGACGTCGCCGACAAGAGCGAGCGGGTGTACAACTACCAACGCGCCACCGTCGCGCAAGCCATGCGCATGATGGCCTCGATGGGTGTCTCGGAGCTGTCGATGCTCAACCCGCACATGCTGCGCAAGCGGATATCGCCCACCGAGCAACGCTCGTACGCCGAGCTTTACGAATGGCTCGAGCCCGCAGTGCTGCTCAACCATGCACCGGCCAGCTGGAGGGACGACTGGGAAGTCGCGGACCCGGACCGCTACGCGCCCGCCGGCGTCACGGTGAACGCGAGCCGACCGGTCTAGCTTCGGTGCCAGCGGTCTTGATGCTCGGCGTGAGTGCTCAAATACGCCCCAGGCCCGAATAGTTCGTCGTAGAAGTCAGTGTCGAGATGTTGGGCTTGTAGATACATCAGGACATGCACAGTCGGCACGGTGCCGGGCAGCTTGCCGAAGGTGTCGTAGATGTAGGACGCTTCACCGGTCACCACTTGTTGAATGCCCTCTGGCGGCAGCGCGGAGCCGCGCACCGTCTGGGTATCCGACCACGGTCCGGGCGTATCCGGGTGAAATGGCCCGCCAGGACTGAACTTTCGAGCCACCAGCTTCTCCACGCCGGCTGCCACCGACGGCACATGCGGCGGACTGAGGGTCTCGAAATATCCGGGCAGCCCGGTGGCGTTCGGGAAGGGCCAGCGCTCGTCGTCGTCGGCGACGAAGCCCAACCCCGGTGCCCGCGGATCACCGGAGCCGCCCAATATGGACAACCGGTCGAGCCCGTCGTAGGTCCAGCCGCCGAGCCCCAATGCCTGCAGCGCCAGCACCCCGTTGTTGGTGGCGATCGCCAGTTCCGCGCTGGCCTCAGTGATCGTGTACTGCTCGACGAACGACAGCGGAAGCGGGTCATCGGCATGGGGTAACGAAAAGCGGTCAAGGCCAGGGATATTGCGGCCGTTGATGTCGTCGGTGATCGGGTAGCCGTTGGCCGCGAAGAACCACAGGTTCTCCATCAGGTGCTCGGCGAGATCGGCCACCGGGAATGCCAGGAGGCTGCCCGGATGGTTTCCGATCCAGATGTTGTGGCCTTCCATATACGGTTCTTCGCGGGGCAGTTCCAGGCGGGCATCCGAAATCCGCACATACGACGCCGCGGTGTGACCGATCCACCCTTCGATGCTGTCGAATTCGCGCGGCGGCTCGTCGCGGTTGGGCAGCAGGTAGCTGCCGGTGTCGTCGGTGAAGAACAGCTGGCTGGTGTGGAAGCCCGCGGCGGACGGGAAGGTCCGGCCCGTCGCGCTTCCCGCGTAGTTGGGAAACGACGGGGCGTAGCTGGGGTTATGGGTGATTCCGAAATTCCAACCCGTCACTCCGCCGGTTACCGAAATAAGCAGGGCCCGTTCGACTTCTGACAGCGGTTGGATTGGCCGACGACTGGTGAAGGCCAGCGCCCCGGCGGGGATCCGGCCGCCGACCGGAAACCGGCGCGACCGCCGGCCCGTCAGCGCGGCGAACAGCGGGAACTGGGCAAGCTCGGCCAGCGCCGCCCGCTCGTGGTCGGAGATCACCAGGCTCACCGGTCCATCTTCTCCGCAGGTGAGGCGCCGCGATGAACTTTTCGTCGAATTATCGCGTGGTAGGAGCATAGGGTTTGAGAAGGGTTTTGAGATGAGTCCGCTGGTGATGGTCTACTTCTGGGTCGCCACGCCCGTCGTCGGGTACGGCCTGGTGAAACTACAGGCTTGGCTGGAGCGGTGGGACTACGAACGGCATGCAGAGGACTAGGGCGGGGCGTCTATTGAAATCCCGGATCCTGGTTGTCGGCGCGGGCGTGAGCGGCATTTCGGTCGCCCGAGGGTTGCTGCGTGACGGACACGACGTCGCCGTCTTCGACCAGCGCCCGAACGTGACCGCCGGCGGCGGCGCCGTGACGATCTGGTCCAACGGCGCAACGGTTCTCGACCAGCTCGGTGTCGACATGACCGGAGCCGGTCAGCCGCTGTCGGCCGTGCGGGTCATGACATCCACCGGCCGGCCGCTCGCCACCATGGACCTCGACGCGATGGTGAACCGGCTGGGCGCGCCGATTCGGATGGTGCCGCGTCGAGTCCTGCTGGAACGACTGCTCAAAGGCTTTCCGGCCGATCGCATCCGCTGCAACACCCGTGCCGCGCGGGTAGCGAATGACGGTAGTGGCGTACGGGTCGACTTCGAGGACGGCAGCTCAGCCGATGGGGATGTGCTGATCGGCGCGGACGGCCTGCACTCGGTTGTCCGCGATGTCGTCGGTGCGCCGGCTGCGAAGCCGACGGGGTGGTGCAGCTGGCAAGGCCTCGTCACCCTTCCCGTTATTCCCGAACCGCAGGTAGCCAGGATGATGATCGGCGAGCACGGAAATCTTGGCCTGTGGCCGGCCGGCGGTTCTGATCTGCAGTGGTGGTTCGACTTGCCCTGGTCGCCGGACTTTGTCAGGCCGCTGCGACCGATCGAGATGATCCGGTCGCATTTCGCGGGCTGGTCTGATCTGGTCGACGAGGTCCTCGCCACTCTGACCGACGACGATCTGGCCCCGTCGCCGTTTCCGCATTTTCGGCACCCGGTTCCCGGCGCCGGCGCCGGTGCGGTGACGTTGCTCGGCGATGCCGCGCATACGATGCCGCCCACACTCGCCCAAGGCACGAATCAGGCTTTGCTGGACACGATGGTCTTGTGCAAGGCGCTGTCAGATTTACCCGAAGGCGTCGATGTGAGCAGCGCCCTGCGCCAATACGAGAAGACCCGCCGGCGCAAGGTCAAGGCGGTGTCCTGGGTAACGACGCAGCAGGTGTCGCGCAGCGAGTCGGTGCTGCGGCCCGCCGCGCTCATCTCGGACCGCTTGATGACGTGGGTGCTGACGCGGTTCCTCGGTTGGGTCAGTCATCGCGATATCTCAACTGAGATCAGTCGTGCGTCGCTCGCCGAGGTGTGGTGATGTCGGCGACTGCGAAAGTGCCGCCTGCCGCGGCCGCCCGCGTCGTCGAGTGGGTGCGTCATCACCTGTATCGACTCAACCAGCGGTTGATGCCCGCGCCCGCGACGATGATGGAGATGATCATCGCGACCTGGGTGTCGCAGGCGATCAGCGTCGCTGCCGAACTGGGCGTCGCCGATGCCTTGGCCGACGGGCCGTTGACCATCGACGAGTTGTCGGTGAAGGTCGGCGCGGACTCGGACGCACTGCGCCGGCTGCTGCGCGCGTTGATCGGTAGAGGCGTCTTCGATCGTCGTCGCGACGGCCGATACGAGTTGAATTCCCTTGCCCGGACGCTGTGTTCGGATGCGGAGGCGTCGATGGTGTGGGCTGCCCAGTTTTACGGATCGCGCGAGCAACGCGAACGTTGGACACTGCTGGCGGATTCGATTCGCACCGGAAAATCTGTGGTTCCGCCTATGCACGGCAAGGAGAGCTTCGACTATTTCGCCGAGGATCCGCGACACGCCGATCTCTTCAACCGAACCATGGCCAGCATCTCGGAGTTGACCGATGCTTCCGTGGCGGCCGGGTACGACTTCAGTGTCTATCCCACGATCGTCGACGTCGGCGGCGGGCACGGCCCACTGCTGGCCACCATCCTGGCCGCGACGCCGCGCTCACAAGGTGTGCTGTACGACTTACCGGCGGTCGTGTCTGACGCACCAAAGATCTTGTGCGAGAGAGATGTGGCGGATCGTGTTCGCATCGAAGCGGGATCTTTTTTCGACAGCGTTCCGGCCGGTGGCGACGCATATGTGCTGAAGAACATCATGCACGACTGGCCCGACGAGAAGGCGGTCCAGATCCTGCGCAATGTTCGCGCTGCGGCAGGCCGACAAGCCACCATCCTGCTGGTGGAACTGGTGATCCCCGACCACGACCGGGACTTCCCGGGGAAATGGGCGGACCTGGAGATGCTGCTGAACTTGGCTGCCCGCGAACGCACAGCCGCCGAGTACCGAAACCTGCTCAGCCAAGCCGGATTTCAGATGACCCGGCTCGTCTCGACCGCATCGCCGTTGAGCCTGGTGGAGGCCCGCGTGGCGTGATCCGGCTGTCACTGGGTCACAATGGCCCACATGACGCTGGATCTGAACCGGTACTTCGAACGGGTCGGTTACCGCGGCGCGGCCGACCCAACCTTCGATGTCCTGCACGAATTGGTGACGGCGCACACCCAAACGATTCCATTCGAAAACCTTGATCCGCTGCTGGGCGTGCCGGTCGACGACTTGGGCCCAGTGGCGTTGGCCGACAAGCTGGTTCACCGGCGCCGCGGTGGCTACTGCTACGAGCACAACGGCCTGATGGGTCACGTGCTGGAAGCAGTCGGCTTCGGGGTGCGGCGGTTCAAGGCCCGAGTGGTCTGGACGATGCAACCTGGCGCGCCCGTACCGTCACAAACGCACACCCTTCTGGCGGTAAGCCTCCCAGAGGCACCGCAACTGTTACTGGTCGACGTAGGTTTCGGCGGTCAGACGCCGACGTCACCCCTCCGATTGGAGACCGGCAGCGTCCAGCAGACAACGCATGAGCCCTATCGTCTCCAGGATCGCCGGGGTGGTCTGGTGGTAGAGGCGCTGATCCGCGACGAGTGGCAATCGTTGTACGAATTCTCCACCAGGACAGCACCGCCGATCGATTTGAAGGTCGGGAGTTGGTACGTATCGACCCATCCGTCGTCGCATTTCGTCAACAACCTGATGGCCTCTCTGGTGACGGCCGACGGGCGATGCAACCTCTCGGATCGCCATCTCTCCATTCACCGCGACGGCAAGACCGAAAAGATCGTGCTGCCCGATGCCGCCGCGGTGGTCGACACGCTGATCGACCGGTTCGGAATCAACGTGGCGGACACCGGCGAACGCTCGGCGCTCGAAGCCCGTATCGACGAGCTGACGTCTTAACGGCTCGGCAGCCAGCCGCCCATTCGGCGCAGCGCCTCGGGGCCGTTCTGTACGATATAACGGTGATGACGTCCGGTACCCCGGACCTATTGCGCAAGAACAATGTTGCCGATCGGGTACAGATTGCGGCGAGGTTTTTTTCCGCCGGGGTTCGCGCTGCGGCGGAGCGGATCTGGCGGCGTGCGCGTTCCGCAGCAGAGTAGCGAAAGCTGCTCAGCCAAGCCGAATTTCGGGTGGCACTGGCGGCCTAGACGGCCTCCGCCAAGCGTGGTGAACCCTCGCGGCATAGCTTGCCGTAGGTTCTTTTGGGTCGCTGTTGCCTTTGCTCGAGGACTGAATTCGGCCACATTATCTCGTAGCGGTTGGCCATACGCACCCGAATTCCGCTGCTGTGTCGGCATACAACGGAGCGATGGCCATTTCCGCCCGTACCGAAAGCGAGTATGCGACTATCACGGGTGATGCGTCGATAACAGCGAACATCGCTGTGGCTCATAGGGGTCGGAAGTGAGGGGCGAGATGAAGTGGTCGATGGCTTCGGAACTGGGCTGTGTAATTGCGAGAACCGCTGGGGCCGTTGCACTGATTGGAATAGCCGCGGCGGGCGTAGCCGTTCCGGCCTACGCAGGGCCCGGCTTCGCAGGCGGTGCTGGTGCGCCCGCTCCGCTCGACGATCCTCCTGGCGTTCCCAGCAGCCCGTCTGATCCCCTATGCGCGACGATGCCCACGGTAGGCGTGTGCGCGTTCGGCCCATATGCCGGTGCAGCCAACCCGGCCAACCCCTCAGATGGTCTAGGTGGCGTCCCCACCAGTAACACCAGTACTGCATGCATCAGCATGCCTAACGACCCGGTGTGCGCTGGCGGGCCGTACGCGCCGCCGTCACCGCCACCTGCGGCCCCGCCGCCACCGGCTGCGCCAGCCGATGCGCCGATAGCGCCGCCGCCTGACGCGCCGTCGGCGCTTCCGCCTGACGCGCCGATAGCGCCGCCGCCTGACGCGCCGATCGGTGGCGGTATGCACGACTTCGGCGATATGCACATGGGCGATATGGGACGCAGATAAGCTAGCGACGCCGTTCTAACCGTTAAGCCAGCTGCCCATTCGGCGCAGCGCCTCGTCGATGTCGCCGGCAGGTCCGGCGAAGGAGAGCCGGACGTAGGAGCCGCCGCGCTCGGGATCGAAGTCGATACCGGGTGCAATCGCTACACCCGTGTCGGCCAACAGCTTTGAGCAGAAGGCCATCGAATCATCGGTGAAGTCCGAGACGTCGGCGTAGACGTAGAACGCGCCGTCGGTGGGTGCCAGCCGGTCGATACCGATGCCGCGCAAGCCGTCAAGCAGCGTCGCGCGGTTGACGGAGTACTCGAGTAGATGCGCGTTTGCTTCGTCG
>NZ_DASXHW010000261.1:0-4559 GCF_036488105.1 Mycobacterium sp. | reverse complement strand
GCGCCGCCGATTGCTGTCCGCTTCACTGCATTGGCTCCTGTCGATCGGGCTTCACCCCGGGACAAAATGTCGGCGCATTCCCGGCTCCACCCTAGATTGCGCTGATTTGTGAGCCGTGATCTACGCGTGGACGCGCAGCTTGCTCGGGAAGCGGCCCGCCACACCTGGACTCAGCCCCGGCTAGTACGCGTGCTCAATCAGTTCGCGGCGGTCGAAGCTGTCATGAGTCACCCGCCATGACGCGTAACCATCACCCGCGACATGCAACGTGATCTGAGGATCGCACGCGCATTCTTCGACATTGTGCGGCTGTAGATCGTCGATGGGCACGATATGGATTTCACGAGGCCCGACCCAGCCGGTCCACCATCGATTGCCTGGACAGGCACAGCCGATCTCGGTGCAGTGGACGGGATCGATGATCACGCCGACCGCGGCCACGCGTCGATGAACTCGTCCATGACCGAATGCCACTGCATGGCCCGGACCTCGTCACCGGCGGCTCGGGCCTGCTTGAGGTGCTCACGCGCGAAAATCAGGCAGCGCCCGATTCGTGTGGTATCCGCAATCGTTGCCATAACTGACCTCCCTCGACGGGAAAGAAAGACCGGTGGGCGTCGTTGGCGCTCGGCCAGTCTTCGCATCGTCGCACGGAATACGTGGACTTCGCTCACCGACACACGCTGCGCGGCCGAGTAGCGAGCAGTCGCCTAGCCGATGTGCAGGGGGTCGATCTGCACCCGGACCGCCTCGTGGACTTGCCGGGCGCTGACCACGGCGACCCCGCGGCGCAACGCAGCCGCCAAGGCCAGGCCCTGCTCGCGGCGCACCCGCACCAGCATCCGGCTCACCGGCACCTCGGCCGCTATCCCGGGCGGCCTTCGTGCACCCGCCGGCAACGGCACCGGTCCCAGCAGCTCGGCGCTGTCCGGCAGCCGGATTTCCTCGAGCAACCCCGTCACCGCCTCGCCGGGACCGTCGAGGGCGGCCATGTGCACACTCGGCGGTAACGCGACTTCGGTGCGCGCGGCCAACTCGGCCTCTGCATGGCCGACCGGATCCCAGCGGATCAGCGATTGCACTGTGGGAATTGATGATTCGGCCACGACCACCACTACCCCACCGTTATCGCGGGGCCACACCAACGCGGCTGCGGCCATCCACCGCCGCAGGGTGTCCTCGGCCGCGCGGAGATCCTGACGCCCGAGCAGCGCCCAGCTGTCCAGCAACAGGGCCGCCCCGTAGCCGCCGACCGCGCGGGGTTCAGCACCGGGCGTAGCCACCACCAAAGCTGGACGATCGTCGACGTCGGACACCATCGCTTCGCCTGCCGAGGTGATCACCGTCGTGCCGGGAAAGGCGCGGCCCAGTTCTTCGGCGGTGCGCCGAGCACCCACCACGACTGCGCGCACCGCGTCCGACCCGCAGCGGCCGCAGCGCAGTGCGGGGTCGGCCCGGCCACACCAGCGGCATACCGGGGCCGTGCCATCGCGGTCGTCCAGCGACAGCGGGCCGGTGCATTGACGGCAGCGGGCAATCGCCCGGCAACGTGCGCAGGCCAGCGAGGGCACGTAACCGCGCCGTGGCACCTGCACCAGCACCGGCGCCTCGGCCTGCAATGCCGAGCGGGCGGCGCGCAGCGCCACCGACGGCAACCGTGCGGTGCGCGCCGCCGGATCGCGTTCGTCGGCGTAGCCACCGTCGTCGAGGGCCACCACCCGCGGCGAGCGGGCGCGCACCACCGGCCGGGTCGCGACCAGGTCGTGCGCCCAGCCGCTGCGCACCAGCGCATGAGCTTCAGCGGTACGGGCGTATCCCCCGATCAGCGCCGCGCAACGCATCTGGTGGGCACGCAGCATCGCCACCTCGCGCGCATGCGGGTAGGGGGCCCGCGGCTCGGACAGCGTGTCGTCGCCGTCGTCCCACACCATGACCAGGCCGAGGTCGCTGATCGGCGCGAACACTGCGCTCCGGGTGCCGATCACCAGCCGTGCGCTGCCCCGCAGCGCGGCCAGCCAGCGCCGGTACCGCGCGGCCGGACCCAAGCCCGCCGACAACGCCACCACCCCCGCTTCGTCGAGCAACGCCGTCACGGCCCGAAACAACGTGTCCACGTCGCGCTGATCCGGCACGACCGCCAAGACCGCGCGCCCGGTCCGCACGGTCTGCGCCGCGGCCTCGGCGAAGCGATCGGCCCACACGTCGCCGGGCAGCGCCTGCCACACCGCGCGGGCTGCCCGCGACTCCGCCAGCGCGGTCAGGAATTGCCCACCGCTGCCATAGGCCTCCCACCCCGTCGGGTCCACGGCGGATACAGCGGAAAGCTCAGGCGCCGTGTGGTTTTCACGCTCCACCTTGGCGTGCCGAGGCGGGAGGGCCAGCCGTAGCACGTCGGCGCGGGTGCCGGCGTAGCGCGCGGCGACGGCGTCGACCAGCCGACGGATCTCCGGGGTGAGCACCGCCTCGGCGGACACCACCCGGTCCAGCCAGGCCAGCTTGCCGACGTGATCGGTCTCGGTGCGGCGCTCCAGAATGAACCCGTCGACCAGTCGGCCGTGGAAGCGCAGCCGCACCCGCACACCGGGCTGGGCATCGTCGGATTGCTCCTCGGACACCAGGTAGTCGAATTCGCGGTCCAGATGCGGCACCGACAACATCGGCAGCACCCGAGCTATCGGCTCGAATGCAGCGGGCTGCCGGGTCCGCGGGGTCACCTGTTTACCGCCCAGGAAGCCTCGGCCTTCAGGCCGGGCAGGAACGCGCGGTGTTGTCGTACTGCGACGGTAGCGTTCGCCGCATGACCGTCGTCCGCTATCGATACAGGTTGCGCCCCGGCGCAACCGCGCTTGCGGCCTTGCTGGGAGAGTGGGACCGCTGCCGGTGGGTGTGGAATCAAGCGGTCGAGCGGCTTAACGAGTCCGGTGAGTGGATCGGTGACGATACGGTTACGGGCTGGCGGCGCGAGCATGAGTGGCTGCGGGAGGGTTCGGTCGTTACGCAGCAGCAAATGCTGCGCAACTTCCGCGCCAAGCGCGCGAAGGGTAAGGGGCGCCGCAAGTTCAAGTCCGCCAAGCGCACTCTGCCAAGCCTGAACTACACCAGGCGGGGATTCGCTGTGAAAGACGGCCGCTTGTGTTTGGCTGGCGGCCTGTCCATTCCGGTGGTGTGGTCGCGGGAACTGCCGTGCGATCCGAGCAGTGTGCGTGTCTATCGAGACAGCATCGGGCATTGGTACGCAAGTTTCGTGGTACGCCGTGACGACGCGGCGCTGCCGGTCTGCGAGCGGACCATCGGAATCGACTGGGGAGTGCGCGCGGGCGCAACGACCACTGACCCGGAATACGACTTGCCGCATCCGGAATACGGCAAGCGTTCCAGCGCAGAGCTTGCGCGCCGGCAGCGAAACATGGCTCGGCGCAGGCCGTCCGGCGGCCAACCGGCGTCCCAGGGCCACCTCAAAGCGAAACGCGCCGTCGCCAAGCTGTACAAGAAGGTCGCACGACAGCGGCAACACACAGCGCGAAAGTGGGCCACCAAAGTCGTCGCCAACCATGGCGCATTGGCCGTCGAGGACTTCAAACCACAGTTTTTGGGTAAGTCGCGTATGGCGCGCAAATCCGCCGACGGCATCGTCGGCGCCACCAAGGCGGTGTTGATTGAGTATGCGCAGCGGGCGGGCCGGAAGGTGGTGTTGGTGGCGCCCGCCCAGACGACGATGACGTGCAGCGGTTGCGGTGCGAGAGCCAAGTTCCGTTTGGCGCTGTCGGAACGGGTGTTCGTCTGCGAGTCCTGCGGAATAATCGAGGATCGCGACCGAAACGCTGCCAGAGTCATTCTGGACAGGGCTGGTCTCAACCCTGCCGGTGCTGAAGCGGTCAGACATTCAGATCTCCTCGAGGTCCGAGTGCTCGCCGAGCCGGGAATCTCCGCCCTTTAGGGCGGGGAGGATGTCAATCGCCAGGTGTAGCAGAGACGGTCGACACCCGACCGAAGAAAAAGCCCGCCGTGATCAGGACCTGGGCGGCCGCGTATGCCCACCAGATCGGCACCGCCAATGCCTCGCTGCCCAGCACGAATCGGCCGATGCCGATCATCGCGTCCGAGCCCGCGAAGCACACCGCGCCGACCGCCGTCCACCGCGTGGGCAGCCGTGCCAGCAGCGCCGCACACACCATGGCGGCCAGCACGGCCATGTACACCGTGACCGGAATGGTCAGACGGTCGCGACCCAGCTGCGGCCAGAACCACACCAACAGCCCCACACACGCGGCACACGTCAACCCCACGACGATCCAACGGGGCCGCGACCGATCCGACTGCCGCGCCAACGGCAGCAGCGCGCCGAGAAAACACACGTGCGCCAACAGAAATGAGGCCAGCCCGAATACAAAAGACGGCGTCCACCACGGAACGGCCAGCAGCGCGTCGCCGATCGCCGAGAACACCAGCGCCAGCATCAGCCAGCGCCGCTCGCGAACAACCGGATGCGCGGCCGCCGCCAGCGCCAGCAGCAGCGCCATCGACGCCTTGAACGCCGGCTGGGCAAACCACTGTCCGGT
>NZ_DASXHW010000219.1:0-22611 GCF_036488105.1 Mycobacterium sp. | reverse complement strand
CTGGGCTTTGAGCATCCAGATCGCCATCAATCCGGATCGTGTTGGCTTTTGCCATGGCGGCCTCCTCAGAGCGTGAACAGTCATCGGGTATAACGAGCGACCCCGCGTAGTAGTTCCCACGGGGTGGCCATCTCACACCCGCTGACGTGCGCGAATGTCCGCTCGAACTGAGAATGTGCTGAGAACCCGCTGCGGCAGCGGGTTATTCGAAACCGTCGGCTTGCGGGCCGGGCGACTCCGTTTGCGGCGACGGGCGGCTGTAGCGCTCGATCGCGGGCCGTTCGGCGGTGGGGAAAAGCGGAGTCCGCCGTACCGGTTCATCAAATCGGCGCGGTTCCTCGGCGCGGCGCGGCGGCCGGTCGTTGGCGATCAGCACCGCGATCCAGGGCAACGGGATCGACACGGCAATGATTGCCAATGAGAGAAGACCGTTGTGCCACATGCCGTACGCGACGGCGGCGAGAAGCAGCGCCGGAACACGGAACGACATGATCGTCAAATATTTCCGCACGCGCTGACGGTGTTGGACTTCGTAGGAGGGTGCGGCGGCGGTGATGAGGATCGGTCGACCATCGTCGTCGAAACCCAGCTCATGGCTGCGCCTCATTTCTCCACTGTTGCACAATTTGGCTCACGGTGGCGGGCCCGGTTCCGGCACAATATGTGCCATGGAGACCCAGACGATCGAGCGCACCGACACCGACGAACGCGTCGACGACGGGACCGACAGTGACACCCCCAAGTACTTCCACTACGTCAAGAAGGACAAGATCGCGGAGAGCGCCGTGATGGGCACGCATGTCGTGGCGCTGTGCGGCGAGGTGTTCCCGGTGACGAAGTCGGCCAAGCCGGGCTCGCCGGTCTGCCCCGACTGCAAGCGGATCTACGAGTCGCTCAAGAAGAGCTGACCGGGTCGGGGTGCACGGGCGGCGTGTCGTCGTTCGTTGCCCCGCCGGCGTCGTCGACGGCTTCCTTGGCGCGCTTGACCAGCCACAGTCGCATCCGGTGGGCGTGCGTGCGCGGGGCCGGCCACTCCTCCTGGATGGCGGCGTTGAACTCCGCACCCAACATGATCGAGAAGCCGGCGAAGAACGCGAACAGCAGAAACGCGATCGGGGTGGCCAGCGCGCCATAGGTGTAGCCGGTGCCGGTGATGTACCTCAGGTAGATACGCAGCCCGAGGGTGGCGATCACGAACGCCACACTGGCCAGGGCGGCGCCGAAGACCAGCCGATGTGACGGAATCGGGTCCGGCAGGGCGACGCGATACAGGATGACGACGGTGGCGATCAGGCCGACGAGCAACGCCGGGTAGTAGCCGTAGGCCAGCACGTCCTGCAAGCCATCGGGAATGAATTCGGCGAGCTTGCGCGGCCCACGCACCATCAGCGGGGCAGTGACGATCAAGAAGACCAGCATCACCACATACAGCCCCAGCGCGAACAGGCGCTGACGGACCGGATGCCGCAGCGGGGTCTGATCGTGAGCCTCGACTACCGAATCGACGAAGGCGGAGATTGCCGACGACCCCGCCCACAGCGAGATCAAGAAGCCCAACGACACCACTTCACCGCGAGCGCCTCGATCGATGTCGGCAATGGTTGGCTCGATGATCTCGTGAACGACGCTCTGCGAAAAAATCTTGTTCGACATCGACACCAGATAGTGCTCGATCACCGACATCGTGTCCGGTCCGAACAGCGGCGCCACGTAGGCGAGACTTCCCAGCATCCCCAACAGCAGCGGCGGCAAAGACAGTGCCGACCAGAACGCCGCTTGCGCGGCCTCCGAAAAGATCGAATCGTCCCAGCTTTTCGACAACGCCCTCCGAGTGATCCGCCAGAGGTGATGTCGCGAAGGTCTTACTGGGTGGTCGGTCATGACCCGTTCAGGATTCCCGACGAACGCATCGACCGCCAGGATTGCAGGTGGCGAGTCGTGCCTAAGACGCGATCGGCTCGCCGCTTGTTTCCAGCACGGCGGACAATTCGATCAGCTTCGCCTCATGCTCGTTGGCGTGGTGCTGGCAGAAGAGAAGTTCCGCGCCGGAGGGCAGCTTGGCGCGAACCCGTGCAGCAGCGCTGCACCGATCGCACCGATCAGCCCGAGTTAACTCTGGACTGGTCAACGTTGCGTTCATGGCTTCTCCGTTCTGCCTTCTCCACTGTCTCAGATGTCAACGTTTTTGGCCGTCTTCACCGCCGGTTTACCGGCTGTGTCGTTTCTCACCCCTGGCCGTTTGGCCGTCGCGGCAAGATGGCGCTATGAGTCGGTCGGCGGCGGTGCTGGTACACCTGTGTCCCACCGACGACTGGTCGGCCGCCCAGGCCCACGGCGAACTTCGTCCTGAGTCTCTTGCCAGCGTGGGCTTCGTCCATTTGTCGACGCCGGAGCAAGTGCATCTGCCGGCCAACCGGCTTTATCGCGGCCGCGAAGACCTCGTTCTGCTGCACATCGATCCGAACCATCTGGACTCACCCATTCGTTGGGAACTAGGGGTAGCAACGGATCCGGAGTCGATGCTGTTCCCGCATCTGTACGGCGCCTTGCCCGTTGGGGCTGTGATCAACGTCACTAGTTACCGGCCCTCCGCTGACGGCTCGTTCGCGGCGATCGCCGAATAGGCGTCGGCTTCGATCTCCACCAACAGTTCCGGGGCGATGAGCGCCGCCACTTCCACCATGGTGGCCGCGGGTCGGATCTGGCCGAATACCTCGGCGTGCACCACCGCGACCTCACGCCAGCGCGAAATGTCGGTCACATAGATCCGAGTGCGGATCACATCGCTCAACGCCGCTCCCGCCTCGTTGAGGGCGATCTCGATGCGGCACAACGCTTCTCGTGTCTGGGCACCGATGTCGTCGGGCGTCCCGGGACCGGTCGTGCCCGCCACGGCGACTAATTGGCCGACGCGTACCGCGCGTGAGTAACCGACGGTCGATTCGAAGTCAGTCCCGGACGACACCAGGATGCGGCTGGTTGACATGCGGTCAACCTAGGACAGCCACTACCTTCGACGCATCCGAATTAATTGCGCGGCATGCCCTTAACGGTCGCTAGTCGAGGTAGTCGCGCAGCACCTGGGAACGGCTGGGGTGGCGCAACTTCGACATGGTCTTCGACTCGATCTGGCGGATGCGCTCACGGGTGACGCCGTACACCTGGCCGATCTCGTCAAGAGTGCGGGGCTGGCCGTCGGTCAGGCCGAAGCGCAGCCGCACGACGCCGGCTTCACGCTCGGACAGCGTCTCCAGCACCGACTGCAACTGATCCTGCAGCAGCGTGAACGACACCGCGTCGACGGCCACCACGGCCTCGCTGTCTTCGATGAAGTCACCGAGTTGGCTGTCACCCTCGTCACCGATGGTCTGGTCCAGCGAGATCGGCTCCCGGGCGTACTGCTGGATCTCCAGCACCTTCTCCGGGGTGATGTCCATTTCCTTGGCCAGCTCTTCGGGCGTGGGCTCGCGGCCCAGGTCCTGCAGCAGCTCGCGCTGAATGCGGCCCAGCTTGTTGATCACCTCGACCATGTGGACCGGGATGCGGATGGTGCGGGCCTGGTCGGCCATCGCGCGGGTGATCGCCTGGCGGATCCACCAGGTGGCATAGGTGGAGAACTTGTAACCCTTTGTGTAGTCGAACTTTTCGACCGCGCGGATAAGACCCAGGTTGCCCTCTTGGATCAGGTCCAGAAACGCCATGCCGCGGCCGGTGTAGCGCTTGGCCAGCGAGACAACGAGTCGCAGGTTGGCTTCCAGCAGATGGTTTTTCGCGCGGTCGCCGTCGCGGCAGATCCACACCATGTCACGACGCTGCGCGGCCGGCAGCTTCTCGCCCTTTTCGGTCAGTTCGGTCATCAGCTGGGTCGCGTAGAGGCCCGCTTCGATCCGCTTGGCCAGCTCGACTTCCTCTTCGGCGTTGAGTAGCGCAACTTTGCCGATCTGCTTGAGGTAGGCGCGAACCGAGTCCGCGGACGCCGTCAGCTCGGCGTCCTTGCGGGCCTGCCGCAGGGCCTCGGACTCGTCCTCGTCCCAGACGAAATCGCCTGAGGCTTTATCTTTTTCGCTCGGCTCGACGATCTCTTCTTCGTCAGCGGGCCCCGGGTCGACGACGGCTTTGGCCGGCTTCTTCGCGGCCGCTCCGTCGGTCTCGGGCGCCTCGGAGTCGTCGTCGGTCGCGTCGACCTCAAGGTCTTCGAGGTTCAGGTCTTCCGGGTCGATTTCGATGTCATCGCCGAGTTCGGCGTCGACCTCGAGGTCCGGCTCGTCGGTTTCAACGTCGGTAGTCGTGGCCTCGCCGTCGTCGGCGGCTTTGGACGTCGCTTTCTTAGGGCGACCGCGGGCCGGCGCCGACTTGGCCGCTGCGCTCTTGGTGGCGGTGCGGCTCTTGGTGGCGGTGGTGGCTGTGGTGGCTTTGGCGGCCTTTGCGGGTGCTTTAGCGGCGGTCTTGGTGGCCGCGCCGTTGGCGGCCTTGGCCGGCGAACGCTTGGCCGGGGAACTGGTGGGAGATTTGGCGGCGGTGCGCTTCACCGGCTCCTCTGTCGCCGGTCGTGCTTTGGTCGCTGCCACGTAAACCCCTTCGGTAGAACTCACTTCCGGTGCTCTAGGCATGGTGAACCGGAAAACGTCAGCTATGTCAGATGTCGGCGTCGATTATCAGGGTGGATATTCGCCGCTATCGGTCGGGCGGCTGCCGGTGACCATTGTAACGACAGCAGGGCAATACCCCCGCCAGAGCACGCAAATCAGTGCGTCACGTCGCGCGTCGCCGCCATCGCCGCGCCGACAATACCGGCGGTGTTCTGCAAGGCCGCGGCAACCACCGGGGTGCGGTTTTTCAGCAGCGGCACCCATTTGTCGGCCTTTCGGCTGATTCCGCCGCCGGCGATGAACAGTTCCGGGCACATCGCGTTCTCGATGGCGACCAGCACTTTCGTCACCTGTTTGGCCCACTTTTCGTAGCTCCAGCCACGCTTGTCCCGGACCGAGGACGCGGCGCGGTGTTCGGCTTCCTTGCCGCCGACCTCGAGATGTCCGAACTCGGTGTTGG
The DNA here is from genome assembly GCF_036488105.1 of Mycobacterium sp. GTDB lineage: Bacteria > Actinomycetota > Actinomycetes > Mycobacteriales > Mycobacteriaceae > Mycobacterium. The sequence continues at coordinate 17,562 of NZ_DASXHW010000219.1, read as the reverse complement.
GCAGCAAAATCCCGTTGTGAATGACCGCCGACCCGATTCCGGTCCCAAATGTGAGCAGCACCACCACGCCGTTCGTGTCTTTGCCCGCGCCGTAGCGCTCCTCGGCGAGTCCGGCGGCGTCGGCGTCGTTGAGCACCACGACCTCCTGGCCGTTCAGGTCGGCGCTGATGATGTCCCGGGCGTCGGTGCCGATCCACTTCTTGTCGACGTTGGCGGCTGTCCGGACGATGCCGTCGATGACGACGCCGGGGTATGTCACGCCGAGCGGGCCGCTCCATCCGAATTCGTTCACGACCGCGGCGATCGTCTTGGCGACGGCCGAGGGGGTGGCCGGCTGCGGTGTCAGCAGCTTATAGCGGTCGCCGACGAGTTCGCCGGTGTCCAGGTCGACGATGCCGCCCTTGATGCCGCTGCCGCCCACGTCGACGCCGAAGCCGCGGCGCGGCGGCGTCTCGGTGCCCCCGGTGGCAGGCGAGGGGTTGGTCGAGTCGGCACTGGTCATCGAATCTCCTCGGCGAGAGGTTAGGCGTCGACCAAACCCTAGTGTGTGGCCGGACCGTTGGTTGGCCTGTTACCTCCGACGTTGCTGAACCCGGCAATACCTGTGATGCGATGGGTCGGTGAGCACACCTGAGAACCAACCGGGGCAGCTGCAGACGGTGGCCGAGACACTGGCAGCCGAAGCGGCCGCGTTCGTCCGGCGACGCCGCGCCGAGGTCTTCGGCGCCGACGCGGGCACCGACGGCGATGCCGCGGTGCAATCCAAAACGACCCCAACCGATCCGGTCACCGTTGTGGACACCGAAACCGAACGGCTGCTGCGTGATCGGTTGGCGCAGCTGCGATCCGGCGATGCCATTCTCGGCGAGGAAATCGGCGGCCCCACCGATCCGGCGAACGCCGGCGCCGTGACGTGGGTGCTGGACCCCATCGACGGCACGGTGAACTTCGTCTACGGAATCCCGTCGTATTCGGTGTCGGTGGCAGCGCAGGTCGAGGGTGTCTCGGTGGCCGGCGCGGTCGCCGATGTGGTCGGCGGACGGCTGTATTCGGCGGCCATCGGGCTGGGCGCACATGTCACCGACGCTGAGGGCACCCGCCCGCTGCGGTGCAGCGCCGTCGACGACCTGTCGCTGGCGCTGGTGGGCACCGGGTTCGCCTACTCCACGCGACGTCGCACGGTCCAGGCGGAGCTGGTGTCGAAGATCCTGCCGGTGGTCCGCGATGTACGCCGGATCGGCTCTGCGGCACTGGATTTGTGCATGGTGGCGGCCGGCCGGCTCGACGCCTACTACGAGCACGGTTTACACGTGTGGGACAGCGCAGCGGGGGCGCTGATTGCCGCGGAGGCCGGTGCGCGGGTGGTGTTGCCGGAGCCGGGGGACCCGGAGCGAAACGCGGCCCTGGTGGTCGCCGTGGCACCCGGCATCTCCGATCAGTTGCTAGCGGCGTTGGCGCAATTCGACGGCCTGGCCCCGATTCCGGGCTGACCGGGCTCCGGTCAGCAGTTGCCCGCGTGGATCTTGGACAGCAGCGCGGAATCGGCCGGCTCGGTGGCACCCGGGCGTAGTCCGGCCAGGACGGCGGCGATGTCATCGCTGTGCGCCAGCGCGCCGAACTCCGTGCCGATCGCCAGGTCGACCGAATCGTCGGTGCGGTCGTCGCGGTACAGCTCGGCGCACGGCGCCACCAGCCACACCGCCGCGGCGCCGGCCTGCCCGGCCTCGCCGAAGCGGATCTGCCCCTGGCAGTTCAGCCGCGTTTTGACGTAGACCGGATCGTTGGCCGCGGCCGGCTGCGCGAATCCCAGGTCCCGGAGTGCGCCGGCGACGTCGGCGGCCTGACCGCCGCGCCCGCTGGCGTTGAGCACGCGGACTTTGGCGTCGGCCAGCTTGGCCGGCGCGACGTTGACCATCGTGCTGCGCGACACCGGGGTGCCGAGATGCGGCTGTGCGGGATCCACCTGCTCTGGCGGCGCATTGCACACGGTGGCCTCGTGGACTTCCGCCGGACGGGTCAGCGCGATCGTCCACACCACCGCGCTGGCTACCAGCAGCACGACCAGCAGGGCGATCGCGGGCCGGGCGTTGCGCCGGCGGAACGGGCGACCATGCTTGTCGAACGCTGTGCCTTCAGTGATTTGCGCGACCACGTACGCACTCTAAGGCCCGGTGTTTAGCGCGAGGTAGCGTGGCTAAATATCGGATGTGACGTAAATCACACTTGAAGACTCCACGATACGGGCACGAATCGTTTTGCGGATGCGTTCGACGCTGGTACAAAGCTTTGCTTGCAGGGTTACGAGGGGACAGACGATGGCCACTGATTACGACGCCCCACGGCGTACCGAAACCGATGACGTTTCAGAGGACTCTTTGGAGGAGCTCAAGGCACGGCGAAACGAAGCGGCGTCGGCGGTGGTTGACGTCGACGAGTCAGAGTCCGCCGAGTCGTTCGAGCTGCCCGGCGCCGACTTGTCCGGCGAAGAGTTGTCGGTCCGGGTGATTCCCAAGCAGGCCGACGAGTTCACCTGTTCGAGCTGCTTTCTGGTGCAACACCGCAGTCGCCTGGCCAGTGAAAAGGGCGGCGTGATGATCTGTACGGACTGCGCGGCCTGACTTCGATGGTCGCCGAAGTTGCCGACTAGCTGCACAACGCCGACAACACCCGCTCGGGGTGGCGGGAGCTCACCAGCCAATACGGCGTCGGATCGTCGGCGTCGTCCAGGACCACCAGGACCATGGGGCCGACCCAGCCTCGGTGCAGCACATAGGCCGCCGGATCGAGTTGGCGTCCGAGCGCCGCGGATTTCGCCGAGCGGGGAATGTCGGCCGACCGGGCGATCACGGTGACGGGCAGATGCGCCTCGCCGGCCCATAATTCGACTCCGCTGTCACCGGCGGTAACTCGGACCTCGACGCGGCCGAGCCACAACAACGCCCCGGCTGCCACCACGAACAATGCTGCGAACGGAAGCCAGTTCGGCAGACTCGGCACGCCCATGTTGACCTCGACGGCGATCAGCCCCGCCAGACCGAAACCCAGCGGCCACCACCACCACGGCACCCACAAACGCTCGCGATACCGCATGCTTTGCGGCGTGACTGGCGGCTCTGACACCCGGTCAAGGGTAATCTGTGGCCCCGTGTCGACCAGTCTGGCGGTTGTTCGTCTCGACCCCGGGCTTCCGCTGCCCGCCCGGGCCCACCACGGTGATGCCGGTGTGGACCTCTACAGCGCAGAAGACGTCGAGCTGGCGCCCGGACACCGCGCGCTGGTGGGCACCGGGATCGCGGTGGCCATCCCGGTCGGGATGGTGGGGCTGGTGCATCCGCGATCCGGATTAGCTGCGCGGGTGGGACTTTCGATCGTCAACAGCCCCGGCACCATCGATGCGGGTTACCGTGGTGAGATCAAGCTTTCGCTGATCAATCTCGACCCTACGACGCCGATTGTCGTCAACCGCGGCGACCGGATCGCCCAGTTGCTGGTGCAGCGCGTCGAGTTGGTCGACCTGGTCGAGGTGTCTTCGTTCGACGAGGCCGGACTGGGCGATACCCCGCGTGGCGCCGGCGGCCACGGCTCCTCCGGCGGACATGCGAGTTTGTGACAGCCGGCGACGATGCAGTGGGGGCGCCTCCAGCCGCGCAGCGGCGCGGGGGACGAAGCGATGAAGAGGAGCGGCGTGGCTGATGGCATTCGGAAGGCGTAAACCCAAAGAGCAGTCGGTCGACGAGCCGGGACCCCTGGGCGCACACCGGGAGCCGGAAGCCTCGGTCGACAAGCCGGCTGCCGATGACGTCGACGGCCCGTTCGACATCGAGGATTTCGACGACGCGGCGGCGGCCACCGAGGCCCGCCTCGATCTTGGTGCGGTGCTGCTGCCGCTGCCTCCGGCGGCCCAGTTGCAGGTCGAGCTGACCGAAACGGGCGTCCCGAGCGCGGTGTGGGTGGTGACGGACAACGGTCGCTTCACCATCGCCGCATACGCCGCTCCCAAGACCGGCGGTCTGTGGCGAGAGGTGGCCGGCGAATTGGCCGAGTCGCTGCGCAAGGACGGCGCAGAGGTGAGCATCCAGGACGGCCGCTGGGGCCGTGAGGTGGTCGGCACCGCCGCCGGTGTGGTGCGTTTCATCGGTGTCGACGGCTACCGCTGGATGATCCGCTGTGTGGTGAACGCCTCAGCCGAGACCGTGGACGCGCTGACCGAAGAAGCGCGGAACGCGTTGATGGACACGGTGATTCGTCGCGGCGATACCCCGCTGCCGGTACGCACGCCGCTGCCGGTGCAGCTGCCCGAGCCGATGGCGTCGCAACTGCGTGAGGCCGCGGCCTCCCAGGCCGCGGCGGGCGGGCAGCCGGTCGAGCCGACGGAGCCTGACGTCGCGGACGAAGAAGGCGCGCCCGCACCGACCGAGCGCCGCAGCGCCTCGGGGTCGGCGATGCAGCAGTTGCGCGGCAACAGCGGCTAACTTCAGGCCTCGTCAAGCGCCGCCAGGCAGGCGGCACCGAGCGCGGCCGGGTCCGCGCCGATCTGATCCAGGGTCACCATGCGTAGCGCCGCGCGCGGCGCGACGGCGGCCCAATGACGCCCGACGTCGAGCGGATGGATCGGGTCGTCGGCGGCCGCGGCGACTCCCATCGGCGCCGCCAGCCGCCGCAGTTGCGGGTCGGTCGGCGCCATGTAACCGGCGGCCTCTTCCATCGCGTCGGGCAGATCGGGCCACTGGCTTCGCCACGATCGGGTCAGCTCCTCGGCCAGCCATGGCGGGCTGGACGCGCGCATCTGCGTCGTCGTCGCTTCCAGGCCGTCCTCGCGCAGCCGTTGAGCCGAGTACCGCGCCGCGATCGCGGCCGGCGAACTGCCCGGTGCACCCGTCCAGGCCGGCAACGCGGCGAGCACCGCGACAGTGCGCTCGGGATGCCGTAGCGCCCACGCAACGGCCACCGCGGCGCCGATCGACACACCGCCGACCACGATCGGACCCTCGCGGGCGGCGTCGTCGAACTCACTGAGATAGCCGCCGATCAAACGAGTCGGCTGCGGAGGCGGTGCCAGCAACGTCGCGCCGGTGTCGCGCAGCGGTCGGCCGAATGCCCGGGTGATGTAGTCGTCGTCGGACCCCGTTCCCGGCAGCACGACGGCGCGCACTGCGCGAAGGTCGATAGCCACCCCTAGATATTGCCTGGGCGCCGCTTGGCGTTTGGGGAACGATCGGGTCTACGGTGTCCGTTGTCGTGAGAGGATCGGCGTTACCCGGTCCGGTATGAACCATTGACGACGCTCAGGAGAGGCCATGGCGGCGGAAGGTTATCTGCGCCGGCTGACTCGGCGGTTGACCGAGGACCCCGAGCAGCGTGATGCCGAGGACTTGTGTGACGACGCGGTGACGACCGGCGCGCAGCGGGCCATCGATTGCGAGCGCGGCCAAGAGGTCACCGTGGTCGGAACGCTGCGCAGCGTGGAATGCAAGGGCAAAGGTTGCGCCGACGGGGTTCGCGCCGAACTGTTCGACGGAACCGACACCATCGAGCTGGTGTGGTTGGGGCAGCGCAGGATTCCCGGTATCGAGTCGGGCCGCACACTGCGTGTGCAGGGCAGGCTCGGCAAGCTGGAAAACGGCGCCAAGGCGATCTACAACCCGCACTACGAAATTCAGCGGTGAGGCACTCTCGGTGAACCGTGCGACAGACGCCGGCGGCACGGCTGATGCCGTCGACGGCGAAGTAGAGACTGCGGGCGTCGACCGCACCCCGGCCGACCGGGTGATGGAGCAGCTGGGCGGCGTAGCGGGGATCATTTACTCGTCGGTGCCGGTGCTGGTCTTTGTGGGTACCTCGCGGCTGATGGGCCTGGCCGCGGCGGCCGGCGCTGCACTCGGCGTCGCCACGCTGATCCTGCTGTGGCGACTGCTGCGGCGCGAGTCGGTCCAGCCGGCGGTGTCTGGACTGTTCGGCGTGGCGGTCTGCGTGGTGATCGCCTACCTGCTGGGGGAGTCCAAGGGTTACTTCCTGCTCGGCATTTGGACATCGCTGATCTGGGCCGCGGTGTTCGCGGTGTCGATGCTGATCCGCAGGCCGGTCGTCGGCTACCTGTGGAGCTGGCTGCACGGACACGATCGGCAGTGGCGCGAGGTGCGGCGCGCGGTGTACGCCTTCGACGTCGCCACGTTCACCTGGGTGCTGGTGTTCAGCGCGCGTTTCGTGGTGCAGCGGGTGCTCTACGACACCAACCACACCGGGTGGCTGGTGGTGGCACGAATCGCGATGGGCTGGCCGCTGGCCGCCGTGGCGGCGTTGGTGACCTTCCTGGCCATCAGGGCGGCCCAGCGCGCCATAGAGGCTGCGTCCGTCACTGCTGCGGCAGTAGAAGCCGGCGCAGTTCCTCTTCCGCCTCGGTGACGGCGACGAACAACAGCTCGTCGCCTCCTTCGAGCGGCTCATCGTCCTGCGGCACGATCACCCGCGGTCCACGCAGGATCGTGACCAGCGCGACGTCTCGGGGCAACTGCAGCTTGCGCACCGGCTTGCCGCCCCACGGGGTGTCGTCGGGCAGCGTGATCTCGACCAGGTTGGCCTGACCCTTCCGAAACTCCATCAACCGGACCAGGTCTCCGACCGCAACCGCCTCCTCGATCAGCGAGCACAGCATCCGCGGCGTGGACACCGCCACGTCGACACCCCAGGCGTCGGTGAACAGCCATTCGTTGCGGGGATCGTTGACGCGGGCCACCACCCGCGACACGGCGAATTCGGTCTTGGCCAGCAGGCTGAGCACCACGTTGACCTTGTCGTCGCCGGTGGCCGCCACCACGACGTCGAACTCATGCAGCTTCACCAACTCGAGCATGCTCACCTCGCAGGCATCCCCGAGCTGCCAGTGCGCCGCCGGGATGGCGTCGACGTCGATGTGCTCGGGCTTGCGCTCGATCAGGGTGATGTCGTGCTCGTTCTCGATCAGCTCGCGGGCGACCGAACGCCCGACCGCGCCCGCGCCGGCGATAGCTACTTTCATTCGAGGTCCTCGCTCGGCGGCAACGCCGCGATGGCCGCGGCCTCGGCCGCACGTCCGGAGATCGCCGCGATGTAGACCTGATCGCCGGCCTGGATGACGGTCTTGGGTTCGGGAAGCACGCCGGTGCCGAATCGGATCAGAAATGCCACCCGCGCGCCGGTGGCCGTCTCCAAATCGGTGGCCGGGTGGCCCACCCAGTCTTCGTGCAGGACCACCTCGACGACGGCGACGGTCCCGGTCGGATCCCGCCACCTGGCGGTCTCGCTTTCCCGGGTGAGCGCGTGCAGCAGCCGGTCGGTGGTCCACGGCACGGTCGCGATGGTGGGGATGCCGAGACGCTCGTACACCTCGGCGCGCTTGGCGTCGTAGATCCGCGCGACAACCCGCCGGACGCCGAAGGTTTCCCGGGCCAGCCGGGCCGAAATGATGTTGGAGTTGTCGCCGGACGACACCGCCGCGAACGCGTCGGCCTCTTCGATACCGGCCTTCAGCAGCACATCCCGGTCGAATCCCAAACCGAGCACGCGTTCACCGGCGAACTCGGGACTCAGCCGGTTGAACGCGGCGCTGTCGCTGTCGATCACCGCGACGTCGTGGCCGATCCGGGACAGTCCGTCAGCCACCGACGAGCCGACCCGGCCGCACCCCATCACAACCACTCGCACTTGAGGTCCTCTCGGCCCGCCAGCCACAGTGGCCAGCCGGTTTGGGAGACATTCTCGTCTAGGGAACCGTACCGGCAGGCCCGGTTGCGCCTACTCTTGGCTCTCGTGTCCAAACTTTCGACCGCGGCGCGTCGATTGGTTTTGGGTCGGCCGTTTCGCAGCGACCGGCTGAGCCACACCCTGCTGCCCAAGCGGATCGCCTTGCCGGTGTTCGCCTCCGACGCACTCTCGTCGGTCGCGTACGCCCCCGAGGAGATCTTCCTGATGCTTTCGGTGGCCGGCCTCGCAGCGTATTCGCTGACGCCATGGATCGGTGTCGCGGTGGCGGCGGTGATGCTGGTCGTGGTGGCCAGCTACCGGCAGAACGTGCACGCCTACCCGTCCGGCGGCGGCGACTACGAGGTGGTCACCACCAACCTCGGCGCCAACGCCGGCCTCACCGTGGCCAGCGCGTTGATGGTGGATTACGTTCTCACGGTGGCTGTTTCGACCGCCTCGGCGATGTCGAATATCGGATCGGCGATCCCTTTCGTGGAGGATCACAAGGTTCTGTTCTGTGTGTTCGCGATCTTGCTGGTGATGGCGCTGAACCTGCGTGGTATTCGTGAATCCGGGGCGGCATTCGCCATCCCGACCTATGCGTTCATCGCCGGCGTGGGCATCATGCTCGGCTGGGGCCTGTTCCGGATCTACGTATTGGGCGATCCGATCCGGGCTGAATCCGCCGGGTTTGTGATGCACGCCGAACGCAGTTCGATCGTCGGCTTCGCGTTTGTCTTCCTGGTGGCGCGATCGTTCTCGTCGGGCTGCGCGGCGCTGACTGGTGTCGAGGCAATCAGCAACGGGGTGCCGGCGTTTCGAAAGCCCAAGTCGCGCAACGCGGCAACGACGTTACTGATGCTGGGCACAATCGCCGTCAGCCTGTTGATGGGCATCATCCTGCTGGCCAAGGAGACCGGCGTGCAGATCGTCGACAATCCCGCTGCGCAGCTCACCGGTATCCCTCGTGGCTACCAGCAGAAGACCCTTGTCGCTCAGATCGCGCAGGCCGTCTTCGGCAGTTTCCACATCGGATTCCTGCTGATCGCCATCGTTACCGCACTCATCCTGGTGCTGGCGGCCAACACGGCGTTCAACGGGTTCCCGGTGCTGGGCTCAGTGCTCGCGCAGGACAGTTATCTGCCACGCCAGTTGCACACCCGCGGCGACCGGTTGGCGTTCTCGAACGGAATCGTGTTCCTGGCGGTCGCGGCCCTCGCGGCGATCATCGCGTTCCGGGCGCAAGTCACTGCGCTGATCCAGCTTTATATCGTCGGGGTCTTCATTTCGTTCACATTGAGCCAAATCGGCATGGTCCGGCACTGGACTCGGCTGCTGCGCAACGAGACCGACCCGGCTGTGCGGCGAACGATGATGCGCTCCCGGGTGGTCAACACGATCGGGTTCGTCGCCACCGGCACGGTGCTTTGCATCGTAGCGATCACCAAGTTCCTCGCCGGAGCGTGGATCGCCGTCGTGGCCATGACGTTGCTGTTCGTGCTGATGAAGATGATCCGCAAACATTACGACACGGTCAGCCGGGAACTCGAGCAGCACGCCGACGACGAAGACGTCGTGCTGCCCAGCCGCAACCACGCCGTGGTGCTGGTGTCGAAGCTGCATCTACCAACGCTGCGCGCACTGTCCTATGCGCGCGCGACGCGGCCCGATGTGCTGGAGGCCGTGACGGTGAGCGTCGACGACATGGAGACCCGTGCACTTGTCCGCCGCTGGGAGGAAAGCAATAGCAGTGTGCCGCTCAAGGTCATCGCTTCGCCGTACCGCGAAATCACCCGCCCCATACTGGATTACGTCAAACGGGTGAGCAGAGAGTCGCCGCGTACCGTGGTGACGGTCTTCCTTCCCGAATACGTCGTGGGCCACTGGTGGGAGCACGTGCTGCACAACCAGAGCGCGTTGCGGCTGAAGGGCCGATTGCTGTTCATGCCCGGGGTGATGGTGACATCGGTTCCCTGGCAACTCAATTCGTCGGAGCGGCGCAAGACGCTGCAGCCGCATGCAGCCCCCGGTGATACCCGGCGGGGGATCTTCGATTGACAACGGAATCCACGGAACTGACGTTGACGGTCGGGGCGCCGGCCAACGGCGGGAGCTGCGTCGCCCGTCACGACGGTCGGGTGGTGTTCGTCCGCTACGCGTTGCCCGGCGAGAAGGTGCGGGTGCGGGTCACCGCAGACCGTGATGCCTACTGGCACGCCGAGGCCATCGAGGTGATCGAGCCGTCGGACGACCGTAGGGCGTCGCTATGCCCGATCGCCGGTGTAGGGGGTGCCGGCTGCTGTGATCTGGCCTTCGTCGACCCGGTGGCTGGGCGAGCGCTGAAAGCCGAAGTGGTGTCCAATCAGCTTGCCCGCCTTGGCAATTATCAGTGGAACGAGGCAGTAGCGCCGGTGTCGGCCGCCGGTCCGACCGGCTGGCGCACACGGATCAGGCTTGACGTCGGGGCCGACGGCCGCGCGGGTTTTCATCGCTACCACAGCGATGAACTGGTCGCCGATCTCAACTGTGGTCAGCTGCCGGTCGCGATGATCGACGGCCTGACCGATGTTGCGTGGCCACCGGGTGCGCACCTGCATGTCGTGATCGACGACGACGGGCAGCGGCACGTGGCGCGTACGGTGCGCCACGGCCGGCGCAACTCGACCGACGTGGTCGAGGGCAGCTACCAGGGTGTGCAACGAGCCGGGCGTCACACTTGGCAGGTGCCGGTGACGGCCTTCTGGCAGGCCCATCGTGACGCGGCGCGGACGTACAGCGACCTGGTGGGCGACTGGGCCCGTCCCGACGCGGGCATGACCGCCTGGGATCTTTACGGGGGTGCGGGGGTTTTCGCCGCTGTCCTGGGCGACGCGGTGGGGGATTCGGGGCAGGTGGTCAGCGTCGACAGCTCGCGGGCGGCGACGCGGTCGGCCCGCGCCACGTTGGCTGATTTGCCGCAGGTGAATGTGATCACCGATTCGGTGCGCCGCGCGCTGACCGCGCAACGTGGTGGCGCCGATGTGGCCGTGCTCGATCCGCCGCGCGGCGGCGCGGGGCGCGAGGTGATCGACCTGCTGGCCGCGGCCGAGGTCCCCAGGATAGTTCACATCGGTTGTGAGGCAGCGTCATTCGCCCGGGACATTGGCCTCTATCAGCGTCACGGATACGCGGTGGACAAGATCTCGGCGTTCGATTCTTTCCCGCTGACCCATCACATCGAGTGCGTCGCGCTGTTGACGCGCTGACGTCGCGGAAACATCGAAGAGTCCGCTGTAGGCCGCGGTTGTGAGGTCGTGTGCCGTGCTGCTTGTGCGTCCGGATGGTGAAATCTACAGGGCTGCTTGGTTAATGCCCGCAGTGAAAGGCTGGATGCGGCCGCCCGATCATTCTTTTAGTGCTGCGGTCAGTAGGCGTGACGCGGTGATCACTCCGTGCAACCTTCTCTTTTTGACGACGGCGACCAGCGGACTACGCACGCGCGCCATCAGCTCGGCCACCTCGATAATGGTGTCGTCGGAGTCGACCACCGGTACATACTGGCGTTGCTTGGGCAGCATGTCGCGGATCGTCCGGCCTTTCAGCTTCTCTGCTGCGTGGTCGGCCATTGATTCGGTGGACACGCCGGCCAGCCCTGGGTCTTCTCGCACGTAGCCGGGCACGATGAACCGGACGACCTGGGACGCCGGGAGGATCGCGTACGGTGTGTCGGACGTGTTGGTGACAACCACCAGTCCGTTCAGCTGGTGCTCGGCAAGCAAGCGGACCGCGTCCAGCGCGGGGGAGTCGATGTTGACGACCGGGAACTCCTCGACGATCTCCTCGGCGCGCACGCAGCCCATCATAAAATCCTCTGATGTTCCGGTGTAGGAGGGTGCCGTGCTGCGCTGCGGGCGGTGGCACGGCCGACAAGCAGACCCTGGGTCAATCGCGCAGCTGCCTTGTGAAATCCTTTGGTGCGCTTGGCTAGTCGTGATGAACGCTGGGGCGATCAGATCCATGACAGCACGCTGGGCCCGGCTCCGGCGTGGATGGCGAACTTCACTGTGAATTAAGTTCGCGCAGTTTCATTGAGCCACCATTGACTGAATCGCCGGTCAGGATTAGGTGAAGGCGAAGTAAACGAAGGGGCTAAGTAGCCTGCGCAATACGCGGGGACGGTCTATGCGGTGCGGGGTGCACTTTGCTCATTCAGCGCGGCGGCCAGCAGGCGTGACGCGGTGATCACGCCGTGCAACTTGCCGTTTTCGACGACGGCGACCAGCGGACTTCGGAGGCGCGCCATCAGCTCGGCCACCTCGATGATGGTGTCGTCGACGTCGGCCACCGGCAAGTGCTGGCGTTGCTTGGGCAGCACATCGCGGATCGTCTTATTGCCCAGCTTGTCCGCGGCATGGTCGGCCATCGATTCGGTCAACACCGCGGCCAACCCGGGGTCGTCTTGCACATAACCGGGCACGATGAATCGGACGACTTGAGAGGCCGGCAGCACGGCGTACGGCGTTTCGGACGTGTTGGTGACGACCACGAGTCCGTTCAGCCGGTGTTCGGCAAGCAAGCGGACGGCATCAAGCGCATTTGAGTCGATATTCACGACCGGGAACTTCTCGTCAAGATCCTTTGCCCGCACACCGACACAATACTTGCGCCGAGAAGCTTCGGTGACCGGGATCGCCGTCAGGATTTCGTATCTTGTGCCGAGCTAGGCGAACGCGAAGTAGCGCACCCACAAATAACCGACGGAAATGACAAACGAGACCGCGGTCACTATCGCGCCCCTTTTGGTGAAGTCCCAGAAGGAGATGTGAGCGCCGGCGCGTTCGGCGAGTCCGACGATGACGATATTCGCGCTGGACCCGATGGGGGTGAGGTTGCCCCCGAGGATGGTGCCCAGTATCAGGGCCCACCACAGCACCTCGTGGTTACCAGCGCCGTGCAGGGACGGGGCGAACTCGGCGACGATGGGCGTCATGGTGGCGGCGTAGGGAACGTTATTGACAAGGCCGCTGAACAAGAACGACACGCCCAGGATCAGCATTGTCGTCAGCCATAAGTTGTCGCCGGTCGCGTGGCTGGCCGCATGGGCCAAGTTACTGATGACGCCGGTCCGCACCAGGGCCCCGACCATGATGAATAGTCCCGCGAAGAAGAGCAGGGTCTCCCACTCGACACTGGAGAGGTAGAAGTCACGGCTCAGGCGGGAGGTGATGATCAGGATGCCAGCGCCGGTCATCGCCACCAGTGACGGCTCCATGTGGATTACATGGTGCGCGACGAATCCGGCAAACACCGCGACCAGGACGATCCCGCATTGGATCAGCAGCTTGCGATCACGGATCGCTTCGCCCTCGTCGAGCGCCATCACATCAGCGACGCGCTCCGGTTCGACGGTGTAAAAGCCCCGGAACAGGCTGGGCAACAGCGCTATCAGGGCGACGAGCACGATGATCACCGCTGGCGCCATGTTGGCCAGGAACGAAACGAAACTCAGGTGGGCTCCGGTGCCGATGATGATGCTGGTCGGATCACCGACCAGGGTCGCCGCGCCACCGATATCGGAGGCGAAGGACTCGGCGATGAGAAATGGCGCTGGACTGATCGCCAGCCGGTCGGCTACCAGCACGGTGACCGGTGCGATCAACAAGACTGTGGTGACGTTGTCCAGGAAGGCCGATCCGATCGTGGTGACCAGCACCAGCAGGATCATGATCCGCATGGGCGAGCCCTTGGCGCGTTTGGCCGACCAGATCGCTATGTATTCGAATACGCCGGTCTGGCGCACCACGCTGACGATGATCATCATCCCGAGGAGCAAGAAGATGACGTCCCAGTCGATCCCGGTGTCGCGTGAGTAGAAGACTTCATCGGAGTTGACCACCGGCAAGAAGAACACCGCCACCGCGCCGGCCAGCGCCACCATGGTCTTGTTGAACCGTTCGGTGGTGATGAATGCGTATGCGATCACGAACACCGCGGAGGCGTAGATGGCGTGAACTGTGCTCATGCTCATAGGTGGTCCCGCCGTCGGGCACGCGCGTGGCTTGGCATGTGCGGCGAAGCGGCGCTCAAGATTTCAGCGCCGCGGCCAGCAGGTGTGACGCAAAGATCACGCCGTGCAATTTCTTGTCCTTGGTGACTGCGATCAACGGAGCTCGCCCCTGCACCATCTCCGCGGCGACCTTGGTGATGGTGGCACGCGCATCGACCGACGGAATGTCGCGCAGGTGATCGGGCAGCACGTCGCCGACCGTCTTACCCGCCAAATTCTGCATCGCCTGGTCGGCTTTCAGCTCGCCAAGGACGCCGGCCAGTGCCAGGTCGTCCCGCACATAGCGGGGCAGGATGAAGCGCAAAAGCGCGAACGCGGGAAGCACGGCATACGGCTTCCCCGAGGTATCGGTGACCAGGAGTCCGGGCAGATGGTGCTCTGCGATCATGCGTGCAGCGTCGACTGCGTCGGAATCAATGCGCACGATGGGGAACTTCTCTTCGAGATCCTCTGCCCGCACACGGACACAATAACGTCCGCGGACAGATCTCGTCTCGCCCGGTCGACAGGTGGCCTAACTGAAGGCGAAGTAGCGCACCCATAGATAACCGACGGAAAGTGCGAACGAGACCGCGGTTACTACCGCCCCTCTTTTAGTGAAGTCCCAGAAGGAGATGGGATGGCCGGCGCGTTGCGCGATTCCGACCGCGACGATGTTCGCGCTGGCCCCCACGGCGGTGAGGTTGCCACCGAGGACGGTGCCCAACAGCAGGGCCCACCACAGCACTCCGGAGCTGGCGTGTGTCGTGATCGATGCGGCCATGTGCCCGACGACCGGTGTCATCGCGGCGGCGTACGGCACATTATTGATAAAGCTGCCCAGGGTGAAGGACACAGTGAGGATCAACATCGTCGCCGTCCAGGCATCGCCATGGGTCAGGTGACTGGCCAGATCGGCCAATTGCTTGACGACGCCCGTCCGCACCAGGGCCCCGACCATGACGAACAGACCCGCGAAGAACAGCAGCGACTCCCACTCGACGCTGGACAGAAAGACCTCCCGGCTCACACCGGACATCACGACCAGGATGCCGGCACCGGCCATCGCCACCAGCGACGGCTCCATGTGGATCTGCCTATGCATGACAAATCCGCCGAACACTGCAACCAGGACGATTCCGCACTGGAACAGCAGCCGGGGATTGCGGATCGCTTCCCTCTCGTTCAGCGTCATGACATCGGCGATCCGCGCGGGATCGACGGTGAAGAAGCCTGGAAACAGCCGCGGCAGCAGGATCAGCAGGACGGTGAGAACGATGAGCACCGCCGGCGCCATGTTGGCCGTGAACGTAATGAAGCTCAGCTGGGCACCGGTGCCGATGATGATGCTGGTCGGGTCGCCGACCAGGGTCGCCGCGCCGGCGATGTTGGCGGCGAGGGCCTCGACAATGAGAAACGGCGCTGGGCTGATCTCCAGCCGGTCGCACACCAGTAGGGTGACCGGTGCGATCAACAGCACCGTGGTCACGTTGTCCAGAACCGCCGTTCCGAGCGCGGTAACAAGGATCAGCAGGATCATGATCCGCAGCGGGGAACCCTTGGCGCGCTTGGCGGACCAGATCGCCATGTATTCGAACAAGCCGGTCTGGCGGACCACGCTGACGATGATCATCATCCCGAGGAGCAAAAACAGGACATCCCAGTTGACCCCGGTGTCGCGTGCGTAGAAGACTTCGTCGGAATTGATCGACGGCAAAAAGAACATGGCCACCGCGCCGCCCAGCGCCACGAATGTCGGGTTGAACCGCTCTGTGGCGATCAACACGTAAGCGACCACGAACACCGTGATCGCATAGACGGCATGAAAGACGCTCATCGGCTTTCCTGCCGTCGCGCGCGCCCGCTTGGTGCGGTCGCGCCGACCGTGTAAATCATCGTGCGCTCCTGAATAGCCCTGAATAGCAGGGAAACCCGAATAGCACGAATTAAGACGCCGACCAGGCTTCCCGGCACACCGCGGCAAACGTTAACAGGCTTGTCTGTGTGGTTTCTGAGCGGTAGCGGTGTGCGTCGGCAGGGTATCGCTGCAGGTACGCGGACCGGCCTGGCGTCTTTGCGTACACTGGCGAAATGCTTGAACAGATCCGTGGGCCCGCCGATCTGCAGCACCTCTCTCAGGCGGATCTGTGCGATCTGGCCGCCGAGATCCGTGAGTTCCTGATCCACAAAGTCGCCGCGACCGGAGGCCACCTTGGACCCAACCTCGGCGTCGTCGAACTGACGCTGGCGCTGCATCGGGTATTCGACTCGCCGCACGACCCGATCATCTTCGACACCGGCCATCAGGCCTATGTGCACAAGATGCTGACCGGCCGGGCCGTGGAATTCGAGACGCTACGCAAAAAGGGTGGGCTGTCGGGTTATCCGTCGCGGTCGGAGAGTGAACACGACTGGGTGGAGTCGAGCCACGCGAGTGCGGCGCTGTCGTATGCCGACGGGCTGGCCAAGGCGTTCGAGCTGACCGGACATCGCAACCGGCACGTGGTGGCGGTGGTCGGCGACGGCGCACTCACCGGTGGCATGTGCTGGGAGGCGCTGAACAACATCGCGGCGACCCGCCGGCCGGTGGTGATCGTCGTCAACGACAACGGCCGCAGTTACGCGCCGACGTTCGGCGGTCTGGCCAACCACCTGGCCATGCTGCGGCTGCAGCCCGGTTACGAGCACCTGCTGGAACGCGGGCGCAGTGCGATGCGCGGCATGCCACTCTTCGGTGAAGTCGCTTACCAATTCATGCACAGTGTCAAAGCCGGTGTGAAGGACGCGCTTTCGCCGCAGCTGCTGTTCACCGATCTCGGCCTGAAGTACGTCGGGCCGGTCGACGGGCACGACGAGCATGCGGTCGAGGCGGCGCTGCGCCGGGCCCGCGGATTCCACGGTCCGGTGCTGGTGCACGTCGTCACCCTCAAAGGCAGGGGTTACGGGCCGGCCGAGGACGACGAGGCCGAGCAGATGCATTCCTGCGGGGTGATCGATCCGGCGACGGGGCTGGCCACCAAAATCGCGGGGCCGAGTTGGACGGCGACGTTCTCCGAGTCGCTGATCGAGCACGCGTCCAAACGCCGCGACATCGTCGCGATCACCGCGGCCATGCCCGGGCCCACCGGGCTGAGCGCGTTCGGAGAACGCTTCCCGGACCGCCTTTTTGACGTCGGCATCGCCGAGCAGCACGCGATGACGTCGGCGGCGGGCCTGGCAATGGGCGGGATGCATCCCGTCGTCGCGATCTACTCGACGTTCCTCAACCGGGCGTTCGACCAGATCATGATGGACGTCGCGCTGCACAAGCTGCCCGTCACGATCGTGCTCGACCGGGCCGGGGTCACCGGCAGCGACGGCGCCAGCCACAACGGCATGTGGGACATGTCGATGCTGGGCATCGTCCCCGGCATCCGGGTTGCCGCGCCCCGCGACGGTGCCCGCCTGCGTGAGGAACTCAGCGAGGCGCTGGCCATAAGTGACGGGCCCACGGTGATCAGATTCCCGAAAGGCGATGTCGGCGAAGACATTCCGGCGGTGCAGCAACACTCGGGGGTGGACGTGCTCGCGAGGCCGGCCGAGGGGCTGGGCGCCGACGTGCTGCTGGTGTCGGTGGGCGCGTTCGCGTCGATGGCCCTGGCGGCGGCCGAACGGCTGCGCAACCAGGGGATCGGGGTGACGGTGATCGACCCGCGCTGGGTGCTACCCGTTCCGGGCGCGGTGCCGGAATTGGCGGTGGCGCACAAGCTGGTGGTCACCCTGGAAGACAACGGGGTGGCCGGTGGTGTCGGTTCGGCCGTGTCAGCCGCGTTGCGCGC
>NZ_DASXHW010000157.1:0-17126 GCF_036488105.1 Mycobacterium sp. | reverse complement strand
GAGCCGTGAGTCCAACGAATTCGGCTGGCGCAGCTACCTGGGCGAGAACTACCGGACCGACGGCGTCCCGCCGGACGCGGCACCGGCCCGGGCGGCCGAACTCGCCGGGCTGCCGCCGACATTCATCAGCGTCGGAACCGCTGACTGCCTTCGCGACGAGTCGATCGACTACGCCGCGCGCTTATGCCAGGCAGGCGTTTCGACCGAGCTGCACGTCTACGCCGGCGCAGTGCACGGCTTCGACATGTTCACCGACTGCGCGGTGGCCAAATGCGCCGCCCGTGACAGCGCCGACTGGCTGGCCCGTCAGTTCACCTAAATGTGGCTTTGCCCTGATTGCGGCAAGCCGGGCTGATCGCTGCGTGGAGCTGACTATCGGCGGAGCATTCGCTTGGCGTCAAAGCTGTTCCACGCTTGCGGACGAAGCTCGATGATGACGCGGTCCTGCCGGGCCAACGCCGCGGGGTCCAGGCCGGCAATTTTGCAGAACTGCGGGTAGAACCATTCGGCTGTGGACACGTCATCGTGCACGACTGCCCATGTCCGGGCACTGATCATCCGGCCATGGCCGAGTGGCTTGCCTGCGCTCGAAACTGCGACCGTGCTTCGGGGGTCAGCGAGTAGACAGTCGACGCGGGGACGGTCGCGGAAAGACGTCACCCAGAACGCATCGCGCTCAAACACGTAGGTGAGGAACGCCGACACCGGCCAACCGTCGTTGTTGAGCCATGCGACGGTGCATTCGGTCTGTACAGCAAGAAGTTGCCTTCGCTCGTCGTCGCTTAGACGGAAGGCTGCGAAATCCATGGTTTGCCCAGTCACGCTGAAGCCGACCGCGTCGCCAGCGGTGTGCGACGGGGTGCAAGCTTGGTGTAGCGCCCGCCGATCAACCATTCGGACACATAAAGGTTTCCCTCGGCATCGGCGGCCACCGAGTGGGGCGAGTTGAATCGCTCGTGACGGGCCAGATGCGGTGCCGTCGCGCGCCCATCGGCGTCCAGATCGTTGGGCCACCCCGGTCGCTGCGGCCAGCCCTGCGCCGCTGGCGTATTCGGCTCCGCGCCGATGTATCCAACGAAGTTATCCTCGGCATCCAGCAGCGCCAACCTTCCGTGCAATTCAGTGACGACGAGCAGCTCGTCCCACAGCGCGAAACCGCTGGGGCTGCTTAAGAACCCCTCGCCGAGGCTGCGCAGATAGCGACCATTCAGGTCGTAGACGACGACTCGGGTGTTGCCGCGGTCGGCGATGTAAAGCTCCGGTGTCTTGCCGTTGCGCCGGTCGATGAACGCGGCGTGCGGGCAGGCAAGGCGCCCGCCGTCGTCCTCGCCGGTCAGCGTCAACAGATGGTTGCCGTTGCTGTCGAAGCGATGAAGAAGGCTGGATCCGTAGCCGTCGGCCACCCAGACATCGCCGGTGCCGCCGAATCGTTGCTCGTCCACGGCGACGCTACACGGGCAGTATGAGCCCATCGGTCCCGCTGGCAGGCTCGGATCGGGCGCCGGCAGCGGCAGTTCGGCGTGGATCTGTCCGTCCAGGGTCATCTTCACCACGCGCGGTGCCTGAAAGAGCGGGCCGACACCCTTACCGAATAACGGCGTCCAGGCGGGGTCGGCATCATCGGCACCGGACGCGAAGGTGAAACCGGGATCGGCCACCCACAGGTACTCGTCGTCGGCTTCACGCACCAGTGCGACGCCATGGCCCTCGGTGAGGCCGGTGTCGACCACCCGCCGCAGGGAACCGTCGATGTCCCAGGCGACGAGTTGCCCGCCGTGGAAACCGATGAGCTCCTCCCCACCGGTGGCGACGATCCCGTTGTGCACCCAGCAGTGGTCGTTGCCCGCGACGGCAGAAACATCAGCCCAATCGCCGATCACGTCGTAGCTAGGAATGTCGGCGCGGGCGCCAATGTGACCGGACAACAAAATCCTCCTTCAGCGCGACGCGCACACGACGTCAGCACCGATCGCCATCCGCCACCACCGAAAGAGTGTAACCTCCATTGCTTATGATGCATGTATGGTTCTACCATGACGCCAACATACTTATTACCTGAGAAGCCTCACGGTTACAGCACCACGCGCTGATAGTGATCAGAAAAGTCGGGAGGGACGATGACGGCCGGTGGAACCGATCTGGAGTTCGAGCCGTTCACGCCGGGTCCGTCTGAACAGTTGCCGGCGGTCCTTGCCGAGCTGCGGGAGCGATTCCCCGTCTATCACACCAGCTCAGACATCTGGGTGATATCGAGATTCGACGACGTCAAGGCTGTGCAGTCGACACCGGAGTTGTTCTCGTCGCGACCCAATCCCTACGAGGGATCCGCGCCGCCCGATGAGGAGATGAAACCAGAGGTGGTCGAGCGATTGCTCGCGCTGGCCGCGGGCATCCCGGTGGATATGGCCGAGATGGCGTCGGCGAAAACCATCGCCGCCGCCGATCCGCCCCAGCACACCCGGATGCGCCGCATCGTCAGCAGGGGATTCACGCCGCCGCGCATCAAGGAGATGGCGACCGCGATCGAAGAGATCGTCGACCGCTGTTTGGCCGGAATCGAAGACCAACCCGCCTTCGACGTGGTGCAGCGCCTCGCCGTTCCGCTGCCCGTCGAAATGATCTGCCACATCCTGGGCATCGACAGCAACCACTACCCCCAGGCCAAACGCTGGTCGGACGCTTTTGCCGCCGCGGCGGGCGCGGTGTTCAGCAGCCCCGCCGAGCGCAACGAGTTGATGTTGGCAACGATCAAGGAGTTCGGCACCTACTTCGTCCCCCTTATTGAGGCACGTCGCGCAGAACCCAAGGGCGACCTGGTCAGTGCCATGGTCGCCGCGATCGACAACGAGTCACTGAGCACCGTCGAAACGTTAATGGTGGCGATCACGATCATGGTCGCCGGCAACGAGACATCCACGAATCTCATCGGCAACACCGTGGTCGAATTGCTCTTGAACCGCGATCAACTCAAGCTCCTGCGCGAGGATCCCACACTGCTGCCGAATGCGGTCGACGAGGCCAACCGATTGACCTCGCCGATCCAGTTCGCTTTTCGCGAGGCGACCGAAGACACCGAGATCGCCGGTACACCGATTCCCAAGGGCGCCATCATCGCGTTGCATATGGCTGCGGCCAACCGTGATCCGCGCCGCTTTGAAAACCCGGACCGCTTCCTCATCGACCGCCCGCCCGGTAGGAATCTGGCATTCGGTCACGGCATCCATTTCTGTCTGGGCGCTCACCTCGCGGGCCAGGAAGTGCGCACGGCGATCGGCGGGTTGCTGCCGCACCTGGACAGACTCGAGTTAGTGGGGCCGTTGCAGCGCAATCCGACTGCGCTTCTCAACGGCTGGCAAAAGGTCCACCTCGCGTGGGTCTGACGGCTGGTGCGCAACCTTGACCATGGATTCGATGAGGCCAAGGATCGCCCGAACACCGTTGCTCGACGACCAAGACGTCAATGATGACCCGCTACACCACGTGACGCGGCGACAGTGGCCCACGTGAGCACCGATCCGGCCAAAGCCACGCTTCCCGGTGGCGTGCAGGGCGCGGCGGACCCGAACTTCGCATGCGCCGTACGCACGTTTGCCAACCTGTTCCCGGGGCGGCGGTTGGGCGGCGGCGCGTTGGCGGTGTATCTCGACGGCCAGCCGGTGGTCGATGTGTGGACGGGTTGGGCGGACCGCCGTGGCGAAGTGCCGTGGTCGGCCGACACCGCCGCGATGGTGTTCTCGGCCACCAAAGGCTTGTCCTCGACGGTGATCCATCGGCTGGCCGACCGCGGCCTGCTGGACTACGACGCCCCAGTCGCCGATTACTGGAAACAATTCGGGGCAAATGGTAAGGCAGCCATCACGATCCGCGATGTGATGGCGCACCGCGCGGGACTGTCCGAGTTGCACGGCGCGAGCAGCGCCGAGCTACTGGACCACCATCTGATGGAGGAGCGGCTGGCCGCGGCGCCGGCCGGACGACTCCAGGGCGAGTCCGCCTACCACGCGATGACTTACGGTTGGCTGGTCTCCGGGTTGGCCCGATCAATAACCGGCAAGGGCATGCGTGAGCTGATCCGCTCAGAACTGTCTCAACCCCTCGATACCGATGGTTTGCACCTGGGCAGGCCGCCCGCCGACTCCCCCACTCGGGCGGCGCAGATCATCATGCCGCAGGACACCCGTGCGAACCCGCTCTTCAATCTGGTGGCGCCGCGGATCGCCGGGTTGTCGTTGTCGGCCATCTTCGGTGCCCTCTACGTGCCCGGAATCAAAGCCCTGGTGCAGGGGGACATGCCCATGCTCGACGCGGAGATTCCGTCGGTCAACGGGGTCGTCACTGCTCGTGGGCTGGCCAAGATGTACGGCGCTCTCGCCAACGGCGGCGCCGTCGAGGGGACGCAGCTGTTGTCCGCGCAGCTGGTGCGGGGTCTAACAGGCAGACCTAGTCGGCGACCCGACCGCAATCTCGTGTTTCCGATGGGTTTTCACCTGGGATATCACGCCGTCGTGATTCCAGGAGTCCTGCCAGGATTGGGCCACGTCGGGCTGGCCGGAACTGTCGGCTGGGCCGACCCCGCCACCGGGATGGCCTTCGGGTTCGTCCACAACCGGCTGCTGAGCCCGATGATGCTCGACCAGATCGCCTTCCTCGGTCTCGGGGCTCTGATAAGAAAGGGTGCAAGCTTGGCCCGAGAGGGCGGAGCGCAACGCATGCCGCCGTTGGGATCCCCATTCACCGGACCCCGACACAGAGTTACACGCTGACTTCTGGGTTAGCTGTGCTGTCAGTGCTTGGGCCCTCGCGGGATTGTCTCGCCAGGCAAGAGTGAGACACTCGATGGTCGGAAGCCGTCATTCTGGCCGAAGTCGACGTTGAGAGAACGGGAATGCCATGGCGCGGTACAAGTCAGCTCGGCCGAACCCAAACGGCCGTCAGCCGGCGGAGGAGCCCGTGCCGAGCTGGCAGACCCGCAGTGTCGATCGGTCACTGCAGAACGCACGCGCACGCGCGAAGGAGCGCAGTGACCGTTTCGTCGACGCTGCCGTGGAACTGCTGTCCGAGCGCGACGAGAGTGACTTCTCCATCCAGGACGTCGTCGACCGCTCCGGTCAGTCACAGCGCACGTTCTACACGTTCTTCGACAGCAAAGACACCCTGATGCTCGCCGTGTACGAGACGATTCTGCGCAACACCGCCATCCCGTGGTTGCGGGAACGGTGCGAGGGTATCGCGGAGCCCGTACTGCGGCTTCGGGCAGTGTTGGAGGCGATCGCCAGCGCGACGCCGGCTCGGCTCTCGCGTGCGTTGAGCGTCCTTCACCTCCGGCTTGCTGAGACCCGCCCGAACGACCTTGGGTCCGCGTTGGAACCCCTGCACGCCTTCATCGTTGAGCTGCTGACCGCCGTCGCCGCAGCGGGCCAGCTGCGGAAGGACGTCGGCCTGGCCACCCAGGCGGCGCTGCTTCAGGAGCTGCTGCTCGCTTCGACGCACTCCAGGGTGTTGGCAGGTGGAAGTGCGACGAGCGTCGATGATTTGTGGGCGTTCTGTTCGGCAGCGATTTTGCGTCACGAGGACTGATCGCGGCGTCGTCCCAACGATGCCCGACGCCAGTGGCCAGACCGGCTATCTCGACGGCGGAGCCCGCGGATCGCCTTATGCGGCTGATCAGGTTTGGGGTTCGGGAGGAACCGGAAACTCGATGCCCGCGGCTTCGCACCAGCGGCCCAGCATCTTGAGCATGGTGTCGGGATTGTAGATGTCTTCCTCCCGGGACCATTGGTTGTCGCCCGCATATTCCAGCAGCGTCCACGATTCCACCGAGTACGGGCCGTTGCCGTCCACGTCGGGCATATCGTTGCCGACGCCGAACACGACCAGACCGCCCTGTTCGTCGAAGGTGCGCCACCGCAGTGGATATCTCATTTGAGGCCACGCCGACATCGCCGGGATGAACCACTTCTTGATCTCTTCACGCCCATGCGAAACACCCAAGAAATGCTCGACGTAGACGGCGTCTTCGGTGAAAAGGTCGCAGTAATCGTCCCAGTCTCCACCGTGTTGGGCAGCTTGGCTGACCTCCATGAAATGGTCGTGTGCGGCAACGAGCTCATCTCGCGAATACATCGTTGGACTCACTTTCTGATCCCGACCGGAGCAATCCGCGCGCACCATGCGGCGGTAGATCGAGATAAGTCAGCACCCCGGCGGGCGCCTCGCACACCGCGGGGATCGCGTTAGTGACTGGCGTGACCGCGACGATGTAGCCGGCGTGAGTGCTGTCACCGAAGTCCGAGGTGAGCCGCATGTCGACCGTGATGTTGGGCTCGCCGTTGATGATTACCCGATAGACGTCGTCGGCGCCGTGTTCGGGGAAGTCCTGGCGGCGCAGCTTGGTGATGTGCTCGACCACGATGCGCGCCTCGCCGTCGACTATTCCCTTGATCTCAAACGACATGCCCGAGACGGTGCCTTTGGGGATGCGGCCCGAGGCGATGTCGAACTCTTCGTCGGCGTAGATCACGCGGTGCGCTTCGTCGATGCTCTCCAGCGTGACCCCGATCGCGTCGGCGAGCATCGCGACGGTCGGGCCCCAGATTCCGGCGGTCACGCCGGGCGCAAGGATCATCGAGGCTGAGGTGTCGGTTTTGCCGAATCCGTACAGGCCCAGCTGCGGGTTGTTCCACGGGCCGTAATTGTAGATCTCGAGCAGCCTGATCGACCGGACCTGCTGTGCGACGGTCAGCGGGGCCAGGGCAAGCCCGAAGCCGGCCCAGCCCGGATCGCCGCCGCTGGTGTAGAACGAGGTGTTGCCGACCTGGCAGGCCTGTTGAAGACGGTCATAGACGTTGGCGCCCTTGGCCTTCGGGTAGACCAGCGCCGGGTCGGAGACGTTGACGACGTTCTTGCCGGCTCGCAGCAGACGGACGCAGTCGTCGACGACCTGCTCCTCCCGACCCATGCTGCTTGCTGCGTAGCAAATGCAGTCCGCGTCGCCGGTAATGAGCGCGTCGGCGTCTTGCGTCGCGATAAGGCCGATCGGCGCCAGCCCGCAAAGCTCACCAACGTCGCGGCCCGCCTTCTCCGGTGACGACACCCACGTGCCGATCAGCTCCAGCTCAGGGTGCTTGAGGATGCTTTGCACCGCCAGCATGCCGAGATTCCCCGTACCCCACTGGGCGACTTTGTATCTCACGTTTTCTCCGATCAGATCAGCGCCTCGGCAACGGGTCAATCGCCGGTTAGGACCCGCACGAGTTGTTGGCGGTCGATCTTGCCGGTGGGAAGCATGGGCAGATCGTCCTCGGCGACAACGCGAATGACTGTGGGAACCTTGAACGACGACAGATTGCGGCGAGCGTGGGCAACGACGTTCTCGACCGACAACTGCGCACCATTGGAAGGCACCACAGCGGCTCCGACTACCTGTCCGCGGACCGGGTGGGGCAGGCCGACCACGAAGCTGTGCAGAACTTCAGGCATCGAATCCAACACGGATTCGACCTCAGCCGGCGACACGTTGGATCCTGCAGTCTTGATGAGAGTGCTTGCGCGGCCGGTGAAGTGCAGATGGCCGGCCTCGTCGAACCATCCCCGGTCCCCGGTGGCATACCAGCCCTCGGGGCCGAACACCTCGTGGCGTTCTTGCTTGTAGATACCGTTCATCAGGATCTGACCGCGTACCTGGATCTCGCCCTCTTGATCGGCGGGCGCTTCGATGCCTGAGCCGGGGTCGACTATCCGATGCTCCACCACACCTGGTAGCGGAATTCCGAAGGAGCCGCGCAGTTCTGGCGGCAGCGGGGTGTCAGGCACCTCGACCATCGTGTGTGGGCCGCCGGTCTCGGTCATGCCCAGCAGGTTGGGTGTGAGGTCGGGCTCGCGTGGTCGCTGGTCGGGCGGCAGCGCCTGCGGCATGGTGCCGCCTCGTACGCTCGACAGGTCGCGCTTGGCGAAGTCGGGATGGTCAGCCATGGCCTGGCTTGCTTGGGCCCAGCAGGAGATGAACGTCGCTCGTTCCCGCTCCAACAGTGCCAGCGTGCTGCCCGCTTCGAATACATCCTGTGCGAGGATGGCGGCGCCGGTCGAGAGTGCTTGTAGCACAACCATCGTCAGGCCGCCCACCCAGAAGAAGGGCATCGGCGAATAGATGCGGTCCGTCGAGGTGACGCCGCGATGGCGGGCCAGAATGTAGGCGTGGCGCACCAGGCTGCCGTGCGTGTGTACGACGGATTTCGGCAGGGCCGTCGTCCCGGATGTGCTGACCACGACGAGGTCATCTGCGGGTCGCACCTCGTCTTCGGCCAAATGTGCTAGCGACGCAACCGATTCGGTGCGCGGCCACGACGCCGCCCAGGGGCGGTCGCAGTCCGGCCAGACGTGGACCCGCCGCAGATAGGGCACCTCGGGTGCGGCGATGACGGCCTGGCCATCGGTGAGGCTTGGCAGTGCGTCCTGCATGCGCTCGACGAGATCACGGCCGGCGATCGATCGGCCCATGAGCACTACCTGCACATCGGTGTGCCGCAACAGCCGCCCGAGTTCCCCACCGGGTGCGAAAGTTGAGAGGGGAACGGTGAGCGCGCCGATTCGTGCCGCCGCCAGCCAGGAGATGAGCCACTGGGCGCAGTTCGGGAACAGGATCCCGACCCGGGTGCCTTTGCCGATGCCGGAGGCCAGCAGGGCGTCGGCCAACTCCAGTGACGCGGCGTCCGCCTCCGCGAAGGTCAGTCGCTCGTCATCGGTGATGAGAAACTCGCCATCATGCGCGTCGCGCCTGATGGCGAGGAGCTCGGGGATGCTGGCAGGCATTCCGTTCGGCGTCGAATGGTCCGCTGCCGCACGGGTTCCGGCCATCAGCCGACGTGGACGGGGACGTGCGAGTAGCCGGCGACGTTGGACATGGTGACTCGCTGCAGACCGTCGGTGTCGACGTCGAATCGTGGCCAGCGCTCGCGGAGGTGCTGGAAGGCGACGCGGCTTTCGAGTCGGGCGAGCCAGGCGCCCAGACAACTGTGCGAGCCGTACCCGAACGCCAGCGTGGTGGCGCCGCCTCGCCGGATGTCGAATGCGTCGGGCCGGTCGTAGGTCCGCGGGTCACGGGTCGCGGCCCCCGTCACCAATAGGGTGGGAGAGCCCGCGGGAATCGTCCCGCCGTCCAGGGCGACGTCACGGGTGGCGAATCGTCCCTGATACTGCGACGGCGGATTGAGCCGCAGCATCTCCTCGATCGCGCCGGGAATCAGTGTGGGATCAGCGTGGACAAGCTCCCACTGGTCGGGATTTCGGTGGAAGGCCACGACGCCGTTGCCGACCAGCTTGGTGACCGTTTCACTGCCGGCTGCGGCTATCAGCACAGCGAACGTGGCGATGTCGTCGTCGGTGAGTCGATATGTCACCCCGGTCTCGTCCTCGTAGGTGGCGGTGACCAGCCTGCTGATGATCAGGTCATCGGGGTTACGGCGCTTCTCGCGGGCGAGCTCGAGGAAGTACTCGCCCATCGCCATCGAATCGGCCACGCCACTTTCCGTGGCGAACGGGTTGTTCTCCTCGCGGTGCAGGAATCCGTCGGTCCACAGTCGGATCTGCTGTCGTTCGCCGGCCGGTACGCCCAACATCGAGGAGATGATCTCCACCGGGAACAGCGCGGCAAAGTCGGCGACTATGTCGAAATCTTTCCTTCCGGCCAGGGCGTCCGCGCATGAGGTGACGACATCGATCACCAGTGGCTCCAGGTTGGCAATCGCTGCCTTGGTGAACACCTGACGTACCAGTTTGCGCAGTCGTTCGTGCTCGGGCGGATCCATGACGATCAGCATCTTGAGCTCGTCGAACCTCCGGCGCATCGACAATGCGTCCAGGGTGACCCCGTAGGAGCTGCTGAACGTCTCCCAGTCGCGATGGGCGGCTACGACGTCCTCGTAACGAGTGAGGGCGTAGAAGTCCCACCGCTCGCTGTAGTACACCGGCGCCTCGTCGCGCATCCAGCGGTAGGTGTCATAGGGGTCGTCGAAAAAGCTGTCAGAGTACGGGTTGAACTCCATGGGGGAGCCATCGTCGCGCGCTTTGGTGGTTGATGCTGCACCGTGGTCAGTCGACATCTCAGGCGTCGACCCGCATCATGTTCGACAGGGTGCCGCCCATTACCAAGGCGATTTCGTCGTCGCTGAGCTCGGGGTGACGCTCGGGGTAGCTGAGCGGATCGGCCAATCCCTCGGGATGGGGGTAGTCCGAGCCGAAGAACAGGTGATCCATCGGCACCAGCTTCGCGAGCTCAGCCACGTTCTCCTCCCAGAACGGATTGAAGTAGATACAGCGACGGATGGCCTCCACGGGATCCTCACCGTAGAGCTGCGGCATCTTCTTGCGGGTGTCCTCGAGGTTTTCGAGCAGCCGCGGTAGCCAGGTAGTGCCGTTCTCGACCATGCCGATTCGAAGCTCGGGAAACCGCGTCAGGAGTCCGTGGCAGGCCAGCGCCGCGACCGCGTCCTCGGCCGGGTTGCGGGCCAGGCTGTAGTAAGACCGGAACGGCGAGGGCTGGAACGGCCGGAACTCGCCGGCGCCCTCCCAGTCGTTGGCGTAGCGGGAGTAACCGCTGTCGGAGGCGTGCATGATGACCAGCACGCCGGTCTCGACGACCCGCTTCCAGAACGGGTCGAATTCGGGGAGGGCGAACGACCGCGGGCCGTGCAGCCCGGGTACCGGCGCCGGCCGGATGAGAATGGCTCGGGCACCGCGCTCGACTACCCAGTTCAGCTCGTCGATGGCCTTTTCCACAATGGGCAAGGTGATGATCGGTGTGGTGAAGATGCGGCCCTTGTAGTCGAATTGCCATGTCTCGTGCAGCCACTGGTTCAGAGCGTGAATGATCGTATGAGTCGCCTCGGGGTGCTCGCGGAAGCGTTCCTCCACCAGGCTGGCCAGCGTCGGGTACATCATGGACTTGTCGACGCCCTGTTCGTCGAGCAGCGCCAGGCGGGGGGCTGGTTCACGGAATGCGGGGATCGACTCGATCGGTTTCCCCAGAATCTCGCGGTGTGGTTTGCCCTCGGGGTTGCCGTTGTGGAAGTAGTCCTCTTGGGCGCCCGGCGCGGCGACTTTGTCGAAGGTCGGGTTGGGGATGTAGTCGCTGATCTGGCCGAGGGTGGCGATCTTGGTGCGGCCGTCCACCTCGACATAGCGGATCGCGCCGTGATACTCGGGCGGCAGGAATTTGGTCAGCGCATCCTGGGTCTCGTACATGTGGTTGTCGCCGTCGAAGACCGGAAACCCCAGCTTCTGTGTCATCGTCGAACTCCTCCTTGTGCCGGCCGCGTCCACACCTCGTGCGATGTTTGCGTATGCTGCCGGTCCGATGCAGCGTAGATAGTGTGCTGTATGACTCTAGCACCGGGTGCGTATAGAGAGAATATAGCTTTACTTTAGAGGAGATATCGCCCGCATTGATACGGGTAATGCAGCCTGAGCGGCCGGTGGCGGGCGCCGTGACCCCGTCCGGCGTCCCACATTCGGACCCAGAGGTCCCCACGCCGGTGGATCCACGTTCGCGCCCACGCGGATCACGCTCCCCCTCGACGAGAACTACTCAGCCGTATCACCGCTGGTGGTGCCACGGCGCGCGCGCGGACGACCAGGGCCCGATCAAGCTCGTCGAGGTCTCCGTAGCGCGATGTCGGGTTCGAGACAATTGCGGTGAATCGAACCCAGAGCTGGTGGCCGGTCATGCCAAATTCGGGGAAGACGTCCTCATCTGGCAGGCGACCGTACGGGGCCCACATCAGCACGTACTCCACGATTCTTCGGTCAAACCAGTCCATCAAAGCTCGCTTCTAGCCGCCGTGAGCAAGCGGTTATCGAGGAAAGTAGAGCATCTAATGCCTATTAGAGTAGTTATCATAGGCGCCGATTGAATGCAGAGTTCTACTTAAACGCATGTAGTGATGTGTTGTCACCGCGGACGGCGCGGAGGGCAGGTCGGTATGTGCCGAGCCGCGCCGCGCACGCACACGGTGCAGCGGCCGCCCGGCCGGGTGTCCACGTCGGCTAATCTGACGCCGTGGATATCAACGGAGCTAGCGCAATAGTCACTGGTGGCGCGTCGGGTATCGGTGCGGCATCTGCACGGCAGTTGGCCGCGAGGGGGGCCAGGGTTGTCGTCGCCGATCTACAGGCGGACCCCGGAAAAGAGCTTGCCGAAAGTATCGGCGGCACATTCGTCAGCGTCGATGTCACCAACACTGAGGAGATCGAGGCAGCCGTCGAGAAAGCAGCTGAACTCGGTCCACTACGGGTCCTGGTCAACTCCGCTGGCATCGGCTGGGCGCAACGCACGATCGGAAAAGACGGCAAGTCCGCGTCGGCGCACAGTCTCGACGGCTACAAAAAGGTCATAGCTATCAACCTGATTGGCACCTTCGACTGCATTCGCTTGGCCGCGACCGCGATGAGCCGTAACGAGCCGACGGACACCGGTGAACGGGGTGCGATCGTCTCGATGGCCAGCGTCGCCGCCTTCGATGGACAGATCGGACAAGCCGCCTACTCGTCGTCCAAAGGTGGCATCGTGGGCATGACGCTGCCGGTGGCGCGTGACCTCTCCGCGGTCGGGATCCGGGTCAACACCATCGCGCCAGGCCTGATCGATACCCCGATCTACGGTGAAGGCGAGGGCTCGGAGGCCTTCAAGGCGAAGTTGGGCGAGTCCGTGCTCTTCCCGCACCGGCTGGGCAGCCCCGATGAGTTGGCCTCGATGGTCCTCGAATTGGTGACTAACTCTTACATGAACGCTGAGGTCGTCCGGGTAGACGGCGGGATCAGGATGCCTCCGAAATAAGCATTCTCTTCGAAACAGCGACTCCACAACCCTTCGAAGCCAGGTTCCGGGGGTGAAGGCAAAGAGAAGCCGGCCAGTCGCGGCCGTCACCGGTCACGCTATCTTGTCCAACCGGAACGGCATGTCGATTACGAGCCACTTGTTTACGCGGCAGGCGCCGCTTGGGCCGACGGTTTTATCCTGACCCGCCAATGTCGCTGACCCAGGCTGTTGCCCGCCATCTGGGCTGGCAGGATAGAACGTGAATGTCTGTTTCCCGGTAAACGCCGTGCCGTCGGGGCACCGCTCCCAGTTGGGCACATCGTGTTTGACGTACCACATCGTCCCGTCGTGCATGTAAAGCGGTGCACTCCATCCCTGGTCGGATCTCACCTGGCCGGTGCAGTCCTGCGCGTTCGAGCACGACGAGGTGATGGTCCAGGTGCTTGTCACCGTCGCCTGGTTACGGAAGGAGTCGTTGGTCTTGGCCCAATCACCGATCGACGTGGCGCGGTAAGTTCCGTTGACCGGGTCGCCGTCGGCTCGAGCTGCCGGTGCCCCGCCCAAGTCGCCAATCACTATGGAAACCAGCAGTATTGCGCCGGCGACTGTGCTCACTGGATTTTGTCTTGCGCGCATCACATGTTCCTCACAGGCTGTCGAATCTCCCGATGAGCCAGGAGCCTTTCGCCTTGGTAAGTTGCACCCGAACAGCACTCGAGGTTTTCACGGGCTCGGGTTTTTCCTTGCTTGCGGTTTTCTGACTAATAAACACCAGCACCACAGCCGAATCCGGATGTAGCTCTGCGACAGCGGCTCGAACCACCCGGGCGGTCGTCGTAACCTGCGCCCCCTGGGCCGTTGGCGCCAGGATTTGTTCGGTGAACCGCTCGTAGTAGGCCTTAAAATCGACCGTAAGGCGCGACTTCGCATTGTCGACATCGCGGCTCAGGCTGTCGGGCGAATACGACAGCAGAGCGACCGCACCACTCGATGCCGCGCGGACCACCTCGTCTGCGGCCGCGTCACTGGTTTGCCGATCAGGTTGGTATTCAAAGTAGTACAACCCGGCGGCGATCCCGGTGGCGGCGATGAGCAATATTGTCAACATAATTGGACGCCATCTGGCCAGGCACCTGCGCAGCCACGGTCGGATCGCGCGGATTCGGTGCCGATCCGTCGGCTTCACGTCCGAGGGAGCCACCACGTCGCTGATCGTGCAATCGTCGTTGACCGTCACGGCAATGACTCGACCTTCGCAATCTTCAACTTCCCGCCGTCGCGCTGGATAGTCATAACGACTCGCCACGCCCGCGGCGGCGGTTTGCTCTTGCCGGGATTCGCGACTTCTGCCGTCGTCGCAACCAGGACCACTGCCGAATCGTCGGTCATCGACTCGACAGCGACGGCTTTTACGGTGACCTTGGTGCTGACTTTCGAATCCTCGACCGCTTTGACCAAATCGTCTCCACCGAGCAGGACCCCAGTCTTGAAGGGACCGGTGCTGTCGTCGATGATGCGCTGCACGCCATCCCGTGCCGTATTGGCATCAATCGACATCAGGGCGGTAACGCCCTGCCGGGCGGCTGCGGCGAACTCTTCGGCGCGGTGCTGTTCATGCGCGGCGCGATGGTGGTATTGCACCACATAACCGCTCACTGCCAGAAAGCCCCCAATGAGCACGAACGCGGCGCTGACAGCCATACTTTTACTACTCAACTGACGCAGCTTGGCGACGATACCCACCGATCTTGCTGAACCGTGTTGGACCGCATGCACATTGTCGACGGACGCGCGGTCGTTGTCCTCCGTGTCTGCCGTTTCAATCGTGTCGAGCTGACCGCTCGATGCCGATTCCGCGTCCCGACTCAGCCGTTCCGCACGAGCGCGAGCAGTTTGGGCTCGCGCTTCCGCTTGCGCGACTTCTTGCATTGCTTCCGCAAGCGAAGGGTCATCACAACGGTCGGTGTCGAGCGCCGCGGTTACGCGCTTGCCCCTGCTCAGACCGATTACGGAAGACTTGCGGACCGGTCCTTGACTCGCCACCGGTGAATCCTCTCCCGCTCGCAACAGCACATCCTCGTTGTTACTCACCGCGGTGCTAGACCGGATTGAACGACGAAATGAGCCAGTTATCATGAGCTTTGGTCAATGTGACCAGAACGCTGCTCGAGGTCAAGGTCGGTTCCGGCCGATCGGCGCTCGCTGTGCTTTGATTTATGAAGACCAGCACGACGGCCGAGTCCGGATGTAATTCCGACGCGGCGGCCCGAACCACCACCGCGCTCGTCTTGACGGACTTCTGCTTGGCTGCCGGGCCGACAATCTCCTGGGTGAATTGGCTGTAATACGACAAGAAGTCGCCAGTCAAACGTGACTTAGCAGAAGAAAAGTCGCGATCGAACGTGTCCGGAGAATACGACAGGATCGCAACCGTGCCCTCGGAAGCCGCGGTGATTGCCGCCTTTGCCGCCGCGGCATCGGTGGCCCGATCCGGCCGATATTGGAAGTAGAGTAATCCCGCCGCCAACACCGTCGAAGCCACGACCAGCAACGCCAGAAGCAAGGAAAGAAGCTTGACGCGTGGCTGCGGGGTGAGACGGGCCGTGAATCGCTTCAGCCGTCTGGGCTCAGCGTTTTCGGCCTCGTTGTGCGTCACCGAATTGGCGGCCGCGGACTCCTGGACCGACACCGTCTCCTTAGTGGTCACGACACAAACTCGACTTTCGACATTTTGAGCTGACCGCCATCGCGGGTGAGCGTGACGATCAACTTGAAATTACGCGGGTCCTGCTTTGCTCCAGCAGCATTGGTAACTTCCGAGGTGGATGCGACCAGCACGACGGCTGAGTCGTTCGTCATCGAATCCAAGTCCACAGCCACCGACTGAATCGTGCCGCGCTCGACCACCTTCGATTCTTCTACCACCTTTGTGAAATCGCCTGCCATCTTTGCGAAGTCGTCTCGAAACGAGCCGGTGGAGTTACCGATGATGCGCTGCACTCCCGCCTTGGCGTCGTCGAAGTCCAAAGACGTCAGCGTGACAACGCCCTCACGCGCTGCGGCAGCGAACTCAGCCGCCCGCCGGCGTTGCTGGGATGCATCGCGGTGCTGTAAGACGATGTATGCGCTGGCGGCCAGCGCGGCGACGGTGACGATGACGGCGAGGCTTGCGGCAACCGTGACCAGTCTGGGCCGACGCCACCGTCGATACCACCCCGGCTTCTCCGCCGCGACGTCGGAAGCGACGTGAGATCGAACATCGGCGCTTCCCTGCGCGACATTGTCATCGATAATTTCTTCGATCGGCCCGGTTTCGGTCGGGATCTCTTGCTGCTCGCTCTCGGGCTGGGTGCCGTTGACCCCGCTCTCAGCAGGCCGTTCCGTTGGCGCCGCGTCGGCTTCGCTGGCTTCGACGAGTTCGGCTTGCCGACGTAATTTGAGCGCGCGAGCGCGGGCACGGGCGGCGGCGGCGAGAGCTTCAGCCTCGGCGGCTTCGGCGTCCGCCTGCTCCGCCAGTGCCCGCATTTGCGCCGCGGTGTTCGGCATTCCATTTTCATCCAGTGGACCCGATTTCTCGTCGGCTGCGTCCTGGCGGACGCCGGCACTCACAACTCACCGATCCAAACAGGACGGGGGGACGTGAAACTCATGACACAGCAACTATTCGCACTGCTGTATCGCTTGCCGAGGGCCAACGGTCGGGCCACTGACCGCCGACTGCCGCAATCCGCACCTCGGCGTTCAGGGGCCCGACCGTTGGCCGAAGCCGTGGCCGCACATCCCTTTGACGCCGTCATCTGTTGCTCCCTGAAAACCCCATTGCTGTCCGACGACAGGTGAACATGTTCGATAGTAGAACGTGCACTGCACCATGAGCAACGAGACGGGCACTTAAACAAGACCAACCGTCTCGACAGACAGTGGTGACGATGGCGCACTGCGACCGGTGCCGGAGCACACGAACGGTCACCGATCTACGGGCCAGCCGGCCTCCAACAACTGACATTGCAGCGTCAGCGGCAAGGAGGCTTTGTGGGTCTTCGTGATCCGTGCCTACGGCGCCTCAAGCGTTGGCGAGTGCGGGCGGCTTGACGGCCTCCGGATCGGGGTTTGCGAGCGACAGTCCCATGAAGCGGCGGGCGTTGTCTCCCATGAAGTCGTACGTGCGTCGCGTGTCCATGCC
This sequence comes from Mycobacterium sp., assembly GCF_036488105.1. Lineage (GTDB taxonomy): Bacteria > Actinomycetota > Actinomycetes > Mycobacteriales > Mycobacteriaceae > Mycobacterium. Next base: position 132 of record NZ_DASXHW010000157.1, on the reverse strand, counting down.
CTCGGCGTACTGCCAATAACGCTTGGGCTCGGCCAGGCCTTCGGGATGCGGCCAGTCCGAGCCGAACATCACCTTGTCCCATCCGACGGTTTGCACGACGTCGGCCACCGAACCCTCCCAGAACGGGCTGAC
>NZ_DASXHW010000143.1:0-18052 GCF_036488105.1 Mycobacterium sp. | reverse complement strand
CCTCGATCCAGCCTCGCCGCCCGCAACGCCGCGAAAAGCGTGAATTCGTCGTGGTTGACCCCGATCAGCACCGGAACTCGCGCTGCCCGGTCGGCGGCGAATCCCGCCATCGGGCTGTACGGCAGCGCAGTCGTACCGGTGACCGGACCGGAGAGCGCGTCGGAGTCGCCGATGAAGTAGTACCAGGGCGGACGCTCGAGTCGGGTCGCCGGCAGCCCACGCAGACACCGCGCGACAGTGGCCGGATTGCGGCAACCTACCGCGATCGCGTAATCCACGCTCTGGCGCTGCCCGAACTCCAGGTCGGCCTGCGCCTGACACGGCGCGCTCTGGATGATCGCAGCGCGGAACAGCCCGGCCGACCCCGGCGCCACCAGGTGATCGCACACCGACATGCCGCCCGCGGATTCGCCGGCGATGGTCACCTTGCGCGGATCGCCGGCGAACGCGCCGATGTTGTCGCGGACCCAACGCAACGCGGCCTGCTGGTCGGCCAGCCCGTAGTTGCCCACTGTGCCGGGCGCACCCAGCGACGGGTGAGCCAGGAAACCGAGCGCTCCCAACCGGTAGTTGATCGTGACGACGACGATGTGGCCCCTGGCTGCCAGCCAGCGCGCGTGATAGATGTCGCCGCTGCCGTTGACGAAGCCTCCCCCGTGAATCCACACCATCACCGGGCGCTTCTCGTTGTGTTGTCCGCGGGCCGGAGTCCAGATGTTGAGCGTCAGGCAGTTTTCGCTGGTCGGCTTGCCCACCCGCGGATTGGGTCCGGTGTCCTGCATGCACTGCGGCCCGGCCTTGGTGGCGTCCAGCATTCCCGGCCATCGCGCCGCCGGACGCGGTAGTTGCCACCGGAGCGGCCCCACCGGCGGCTCGGCATACGGAATGCTCTGGAACAAGCGGTAATCCGAAGCGACTTGACCGCGCACGGATCCCATCGCGGTGCGCACGACGCCGGCATCCAGCGGACCGGCATACGCCGGTTCGGCCTTTCGCGGCGCGATGGTGGCGCCCGGCCCGCAAGCCATCACCGTCGCAGCCGTCACCAGCAGGGCAGCCCAGGCCCCGCGGCGACGAGATGATCGGATCGGCACGAAAAGACAGCCTACGGATTAGCCGAAAGCGGTGATCGGATAATCCGCAATCATGAAGACTTAAACCTGACACGTGTCAAGTAATCCCGATCAACCCGGCAGGTGAACAGCGTCTTCACCGAATGGCTGCCGCGGCTGAAAACCATTGAGCTCAACGGAAATTCAGAGCTCATCTCGACGACATTCGTCGTGGTCTCAAGCACCTGCCGATTCGCTACCAGGTTCGTTGAGCGCCTTATTCTGCGCGCGCTGCACGTGCAGGAATCCATCGACGGCCGCTCGCGTGCACTCGCGGTAGTCGAAATTGGGCAGAGTGGACAACCGACCCAGAACCACCGGACCCATCAGCAAGGCAATTGCCCGCGAGCGGTCGATATCGCCCAGTTCGGCGGCCTCGGGGCTGTCGAAAATTGCGTTGAACGGCGCGGCATACTGCTGGGCGATCCGCTCCCGCAGCGTGGTGACCGCGGGGCTGTCGGCGGTGCGGGTCTGACGCGATTCCGGCAGCTGCTCGAGGTCGCGCCCGAGCGCCAGCCAGCTCATGGCCATCACCATGCCCGGGGCCTCAGCGATCGAGTGCCCGAATGCCAGCACCACCGCGATCAGCCGATCGCGCAGGGTGCCGTCGTCGGACGGCATTGGCGCCGGCGGGATCAGGCCGTGGAACGCCGATGCCAGCAAGTCGTTTCCGCTCGGGAAGTGACGGTAGAGGGTTGCCCGGGCCACATTGGCGCCACGCGTGACCGCGTCGACGGTCACTGCGCTCGGCCCACCGGCGCGAAGTAGCGCGGTGGCGGCCTCCAGCAACCGAGCCCGGGAACGCGCCGGCCGAGGATCGGTCTTGTCGGTAATGCAGACCACCTCCCTCATCCGATCAGAACAGCGTACGCAAAGCGCCTGCCCGGCCCTGATACCACCGCGCGCATCAGCGGACGAACTCCGCGGCCCGATGCCCCAGCATCGCGATGGTGGCGTGCGGACCGCGGCTGGTGATCGTCGGCAGCACCGACCCGTCGATCACCCACAGCCCGTCGATACCGTGCACGCGACACCGATGGTCGACGACTGCCAACGGATCTCCGACACTGCCCATCGGCGCGGTGCCACACAGATGCTGCGACGTCGACCAACCGGGCTCACCGACTTGCGTTGTCGGGCCGGCTATTTCGCGAGCCAGATCGCAGCCGGCTTGCAATGCCGCGACGTCGCCGGGCTCGCTGTCGTAGCGATGCTCGATCCTCGGCGGGACCAGCGGATTCGCCGAGACCAGGGTCAGCCGGCCGCGCGACCGCGGCCGCATCAGCGCCACACCGAGGTGCGGCCAGTCCGGGTGTCCTGCCGTCCCGTCGCCCACCATCGCCACAAAGCCACCGGTATACGGCCGGATTTCCATGTCGTCGTCCGTGCTGAGCACCACTTCGAGCACCGGCCGGCCGGGTGCGACCCCCCATGTCGTTGGCAGCACCCATTCCGGGTGGTCGCTGAACGCCAGACCGACCGGCAACCGGACCGCGAGGTCTACGCCGGCGGCCCGCAGCATCGCCTCGTCGCCGACGCCGGAAAGCATGAGTAGATGGGCGGATTCGATCGCACCGGCCGACAACACGATGCGATCGGCTGTCACCGTGATCGGCCCGCCCGGGCCGATGGCGTCCACGCCGACCGCGCGGCTGCCGGAGAAGCGGAGTCGGACGGCGCGCGTCTGGGTCAGCAATGAGAGGTTGGCGCGTTCCAGGGCGGGCAGCAGATACGCGGCCCCGGGCCCGATCCGCGTCCCGTCGACGATGTTGAGCGGCACGGCCCCCGCGCCTGACGGCAGACCGGCGGTGCTGTCCACGTCGTTGAGATCGGGTAGCCAACCGAACCCGTACCGCTGCGCGGCGTCAACGAAAGTCGCTGTGCTCCCGATAATTTCACGTGTTCGCCGGACGGCGATGGGGCCCGAGTCACCGTGGGCCGGCCCGGTGAAATCCAGATCGGTCTCGATCGCGCGAAAGTGCTCGACGACGTCAGACCACGCCCAGCCGGGCAGCCGGTAGCCGTCGAAGTCGCGTCGCAGACCCCGGCAGAAATAGCCACCGTTGACGGCTCCTGAGCCGCCGACCGTCGCGCCACGCACGATCGCGATTTGGCGGGCCGGGCGATCGGTGAGTTGCGTCTGGTAGCGCTGGACCAACGGGCTGGCGGCACCGATCGGCAGTCGTAGCCCGTTCGACGTCTCGGCGCGAAGTATCGGATCAGCCAGGCCGATCCCGGCCTCCAGCACTGCCACCGAACAGCTTGCATCAGCCGTAAGACGGTTCGCGACAACGGACCCAGCGCTTCCCGCACCGATGATCAGGACATCGCTGTGGAGTGCAGCTGCGGCCAGGAGTCAGACTCGAATCTGCGGCTTGAGCGGACCGATGTTGCGCTCCCGCACCACGCCGTACCACAGCCCGAGACCGTAGGCCAGGTCATCGACCCGCTTGAGCAGCAAGTAGGTCACCAGCCCGATCGGCTGGGCGTCTTCATCGGCGGATTGCCGGCGACTGGCCCAATCCACCACCCCATCGAGGATGGCAGCGACGAGCACGACTCGGCGGCACGGCCGGAATGCAATGGCCGCCAGCAAAGCGACCGGCCAATAGTGCCGGCAGATCGCCGACGCCAGCTGCAACGCCGCCGACCAGAGGCTGCGGGACGCCACCGTCAGAACGTCCCACATCTGGGTCTCGGCGCCTTGCATGCTTTTCGCAATCCGGCGACCGGTCAGCGCTGCCACAAACAATGACGCCAGGTACCCGAAACTCGAACCGATAGCCATCAGGATCCACGCCGTCAGCGCCCAGCCCGATATCATCAGCGGCGCGATCTTGTCCGGGTGCCGAACCGACAGCGGGGCGGCCGAACCACCGTAAAACGCTTTGCGCACAACCCAATCCCGCAACTCGGTCCGATGATCATGCGCCACTTGGGCAATCGGCTCGTAACGCAGCCGGGCGCCGGCCTCGACCAGTCGCCAACACAGGTCAACGTCCTCACCGGAACGCATGGTCTCGTCGAAGCCGCCGACGTTACGCAAATCCGAAGTGCGACAAATGATTGCGGCGCTGGGAACGTACGAAACGGTGGTGTAGGGAATGATCGGAGCTTCGTGTTGACCCAGATCCAGCGACGAACGCACTGCCTCGTAGCGCGCGACCGGATTGTCGGTGTGCGCCAGGCCGACGATCCGCGGGGCAACCAGCGCCACGGTCGGATCGCAGAAGTGGCCGAGTAGAGCTTCCAGCCAGCCGCGCCGCGGGATGACGTCGGAATCCAAGAAGGCGACGTACCCCGTCTTGCACGCGGCGAGGCCGGTATTGCGGGCCGCGGCCGGACCCCTGCTCTGCGCGTGCCGCAAAATCTCGATGCCGGGATGCGCCGAGGCGAAATCCTCATGCGTGATCGGCGTTGACGACCCGTCGTCGACCACCACGATCTGCAGGCCGCGCAACGACGTGAGCAGCCGACGCAGGCCACAAGTGTTGTCGCGCACCGGAATTACGACGGTCACGTCGCGGTGCGACGGCCCGCCCGCGGGCCGCGGGTGGGCCACCGTCGCGTCGAGCAGGGTCCGGGCCAGTTCGGCGCTGACCGCGTCGCTGACTTTGAGGCGGCCGTCGGCGAGCATGTCCTGGGCAGCGGGGGCCAGCCGCAAGATGCGGGTGGGCGTCCCGCCCAGCAAAGCCGCCCCCTGGCCAAGCACCCTGACCCGCCGGTCGACTTGCACGGCAAATCCATCCGGCAATCGCGCCTGAGTCATGTGAGCATCCCGTCGGCTGCGGGCGCCCAGCGGCGGATCCGGCGCAAGCAGTCCTCGACCATCTCAGCCAGTATCCGCTCGCCGTCGCCAGCGGTTGCGGTGGTTGGGTCTCCCAGCACCCCCACCTCACTGACTGCCGCGACTCCCCCGCTGCGCATCGAGGGCAACAGGTCGGACAACGGCGCGCCGTTGCCCGCGCGCCAGCGGTCGGTCAGAACATGGGCCGGCGAAATATATAGCAATACTGAAGTTTCTGTGTGTCCCGCATGTGCATCGCCGCCGGCAACCGCGCACGGACACCACGCGGCGTCACGCCCTTCGGCGCGCAGTGCGTTCACCGCTCGGCTCATCGCCGCGATGTTGCCGCCGTGGCCGTTGACGAAGAGCAGCCGCTGCGCCCAGCAGGCCGCCGACCTGCCGTATTCCAGCAACAGCGCGCTCAGGGCGTCGGTTCCGATCGAGATCGTTCCGGGGAAGCTCTGGTGCTCGCCGCTGTCGCCGTAGGCGATCGCCGGCGCCAGCATCCACTCCAAGTGGGGGGCGCCGCCGGCGAGTCGGGTGGTCACCGCGCGGGCGACGGCGATCGCGATCCGGGTGTCGGTGTCCAGCGGCAAATGCGGGCCGTGCTGCTCGGTGGATCCAACCGGTATCGTGAGCCCCAACGGCACGCTTTGCAGCTGGCTCGACGTTGAGCCCCCGAGTTCGGACTGGACCACTCGGTGATGGTAAGACGAATTCACCTGCAGTGCATCGGTTGTTGGCGCTCTCGAAGAAGTTTTTCCTGCTGCCCGTCGCTAAGGCCAGTCAGAGGCGCCACGTCCGCCACGTGAGTATCAACATACCCGCTGGTCTCGCATCTGCGATGGGGCTACGCTCGTCCTGCCGCGGGTGGGCTAGCCCCGAGCGTTCGGGTGAAACCATCCGGCACCAGAACGTCGTCCCGATTGAGGTCGTGCACCGAGGCGCGCGCCAGGCCCATCAAGGCTGAGTCGATACCGCCGCGAAGAATGTCGAGCACGTTCTCCACGCCGGGCTGCCCGGCGGCCGCCAGTCCCCAAAGGTAGGCCCGGCCGATCATCACGGCGCGCGCGCCGAGCGCCAGCGCCTTCACGACGTCGCTGCCGCGTCGGATGCCACCGTCCAGCAAAACCTCGACCTGGTCGCCGATCGCGTCGGCAACGGCGGGCAGCGCCCGGATCGACGCCGGGGTGCCGTCCAGGTTATTGCCGCCGTGATTGGACACTGAGATTGCCGAAACACCAGCATCCACAGCCCTTTTCGCGTCGTCGAGCCGCATCACGCCCTTGAGCATGAACGGGCCACCCCACAGTTCGCGCAGCCAGGCGATGTCCGCCCAGGTCGGCGGCGGCGTGCCCATCCACTCCCCGTAGGCGGCAAAGAACGGCGGCCCGAGCTCACCGCGGCGGGCCAGGTTAGGCACCCGCAGGTCCGGTGGACGCAGCGTTTTGCCGAATCGCCAGAGCCAACCGGGACGAGTGATCACCTCCGGTGACATCCGCAGCATGGTGCGCAGATTCATCTGCTCCGGGATCTTGGGGCTGCCCCAGTCCCGGCCATGCGAGAACGACCAGTCGGTCGTGACGATCAAACCGACGGCGCCGGCCTGCCGGGCTCGCTCGACCCGCTCGCCGATCACGTCGCGCCCTCCCGACCAGTAGACCTGGAAGAACAACTTCGGGTTGGCGGCGATCACGTCCTCGATCGGCTTACTGGCGAACGACGACAATCCCATCGCCGTGCCGCGCGCCGCGGCCGCGCGGGCGACAGCCACCTCGCCATCCGGATCGACCGCCTGCACACCGGTCGGTGAGATGATCACCGGTAGGGAAATCTCTTGCCCCATAACCGTTGTCGATAAATCGCGCTTCTCGACCGCGCCGACCACATGTGGTGCGAAACCCAGCTCACCGAACGCCTCGACATTGTCGGAAACGGTCAGCCCTTTTTCGCTGGCGGCCACCAGCGCGGCATAGGACGACTTGGGCAGTCGCCGCTTGGCGCGTTGCTGCGCGATGGCGACCGTCTCGAACCAGACATCACGGGCCACGGCTAGACCGGGCTTTCGTTGCACAGCCGCTGCGGCGGCGAGGGTGGCTGCATGGACAGCGTCAGCGGCACGGGTCCGCTCTTGCGCCGCCCGCGCGAATGGTCACCTGCCGGACGTGGCTTGTCGCGTTCCTGTGCCAGCGCCGGCGCGCCGTAGCCTTCGACGCACTCCGGGTCGGGTCCGTCCATCGGCAGGCCGGTGAAGAACTTGGCTGCCATGCAGCCACCTCGGCAGCTGTCGTAGTGCCCGCAGCTGCCACAGGCGCCCGCCGACTGCGGCTCGCGGAGCTCCCGGAACAGCGGGGCATCCTTCCAGACCTTGTCAAACCCGCCGTCGGACAACACGTTTCCGGCCAGGAAGCGGTCGTGGATGGCGAACGGGCAGGCGTACACGTCGCCAACCGGGTCGATCAAGCACACCACCCGCCCCGCGCCACACATGTTCAGGCCGGCCAGCGCGCCCGGTTCGCCCAGCCCGGACAGATGGAAGAAGGAGTCGCCGGTCAGCACTCGATCGCCCTTGGCTACCAGCCACCGGTAGAGCTGGACCTGCTGGTCGGCGGTCGGGTGCAGGTCGTCCCAGACATCGGCGCCGCGGCCAGCGGGCCGCAAACGGGTGATCCGCAGTGTGGCGCCGTATCGGCTTGCCAGCGAGGCGAATTCGTCGAGCTGATCGACGTTGTGGCGAGTCACGACCACAGAGATCTTGGCGTCGGAGAATCCGGCGGCGGCGAGGTTCTCCAGCGCCCGGATGGCCATCGCGAAAGACCCGGGACCGCGCACGGCGTCGTTGACCTCGGCCGTCGCTCCGTCCAGCGAGATCTGGACGTCGACATAGTCGCTGGCCGCCAGCCGGGCCGCTACCTCGGGAGTGATCCGCACGCCGTTGGTGGAGAACTTCACCCCAACGTGGTGTGCGGTGGCATAGTCCACCAACTCCCAAAAGTCGGGCCGCACAGTCGGTTCCCCGCCGCCGATGTTGACATAGAACACCTGCATACGTTCCAGCTCGTCGATGATGTTCTTGCAGTCCTGGGTGGACAACTCACGCGGATCGCGTTTGCCTGACGACGACAGGCAATGGAGGCAGGCCAGATTGCACGCGTAGGTCAGCTCCCAGGTCAGGCAGATGGGTGCGTCCAACCCATGTTCGAACTGCTCGATGAGACGTGGCACCGTCGTCGTCATGCTGCCTCCTTCGCCTCGGCCTGCACCAGCATGTGAGACCCGGCCAGCACACCGAGGGCATGCAAGTAGGGCTGCTGCTGCGAGTCCTCGACGCCGGCGGCCCGGCAGGCGGCGCGGACGTCTGGATGTTCGGCCAACGATTGCACCACCGCGAGGATGGTGCGGTTCTTCAGGAACGACAATTTGCGAGTTCCGAAGTGATACAACAGCGCACCAAAGGGCTCTGGCCGCACGGCCACCTGTGGGTGCAACCGCCATGCGCGATCGGGATCGAACTCGGCCCGCTCCTGTGCGGGGGCGCTCACGATCAGTAGACCCCGCACATGCCGTCGATGGACACCTCTTCAACCAGGGTCTCGGTGACGAGCTCGGTGTCGGTGTCGGTCTGCTGGTTCGGCTCCATGACGTTGCCTTTCGTTCGTTCGGGGGTCGACAATTCGGGTCGATGTGGTCAAAATCTCAGTCAGAATATGGCATCGAGTGCCGGAATGGAAGGGCGGGGATCATGGCGCTGCAGCAGCCCCGGGCCGGCCGTCGCCGGTCCACCACGCGTGAGCACATCTCCGACGTCGCACTCGGGCTGTTCGCCGACCGCGGATTCTCGGAGGTGAGCGTCGACGACGTGGCGCAAGCTGCCGGGATCGCCCGGCGGAGCGTGTTCCGCTACTACGCGTCGAAGAATGCAATTCCCTGGGGGGACTTCGACGCTCACCTGCAGCACCTGCGAGACCTGCTGGACCGTGTCGATCCGGATATGCCGCTCGGCGAGGCACTGCGCGATGCGCTCCTGTCGTTCAACACGTTTGACGAGTCCGAAACGGTCCGGCATCGACAGCGGATGCGGGTGATACTGCAAACGGCTGAGCTGCAGGCATATTCGATGACGATGTATGCGGGGTGGCGCGGCGTGATCGCGGGCTTCGTGGCACGCAGAACCGGCGACAAGACCGCCGACCTGAAGCCACAGACGGTCGCGTGGATGATGCTCGGCGTGGCGCTGAGCGCCTACGAGCACTGGCTGGACGATGAATCGGTCTCGCTGCCGGAGGCGATCGGGGACGCGTTCGAGGTCGTCCGTGCCGGGCTGAAGGAACTGGACCGATGACCCGGCTGCTGCAGACCATTCAGGTGCAGGGGCAGGTCTGCGCGGCCATGGGGTCGTCGATGTACGGCGACGTGTTGCAGCAGGTGGCCGCCGACGTCGAAGCCGACGGTGTGTTCGCGACGATCCTTTCCGGACACGACAACGATTCCGGCCGCTTGGCTTTGCCGCTGAGGGTGCTCGGCGGGCTGCACCGGTTGGTGCTCGACGGCCGCGCCCCGGCGCTGCGCCGCTGGTATCCCAGTGCCGGCGGGCACTGGGACGCTGGAGCCGGATGGCCCGACATCGTGCAGGCCGCCGCCGAGCATGCCGATTATCTGCGCGGTGCTCTCGATCAGCCGCCGCAGACCAACGAGGTGGGCCGGTCGGCGGCGCTGATCGGAGGGCTGCTGGTCCTGGTCGACCGATTCGAGTTACCGGTAAGGCTTTTCGAGATCGGCTGCAGTGCCGGGCTGAACCTGCGCGCCGACCATTACCGTTACCACCATCCGAGCGGGGAGTGGGGACCGGCCGATTCACCGGTGACCGTCGACGACGCATGGCGGGGCCCACTGCCTCCCACCGCGGGCCTGCGGATCGCCGAACGTCACGGCTATGACATCGCGCCGCTGGACCCGACGAGTTCTGATGGCGAGTTGACGCTGCTGAGCTATGTCTGGCCCGATCAGCCAGCGCGACTGGACCGGCTGCGAGGCGCGATCGACGTGGCCCGGCGCGTGCCGGCAGCGCTGCACCGCCGCAATGCCACCGACGCGGTTGCGGACCTTGAGGTTTCGGCCGGATCACTTACCGTGCTGTGGCATTCGATCATGTGGCAGTACCTGTCGGTGGCCGAGCAGGAAACCGTCTCGGTCGAGATCGATGAATTGGGGGCACGCGCGCGGGCCGAGTCACCGTTCGCCCATTTGACCCTGGAACCACATCGGCGAACACCCGACGCTCCGCTCGAGTTCGTGGTCCGCGCCCGCTCCTGGCCCGGCGGGGATGACCGGCTCCTGGGCGTGTGCTCGCCACACGGTCCGCCGGTCACCTGGGAATAGCGGGACCCGAAAGATTTCCGATCACTGGACACTGTCGCGTGCGGCAGCCAGAAACGGCGCGGCAACGGCCAAGAATCCGGCAGGGTCCGAGGAGAACGGGATGTGGCCGGTGGGCAGGACCTCCAGTCGCGCCCCCGGTATCGCGGCGGCAGTAGATCGGCCTAGCCGCATGGGGATTGCGGTGTCTTTCGATCCCCAGATCACCAGGCACGGCGCGGTGATGCGGTCTGCGTGCGGACGCAGATCGTATTCCGGTGCGGCGAAGCTACGCCAGAGCGATGCCGTGAGCATGACACCCTCTGGTGTGTTCGCCCGTTTCAGCACGCGTTCTTGCACGGCGTTGTCGTTGTCGCTGGATGCCTTCAGGTAGCTGCGAATGGAGCGCGGCAGGACTCGTGTCATCACTGCCGGGGTGCCCAGCAGTCGGCAGTAGAGGTTGGTCACCGGGCTTGCGATGAAGCCGCCGCTGTTGACCAGGACCAGTCGCGACACCAGTTGCGGGTCGGCGATCGCCAGTCGTGCGGCCGCAAAACCACCAACGGAGTTTCCGATCAATGCCACCCGTTGAAGGCTCAGTGCCGCAACAACATCGGCGAGAACATCCGCGAACGAGGCGGCCGTCGGTTGATAGTTCGACATTGGCGCCGGCGACTCACCGTGCCCCGGCCAGTCCAGTGCGATCACGCGGTGGTCGCGAATAAGGGCACCCGCGATCGGGTCGAAATCATGGCGGTCATGCAACGTGGCGTGAAGCAGCACTACCGCGGGCCCCTCTCCCACGTCGCTGTAGGCAACCTTCCCCACTCTCGTCTCAACCATGGTGACCATTGCTCGTCCTTTCATTGACCGACCGGTCAGTCAACGGTACATTGGGTCCGTCTCTGACTCAAGGAGTGATCAATGACCGCCCCCGCAACTGACGCGCCGTTCTCGGACAAGATGGCCTACTACCGAACCCAACACACCAGCCGTGGCGCGCGAATCACGCACCTGGTGCCCGCATGACCTCGATGCCAGCCGCCGCGCCTAAGGGCGTGCGCAAGGAGGCAATGGCCAAAACCCGAGAAGCGCTCATCGACGCCGGCCTGCGGCTGGCCGAGGGCACCGGGTTGGCCGGCTTGAGCGTCAATCTCATCGTGCAGGAAGCCGGTGTGGCGAAAGGCACCTTCTTTCACCATTTCGGCGACCGCGCCTCGTATCTCCTTGCGCTGCACCGAGAATTCCATGAACGATTGACCACCCAAATTCAAGCAGCCATCGACGGCATGCCGCCCGGGCGTCGCCGCCTGACCTGCGTCGCACACACTTACCTGGACGGATGCCTACGCGACCGCGGTGTGCGCGCCCTGCTGCTGGAGGCTCGCGCTGAGCCCGCTGTCACCGACGAAATCGCTCGTCGCAACCACGCAAGCGCCGAGCTGTGCGAGGCGGACTTCGTCGCCCTCAAACGTCCACATCCCTATGAGAGCGCGCAATTGTGGGTCGGCATGGTCGCAGAGGCCGCGCTCATCGAACATCAAGCCGGAAAAGCGCTACCCGCCATGCGCAATGCCCTTGAGCAGTTCTCGGATTGAATTCGCAAACCGCGCGTTACCCGAGTACTTCGGAAATCGGCACCGCAGCAGCAATTTTCGCGCGCGTCTTCATCACCTTGCCGGGCATACCGCCGCCGACGACCCCAGCCACCGCGCCGTCGCGCTCGTAGAAAGCGAGAAACTTGCGACCGTCGTCCTCGACGACGTGCACGGTGTCAGTAGCGATGGGCTCACCCAGGCATTGGATCTTGACGTCGTACTGATCGCTCCAGAAATACGGGACGACCACATTGGACGGTGCGTCCTGGCCAAGCATCGCGGGCACGACAGCACGAGCCTGCTCGGCGACGTTGCTCCAATGTTCCACGCGCACTTGGTGCCCCTTGGGGTCCCGCCAGGACGCGACATCACCGAGAGCCCATACGTTGGGCGCGCTGGTCCGGCCGGCGGCGTCGCAGATCACGCCGTTGTCGACCTCGATACCGCTGCCGTTGAGCCAATCGGTCGCCGGGCGCGACCCGATGCCCACGACGACCAGATCGGCGCTGACTTCGGTGCCGTCGGTCAGCTTCACGGTCTCGACGTGGCTGCCGCCTCGGACCTCGGCTACTCCGACGCCGGTGCGCACGTCGACCCCTTCAGCGCGATGCAGCCGGGCGACCAGTCCGCCGATCTGCTCGCCAAGGACGGCCGCCAGTGGCGCGGGCTGCGGCTCGACCAGCACGACGTCGACTCCCAATCCGCGCAGACTGGCGGCGACCTCACAGCCGATGAACCCGGCGCCGACCACCACCGCGTGCCGTGCTTGCGACGCGTGCCGGCGCAGTGCCAGACTTTCGTCGAACGAACGCAGCACCCGGATGCCGTCCAAGTCGGGGAAAGCCGGAATACGCCGCGGCACAAGGCCCGTCGCGATGACGAGTTCGTCATAGCCGAGCGTGGATCCGTCGTCGAGCGTGATGGTCTGTGCCGTGGTGTCGATCCCGGTGGCCGCGGACCCCAGCCGCAAGGTGATGTTCTGCTCGTCGTAGAACTCGCGCGGCTTGAGCGTCACGTCGTCGACCTCGCTGCGCAGGACCTCCTTGGACAGCGGGGGGCGGTCGTACGGCAAGTGGACCTCGTCGCTGACGATGGTGACCGGACCGGTGAAGTTCGCCCGACGCAGTTGCTCAGCGGTCCGGGTCGCGGCGAGTCCCCCGCCGACGATCAGAATTCCGTTGCCGCCTGAGCTACTGGTCATTTGGAGTTCATACACGACTGCGCACGCCGACGGTTGGTCACCCCTGCGCGGGTGACCGATCGATGAGGTTCGACAGCACGACGATGCTCTCACTGCGTTCGATATCGGCGCTGGTCCGGATCCGCTCCAGGGCGTCTTCCAAATGCCGCATATCGTGTGCCAGCACCCGCAGCATGGCATCCGCGGTTCCGGTTACCGTTGCGGCGCTGACGACTTCGGGAATGTCGATCCAGGCTCGCTGCAGCTCGTCTGGCGAGATCCGGCCGTGGCAGTAAACCTGTACATAGGCCTCGGTGTTCCAGCCCACCGCGGTCCGGTCGATGACGGTGGTGAAGCCCTTGATCACACCGTTGTCGAGCATCCGGTCGACGCGCCGTTTGACCGCAGGGGCCGACAGCCGGACCCGCTCACCGATTTCGGCGAACGTCGCCCGGGCGTGCAGGGCGAGTTCGGCCAGAATCTGCTCGTCGATGACGTCCAACCGGTCCATATCGCCTCCTGCCACAACATACCTTTCCATTATGGCATTTGACGCAATAAAACCGGCCTATAAACGCAACAAACATCGATGCATTGCGCGCCAGCGTCCCTTACCGTTGATTTATGACGATCTTCGCGGAATCCGAGATCGACACGCGGCATCACACCGCTACGGCCACCGAACGCCGCGCGCGGGTCCGGCACTACATCATGACGCCGCCGCAGTTCTTCGCGGTCGACTATGCGATCAATCCCTGGATGGACACCACCAATCCCGTCGACAGAGGCGTTGCGCTCACGCAGTGGCAGCGCCTCTACGACATCTATCTGCAATTGGGACACACCGTCGATCTAGTCGATCCGGTGCCCGGGCTGCCCGACATGGTGTACGCCGCCAACGGTGGGTTGATACTCGACGGCACGGCTGCTGTCGCACGCTTCAAATACGCTCAACGCCAACAGGAGTCAGCTGCATACGCGGAATGGCTAGGCGCACATGGTTACCAACCACGGCACACTCGCCACGTCAACGAAGGCCAGGGCGATCTGCTGCCGGTGGGCGACGACATCTTGGCCGGGTACGGTTTTCGAACCGACTTGCGGGCACACGGCGAGATCGCCGGGATCTTCGACCGCCGGGTGATCAGCCTCGAACTTATCGATCCGCGCTTCTACCATCTCGATACCGCGCTGACCGTGCTCGACGACACGACCATCGCCTACTATCCCCCGGCCTTCACCTGTGTCTCACGATCGCATCTGGAAACACTGTTCCCCGAAGCGATCGTGGTGGACAGTGCCGATGCTTATGTGTTCGGCCTGAACGCCGTCTCCGACGGTCGCCACGTCGTACACCCGGCCGCCGCCGTCGGGTTCGCCAGGCAATTGGCCGACGCCGGTTTCGAACCGATCGGCGTCGACATGCCCGAGCTGCTCAAGGGCGGCGGCTCGGTCAAATGCTGCACGCTCGAGGTGTATTCATGACAGTGTTGGACACTGTGATCGCCGGCAGCGGCGCGCTGACCGCATCAGCGATCGCGATGGACGAGCGCTACGCCGCGCACAACTATTCACCGCTACCGGTGGTGGCAGCCAGCGCCGAGGGATCGTGGATCACTGATGTCGAGGGACGCCGCTACCTGGACTGCCTGGCCGCGTACTCGGCGGTGAATTTCGGGCACCGCAACCCGGAGATCATCGCGACCGCCCACGCCCAACTCGACGTCGTGACTCTGGTCAGCCGTGCGTTTCACGCCGAGGCTCTGGGGCGCTTTTGCGCGGCGCTGGCGAACATGTGCAACAAGCACATGGTGTTGCCGATGAACAGCGGCGCCGAAGCGGTCGAGAGCGCGCTCAAGGTTGCCCGCAAATGGGGTGTCGACGTCAAGGGCGTTCCGGCCGACCAGGCGAATATCATCGTGGCCGACAACAACTTTCACGGCCGGACGATCAGCATCGTCAGCTTCTCGTCGGATGAGACGGCGCGGTCTGGCTTCGGGCCGTTCACGCCGGGTTTCCGTTCGGTCCCCTTCGGTGACGCCGATGCGCTGGCCGACGCGATCGACGAGAACACCGTCGCTGTGCTGCTGGAGCCGATCCAAGGTGAGGCCGGCGTCGTCGTGCCGCCGGACCACTACCTGCCGGCGGTGCGCCAAATCTGCACAGCCCGAAACGTTCTCATGATCGCCGACGAGATTCAGTCAGGCCTGGCCCGCACCGGCCGAACCTTCGCCTGCGACCACTGGGATGTGGTGCCCGATATCTATCTACTCGGCAAGGCATTGGGCGGCGGCGTGGTTCCCCTGTCCGCGGTGGTGGCCGATCGCGACATTCTGGGGGTGCTGCACCCCGGGGAGCACGGGTCGACGTTCGGGGGCAACCCCTTTGCGGCCGCCATCGGCACCACCGTGGTGTCGATGCTGACCCGCGGTGAATTCCAGGACAGCGCAACGCGGCTGGGCGCGCGGCTGCACTGGCGGCTGGAGCAGTTGATCGGTCACGGAGTTGTTGCGGTGCGCGGGCGCGGATTATGGGCCGGCGTCGACATCGACCCAGCCCTCGGCACCGGCAAAGAGCTCAGCCTGCGACTTGCCGAGCGCGGCGTCCTGGTCAAGGACACACACGGATCGACGCTGCGTTTCGCTCCCCCGCTGGTGATCACCGAGGCCGAAATCGATTGGGCCGTCGATCGATTCACCGAAGCTTTGACAGAGATGGCGAGCTAGTACTTCAGCACGCCCTTGTCGACCGGGATCTGCGCTCCGGTCAACGTGCCGGAGCCGTCACCAGCCAGCCAGGCCACGACGTCGGACACCTCGGCGGCCCCCATAAATCCATTGGGCTGCAGCAGCATTGGCCCGAAGCTGTGCACAAAATGCGGATGTTCGCCGAACACCCGCATCATCAGCTCCGGCTCGATCATCGGCGTATCGACCGAGTAGGGATGAATGGAGTTGACCCGGATACCGAACTCGCTGAGCTCGATGGCCAACGAGTTGGTCAGTCCGGTGAGGCCGTGCTTGGAGGCCGAGTAGTGGCCGTTGCCCGGGGTGGCCTTCAGCCCAGCCGACGAGCTAACCACGACGATGGAGCCGCCTTTGCCGGCGTCGATCATCGGGGGGATCGCCGCGCGCAGGGTGTGGAACGTGCCCGTCAGGTTGACGTCGATGACGGTGTTCCACTGCTCGTCGGAGAGCTCCCAGATCCGTCCCCAACTGAGCACGCCCGCGTTGGCGACCAGAATGTCGAGGCGGCCGAACTGCTCGACGCCGTCGGCGACCAGTTGGCGCACCGCGGCATCGTCACGAATGTCGACCTCGCGAGCCAATACCTTGCGCCCCTCGGCTTCCACCGCGCGGACCATGTCGGCGAGATCCTCCGGGGTGGCCGCCGGGTAGCCGATGCTGTCGGACACCGGCGCGCAGATATCCAGGGCGATGATGTCCGCACCCTCGCGTGCCAGCCGGGCCGCATGAGCACGGCCCTGGCCACGCGCGGCACCGGTGATGAAGGCCACCCGCCCCTGCAGGGTTCCCGACGGACCGGCCACCATAGCCCCTTTCGACGACTGTCGATCAGGCTAGCAGCGAAACTGAAACGTGTTCTAATCGCCCGCAGAGGGGTTAGATGTCGGCGATGATTTTCTGCCGCGCCGCAGTGTATTCGGCGTCCGAGAGCGCACCACTGGCGTGCAATTTCTCCAGCTCGTCCAGTCGTTGGGCCGCCGACTGCTGTGGCGGCGCGGCCACGCCACCGGCTGCGGCGGGCGCGGGCTGAGCAGCGGCACGCCGGACCACCGCCATGATCTGCTGGCGCACCGCGGGGTAGTTGCGGATGTCGACGGTGCCACTGAACGGCAGGTTATTGGCTTTGTAGATCTGCAGGATCTCCATCAGGGGGCCGGCCTGTCCACTCAGGTCGTACGTCGTGTTGTCCTCGGTGCTGGTGAACTGCGCTGGCACCACACCGGCGATCAATGCGCTTGCCTGCCACTCGATCTCGTATTCGCGCGTGTTCGGATCCACCAGCACCACGAGTTTGCGCGCCGTCACGATCGCCTGTTTGGAGATGTCGACGGTGACCCGCTTCCGGTCGCTGAAATCGAACCCGGGTCCGGAGATGTGCAGGTCCAGGCTGACCACCGGCCGCTCGTTGATGCGCATTCCGGTTTCCGCCAGACCCATGATCTGCGCCGTCGCCAGCACTCCGGTCTGATGGAGAGCAGCGCTTTTGGCCGAAGACCGAGCGCCGCGGTCGGCCAGCCACAACGCGACCAGCACATCGGCGACGGTGATCAGCGCCCCGGCCCACAGCATCCACTGGGTGGACTTCTGCGCCATCGAATCCACGTCGGGGCCGAATGAGCCGAACATTCCAGGGAGCGCAAAGTACGTGATGAGAAAGATCGGGCCGACCAGCCCGCCGCAAATTAGAACGATGAGCTGAGCTTTGATATAGCGCGCAAGCATGCCTGCTCCAGTCGTCGGCCGATCGATGACGCGGGACAGCGTATCGCTACGCGAACCGAAGCATAACGCGCTTAGACACCCAACGGCGCCCATCCCTGAAGGATGAGCGCCGCTGGTTGTGCTGTGGAAACTACTTGATGATCTTGGTGACCCGGCCGGCGCCGACGGTGCGGCCACCCTCGCGGATCGCGAACCTCAGGCCCTCTTCCATGGCGATGGGCTGGATGAGCTCGATCTTCATGTTCGTGTTGTCGCCCGGCATGACCATCTCCTGGCCGTCCGGAAGACCGATCGAGCCGGTCACGTCCGTGGTCCGGAAGTAGAACTGCGGCCGGTAGTTGTTGAAGAACGGCGTGTGGCGGCCGCCCTCGTCCTTGGAGAGGACGTACACCTCGGCGTTGAACTGCGTGTGCGGGGTGATCGAGCCCGGCTTCGCGAGGACCTGGCCCCGCTCGACCTCGTCACGCTTCGTGCCGCGGAGGAGCGCGCCTGCGTTGTCGCCGGCCTGCGCGAAGTCGAGGGACTTCTGGAACATCTCGAGACCCGTGACG
>NZ_DASXHW010000098.1:0-8525 GCF_036488105.1 Mycobacterium sp. | reverse complement strand
CATCGCGTACTCCCCCGACACCTGATAGGCGGCCACGGGCACCGGCGAAATCTGTGCGACGGCCGCGACGACGTCGAGGTAGCTCATCGCCGGTTTGACCATCACGATGTCGGCACCTTCGTCGAGATCCAACTGCGCCTCGCGGACCGCTTCGCGGGCATTGCCCGGCTCTTGCTGATAAGTGCGCCGGTCGCCGGACAAGCTGGAGCCCACCGCTTCACGGAACGGGCCGTAGAACGCCGACGCGAACTTGGCCGCGTAAGCCAGGATGACGACGTCGGTGTGACCGGCCGCGTCCAGACCGTCGCGGATCGCCGCCACCTGGCCGTCCATCATGCCGCTCGGGCCCACCACGTGAGTTCCCGAATCTGCCTGCGCAACAGCAAGTTCCACATAGCGCTTCAGGGTGGCGTCGTTGTCGACCCGGCCGCGCGCGTCCAGCACACCGCAGTGCCCGTGGTCGGTGAATTCGTCCAGGCAGGTGTCGGCCATCAGCACGGTCGCGTCGCCGAGGTCCTTGCTCAGGTCGCGCAGCGCAACGTTGAGAATGCCGTCGGGATCCGAACCCGCCGACCCCGCCGCGTCCTTGTCCTCGGCACGCGGGACACCGAACAGCATCAAGCCGCCGACTCCGGCCGTGACCGCGTCGGCCGCGGCGGCGCGCAGCGAGTCGCGGGTGTGTTGCACCACGCCGGGCATCGAGGCGATCGGCTGTGGCTCGTCGATGCCGTCGGCGACGAACATCGGCAACACCAAATGCCGTGGCTCCAGCGATGTTTGCGCCACCAACCGGCGCAGCGCCGGAGTCGACCGGAGTCGACGCGGACGCTGCCGGGGGAAGGCGCTCATGTGCGGCGACCCGCTGCGCCCGGCTTCGCCGCGCTGGCGATCGCCATGACTACCGCCTGCGGCTCTTCTTACGCGGCGGCGGCAGCGCACCCTCGGCGCGCAGCCGGGCGGCATGCTCGGCCAGCGCCTCGATCAGCGGACCGACCGCGGCGGTTTCGGGTTGCACGTCGACACGCAAACCGAATTCGGCTGCGGTCTCAGCGGTTTTCGGGCCGATGCAGGCCACGATCGTGCGCGCGTGCGGCTTGCCGGCGATGCCGACCAGGTTGCGCACCGTCGAGCTCGACGTGAAGCACACCGCGTCGAAGCCACCGGTCTTGATCATCTCGCGGGTGGCTGCCGCAGGCGGGGCTGCCCGCACGGTCCGGTAGGCGGTGACGTCCTCGATCTCCCAACCGCGTTCGCGCAGACCCTCGGCCAGCGTCTCGGTGGCGATGTCGGCGCGCGGCAGCAGCACCCGGTTCACCGGATCGAAAATGCTGTCGTAGTCCGGGAATTCGTCCAGCAGACCCAGCGACGACTGCTCACCGGAGGGCACCAGCTCGGGACTGATCCCGAACGCGCGCACCCGGTCGGCGGTCGATTCCCCGACGCAGGCGATCTTCACGCCGGAAAACGCGCGGGCGTCGAGACCGAACTCGCCGAACTTCTCCCACACCGCGCGAACCGCGTTGGTCGAGGTGAACACCACCCACTGGTAGCGGCCGTCAACCAAACCCTTGACCGCGCGCTCCATCTGCGCGGGGCTGCGCGGCGGCTCGACGGCGATGGTCGGCACCTCGACCGGCAGCGCGCCGTGTGCGGTCAGCCGTTCGCTCATCTCGCCGGCCTGGTCCTTGGTCCGCGGCACCAGCACGGTCCAGCCGTACAGGGCGCGACTCTCCCACCAGTTCAGCTTGGCCCGGTTGGCCACCGTCTTGCCGATGGTGACGACCACCGGTGACGGCGCGGCGCCGTCTGCGTTGACGAGCAGGTTCGAGTCGGTCAGCCCGCCCAGCGTCGACTCCACCGAACGCTGCGCGCAGGTGGTCCCCGACGACGTGACCACGCATGGGGTGGTGTCGGCCAGGCCGTACTCGATCAGCGTGCGGGCCGCGTCGGCCACATGCGAGGACGTGGCCTGCAGGATCAGCGGGCCCGGGCCGGCGGCCAGGGCTCCCCAGTCCACGTCGCCGCGCACGTCGGCAACGGTGTGCGACGAGCCGAGCGGCAGCCCGGCGTAAGTCGGCACCGCGTCGCTGGCGGACAGGCCAGGCACGATCTCGAAGTGCAGGTGGCTGCGAGCCACGGTGTTCACCTCGGTGATCACCGAGTCCACCGACAGCGGGTCGCCCGCCACCAGGCGCACCACGTCGACCCCGGTGCGGGCTTCGCTGACCAGTGTCTTGGCCACCTCGGCCGGGTCGCCCAAGGCGGGCCGGATGTCCGGTCCGACCGTCACCACGGCGGATTGTTCGTCGGTGCCAGTCCCCTCAGCGGCTCCGTTGTCCGAGGGTGCGGCCGGCTCAGCCGGCGCGGGCCCGGATACCGGCGGCAGATCCTTGCCGATCAACGCCAGCACCGGCTCGGGCACGTCGGGGTCAATGAACACCAGAGGGGCATTCGCCAGTACCGAAGCGGCCCGCGTCGTCAGCAGAGCCGGGTCGCCAGGACCCGAACCCACGAACATGATGCGGCCGGGCCTCGGCTTACGCCCTCGCGTCGTCATCGTCGCTCCTACCTCGTTTTCGCGCGCGGGTTGCTACCGCGCGCTCGACATGACTTCCCGTGCGCCCAAGTCGAACAGCTCGGCGGCCACCGAGAGCCCAAGCTCTCGTGCCCGATCCGGACTGCCGATACCGGACGCGCGGATCACGTCGGATCCGTCGAGCGCCGCCACGCAGCTGCGAAGCGACAGCTCCTCGAAGACGCGGCCGTCTTCGTCGATGGACTCGACCACCTCAGCGATCGCCCCCACCGGCGCGGAACAACCCGCCTCCAGTTCGGCGAGCAGGGCACGCTCGGCGGTGATGGACGCGCGGGTGTCGGCGTCGTCCAGCTCTGCCAGCAGTGCTGCCAGCCGGGAATCCCCGGCGCGGCACTCCAAGGCGAGCGCCCCTTGAGCCGGCGCCGGCAGCATTTGTACCGGCTCCAGCGTCTCGGTTACGTCGTCGAGACGTCCCAGCCGGGTCAGACCCGCCCGGGCAACCACGATCGCGTCCAAATCACCCCTGCTTACCCTGTTCAACCTGGTGTCTAGGTTGCCTCGTAGGGGGCGAATTTCCAAACCGAGACCCAGTGCTCTAAGCTGTGCCGCCCGCCGGGGCGAGGAAGTGCCCACAATTGCGCCTGCCGGCAGCTCTCCCAGCACCAACCCGTCGCGGGCCACCAGGGCATCGCGGGCGTCTTCACGTGGCGGGATGCCGGCGATCACGAATCGTGGGTCCTCGGCCGTCGGCAAGTCCTTGTACGAGTGCACCGCCATATCGACTTCGCCGGCGTGGATGGCTTCCCTGAGCGCCGCGGTGAAGACGCCGACCCCGATGTCGGCGATCGGCTCGGACGACTGGTCGCCCTCGGTGCTGATGATCACCAATTCGGCCTGGTGACCGTTGGCCAGCAACGCATCTCGAATGGCGCCGGCCTGGGTGGTGGCCAGCAAACTGCCACGGGTACCTATCCGGATCACGTCGACCAAGCGGTTACTCAGCGGAATCTGTTGGTATAGAGGGCAATTCGCCTGCGGTGGCAACGGCGTCAACAGCGGTCTGGTCGAGCTCGAACAGCTCGCGCAATGCCTCGGCGTAGCTGTCGCCGCCGGGAGCGCTGGCCAACTGCTTGATCCGCACGGTGGGTGCGTGCAGGAGCTTGTCGACGACGCGTCTGACCGTGCGGGCCACCTCGTCTTTCTGGCCGGCTTCCAGGCCGGGCAGACGATTGTCGAGGCGCAGCAATTCGGCCTCGACCACGTCGGCGGCGCGCTGGCGCAGCGCGGTGACCGTCGGAGTGACCTCGGCCATCCGCTGTCCGGCCAGGTAGGTGGCGACTTCGGCGGCGACCAGGTGACGCGCGGCCTCGGCGTCGCCCGCGGCGGCCCGCGCCGACGGTTCCCGCTGCACGCGGTCCATGTCGACGACCCAGACGCCGGGCAGCCCGGACACCGCGGGGTCGACGTCGCGCGGCATGCCCAGGTCACAGATCACCAGCGGCCGGTCGGCGTCGTCGCGGCGGCTGGCGGCCAGGGTGTTGTGCACGTCGGCCAGCGACACCACCGGGCGTACCGCCCCGGTGCAGCTGACCACGACGTGGGCGTCGGCCAGCGCGGTGGCCAGGTTCTCCATGCTCAATGCCTCAGCAGCGGCGCCGGATTCGCGGATTTTGCGGGCCAGCCGCTGCGCGCGGGGCAGCGAGCGGTTGACGACATAGACGCGGTTGATGCCGGCCCGGGTCAGGTGGGCTGCCGACAGGGCACCCATGGCTCCGGCGCCGACGACGACCGCGGTCTTGTCTTGCAGGCCGCCCAGTTTGGTGTCGGCCATGCCGAGCGCGACCGAGACGACGGAGGCGCCTGCGGCGTCGATGCCGGTTTCGGTATGCACACGTTTGCCGACGGCCAGCGCCCGCTGGGCCAGCTCGTGCAGCACGCGGCCGACGGTGTGGTTGGCCTCGGCGGCCGCGTAGGCGCGACGGACCTGGCCAAGCACCTGCGCCTCGCCGACCACGGCCGAGTCCAGGCCGCTGGCCACCGCGAACAGGTGCTCGACGGCGGCCTCGCTATAGCGGACGTAGGCGTATTTGGTGAGATCGGGCACAGTCATCCCGGAACGCTCGGCGAGCACCTGGCCGATGGCCGACAGGCCCCCGTGGAAGGCGTCGACGACCGCATAGACTTCGACGCGGTTGCAGGTCGAGAGCACCATGGCCTCGGTCACCAGCGGCGACTGCATGATCTGGTCGACGATCTTGACTTGCTCGGACTCGTCGGTGCTGAGCTGCTCCAGAACGGAGACCGGCGCGCTGCGGTGCGACACACCGAAGAGCAGAACGCTCACGGCTGAATCACCTGGCCTGCTCCCTTGCTAACACCAGTGAATTGACTGGTGTCCACCGTAGACGCTTACCTGATGGGCCACCAAATTTACTGCGAAGTCACCCGTTGGCCAGATCCTTGCGCAGCCGGGGCTCGTCGAGTTCCCAGTAGCTGTGTTCGCGGCCGTCGAGCAGGACCACCGGCAGCCGGTCGCCGAACTCGGCTCTCAGCGCACTGTCGCCCTTTTCCGCTTCGGCATCGACGTCGGTGGCCGACAGGTCGAAGTCGAGTTCCTCGGCGAGCTGCTTCAGCTGCGCGTAGACCCCGTCGCAGATCGTGCAGCCGGCGCGGGTCAACAGCTGGACGTGGCGGCGGCTCATGGCTCCAGTGTGCCGGTTGTGCTCACTTGCGGAGGCTTCGCCGATCACCAATCGCGGTATTCAGCTTTCGATTAGCGAGTATCTGATGGCGAACAGGCCCGTCGCGACGTCCTCCTAGTGACGAGGCCGCGTCTAGCAACGAGCCGATTGTCGACCCGTTAAAGTTGAGGTCCGGTCGTGCTCGTCATGCACGCTTGGAACCAAGCAAGGTGGTAATTAGCGCCGACTCTATCACCTCGTATTAAGGCTTCGATCGCCGCCAGAAGTTGCCAATTGCCAAGATGTTTGGGGTCAATCTCATCCGGATAAGCATCGAGCACCCGCTCCCCGACATTGTGCATTTGTTGCTGCAGCAGCTCCACTTCGGACGGGTCCACGCCAGTACCCGAAGATGCTGCTTTGGCCAAAGTGTGTGCAAGACGGGGCAACCCGTCGCGCCAGTGGGTGGCGCTGCTGAGTTCCCAACCCAATTCCTCGATCTCGGGCGCATGCCGCGGGCGCGGAGATGTGGGCACCGACTCATCTTCTTCGGGCACGTAGCGGTCAGGCGTATGCATGACAGCGGTTTTGACTTCGCCGAGCAGAGCTTCGAGGTCGCCGCGCCGACGTCGAGGTTCCAATAGCGTGACCACGGACGGGATTTCGACGCCTGGTGGGATCCAGCCGTCGGCAAGGTCGGTGATCAGGACGGTCGTATCGTCCGGGCGATCGCCGGCAGCCCAGGCAAGCCGCGACTCCTGTCGAGCCACCGCATCGACAATGCGCTGCAATCGAATTCGCGCCGTTGCGTCCGCCGAAGCCGCGCCTGCCACAGCTCCAACCGCGCTGGCGCCAACCGCTTTGCCCGCAAGGCCCATGGGCGCGGGCTGCTGCGACGACGCCGTCGCAGAGTCCGAACGCACCACGCCGGTCTGTGCGACACTGCCGCCGGAGCCAGCTGCGGGGTTGGTTGATGGTGAGCTTGGTCCGGGTGGTGGGTTGGACGCCGCCGGCGGAGGAAGGCTCGGCGACCCGGCCGGCACGGACGCGGCCGGAGGCCGCAGGTCCGAGCCGTAGGTGGGCAGCGGACCGCCGGTATAGGACGTCGACGGTGCAGTCGTAGACGACATATAACCCGGATTGGTAGGCGACGACATACTCGTCGAAGGCGACGCGGCTTGCGAACTGTAGGACGGTGACGACGCTTGCGGCGTTGATGGCTGCTCAGCAGGGATCGCCGAATGCCAGTCTCCCGAGCCGGCCGTCGGCGCAGTCGTCGGTGACACCGGCGTCGGTGGGACCTGCGGTGCGATCGGCGGCGTGGGTGGAATCCCGCCGGCGCCCGGTGGCATCAGCCCTGCTTCAAGGTGATGGGGAAACTCGGCCGGCACCATGCTGGGAGGGGCGATGCCCTGGAATCCCGCCGCGTTCAACGCACCGGACGGCGGCCCCCCTTGGAAGCCGCCGTAGGCAGGATTGAACATCGACATAGGAGCGGGGGGCGAGATGGCGCCCGACGTAGCCGTTGCCGACAATCCCGGCGGGGTATTCGGCCCAGAACCTTGTACTACCGGGAGAGCTTGGGGAACCGGCGGTGGTGGCGTCGGGTTCGAGCCAAAACCTTGCACTACCGGGCTTTGGTTGGGCGCGGGAGCCGCCACCGGGTTAGTGGCGTTGCCTTGTGCGACGGGTGCTACGCCAGGCGACGTGGTCGGTGGCACTCCCGGTGGTGCAGAGGGCCCCGGCGAGCCCGGTGGCGCTGGAGGAGGGGCTAGCCCTGGCGTGGTAGTCATATAACCTGCCGGACGCGCCAGCGAACCTGGCGAAGATGGGTTGACCGCCGCTGACGTACCACTACTTGCGCCGTAAGCCGGCAAACTCGACACCGCAGGATTCACCCCGGGCGCCGCACCACCCGGCAGACTCGACACCGCCGGATTCACCCCAGGCA
The DNA here is from genome assembly GCF_036488105.1 of Mycobacterium sp. GTDB lineage: Bacteria > Actinomycetota > Actinomycetes > Mycobacteriales > Mycobacteriaceae > Mycobacterium. Next base: position 1,357 of record NZ_DASXHW010000098.1, on the reverse strand, counting down.
CCGCACCACCGCCAGCCGCACCACCTGGCAAACTCGACACCGCCGGATTCACCCCGAGCGCCGCACCACTAGCCCCGCCATCCGCAGTGCCTTGGGTGGTCAGCATTCCCTGCACAGTTGGCTCAAGCCCGTTGGTGTCGCGTGAACGGAAGAGTTGGCTCATATCGATACCGTTGGTTTTGGCGAATTGGCGAAACGACGGGCTAGTCGCTTCTTGGTCAAGAATGCGCTGGCCTGCATCGCCAATATCACCGCCACAATTGGCGGCGGCCAGGTTTGCTTCCTGTTGACCCCTGCCGATTGCGGCGAGAATCTCGGGGACCTTTGCCGCGGCAGGCTCTTTAGACTCTAGGATCTTCCTAATTTCCTCGTTGTAGCGCTGGGCAATATCGGATAGCTTTCCTCTGAGATCTTGAACACTACTCAGTGCCGTCGCGTAAGATTCTTTCTTCACGCCGTTCTTATTGGCGACCTCCCGAGCAAGCTGCTCACCCTCGTCAAACAGCTGTACTAGCGAATCCGCGGTTTTCCCTTCTTGCACCGCAAGCGGTCCAGTTTTCGCAGAATTCAACAAATCGGCGATATTATGATGCGCCTCAGCGATTTGCCCTCGATTCTCGATCCACGCATTTAAGCCCGCGATTGTGGTATCGCTAGGCCATTGATGACCGACGATTAGCGCTGACCATTCACCGCCAAGCCCTCCACCCACCTGCATCATTTGCACAGCCCTTGGATGGTCAACGCCGTCTCATTCGCGGCATTTTGCTCAGGCACAGCTGGATCCGAGGCGAGATTGTCGAGCGTCAGAGCCTGGAATACATTGGCGAGCTTGCGAGCCGCGGCAGCCAAATCAGCTGGAGTTGCCGGCTCGTTAGCGAGTGTGGTGAACAGGTACGCGCTGCCCGCTTCGTAGATTTGGCGCTCGTTTATAGCTACCGCGAGTTGGGAGGTCGGGTCGTCGCCGCCAGTTCGTCCTGAGTTTGCAACGCTCGCGTGGTGGACCTTTTCGTAGGCAGCGCAAACGTTCGACTTCGCATCAGACACCTGCTGCTCGCTGTAAGAGGGCGCCCCCGGCTTCGCGGAGGGCTCGTGCGGGAGCGGGCGCAACCAGGCCGCAATTGCCGCACCCACGGCGACGAGCGTGATCAGGAACATGACGAACATCGGCCACCGCGCGGGCCTGCTGACTGCCATCGGCGGGACAGGTCCCCACGGACCCGGTGGCGGCATCCCGGGTGGAAATCCAGCGGGGCCGGGCGCCGATGGGTGCCCTGCAGGCGGCGTTTCCGACATGAAGCGATGGTATCGCCGATCAGCGATCCCGGTATTCAGCTTGCAGGCTGCCCGCCTCGAG
>NZ_DASXHW010000097.1:0-2365 GCF_036488105.1 Mycobacterium sp. | reverse complement strand
CGGGGCATGGCTATTTCCTGGCCCGAGCTCGGGGCGGGGTGCGAACGTCGGCCAGTATCGCCACGGCCTTGTCCACCACGTCCGGTGGAAGCCTGCGCCCGCCACGCCGGGCCATGAAGCGGTCAAAAGCCTTGTCGTAGCTGGCGAAATCGGGGAACAGCACGGCCCGGTCCACGCCCAGGTAGTCGGCCAGCTGCCGGCGCAGACGAGGCCACGAGTCCTGGCGACCGGCCAGCACCTCAGCGAGCTCGTCGGGCTCGACACCCAGCGCCCGGCCAGCCGCGACCAGGGTTCCCTTGGCTTCCAGCCGGGCCAGAATCTCCGCGCCGGTCACCGGGGCACCGACACCCGCGACGACTGCGGTCGGCCGGGAGGAACTTCGCCATTGGTCGGTGGAGAAACCTCCTGCTCAACTTCGCCACGGCCCGCAGGCTCGACCGGGCGCAGAAGGTCGTGGGGCTCGCAGCCGAGCAGGTCGCAGAGCTCAAGCAGAAGCGGCACGGAGGGCACAGATTCGCCCCGCTCCCAACACCCGATCAGGTCCGCGGACCGATCCACATGCAACGCCACGTGCTCCTGCTTGAGGCCCATGGCCTTGCGCCGTCGCCGCGCCTCGGCACCGTCGAATGCTCGATTCAAGGAGAAACCTCCCACTCGTTACTGGCTGGAAATGGCCCACCCCGGCGGGGTGGTCTCCCTCTTGCGAGTGACGGTCAATGCTCCTTACGGGTACGAACTACACGCCTGGGATTATGCGCTCCGTCGGCGGCTCGGGTCAACGTAACTTTTCGTTACCCGGGGCGCAAGGAGACTTTTAGTCACCCTGCGCGGATGTGGACCTCAGCGGAAGGCGGGCACAACCCGGTCAGGGTCGAAGGTGTTGCGGGCGTTCTCGGCGGGCAGGACCGTCACCGACTCCAGCACGAAGCCGATCAGAGCTCGCCTGCGCTCCAAGGGCAGCTTCGCCCAATCGCGGCGGATCGTGGCCAGCCCGTCCAGCAGCACCTTGGGGCGGCGGCGGGTGGTCGCGGCCAGACGGGCCTTGGCCTCGTCCAGTCGGGCCACAATCGGCTCGCGAGCGGCGGTGAACTCGGTGCGAGTGATGGCCTTGTCCACGTAGAAATCCTTGGAGAGGCCAGCCAGATCGGCCTCCAGCCCGGTGATCTCGTCGCGCTGGGCCCGGTCGTCATCGAGCTCGTCGGCCAGCCGGGCCACACGCTCCTCGTCGGCCAGAGCCTCCAGGGTCGCCTCCGACACCATCGCCTCCAGAGGCAGAGCCCGCACCGAAAGATGGCCACAGCCGCCACGCTCGCCGCGGCAGGCGTAGGCCGGGATGAGCTCCTCCCCAGCCTTGCGCTTGAACGGGCTGGCGACCAGCGGGCCGCCACAACTCCCGCAGCGCAACAGCCCTGACCCGAGCAGGTACTTGCGGGGCACTCGGGTGCGCTTGCGGGCCGGGTCCAAAAGGATGGCCCGGACAGCGTTCCAGGTGTCCTCGTCGATGATGGGCTTCCACTCGTCGGATCGCTTGACCGGCTGGCCGTGGTGGTCCCGCCAGCCCGCGATGCGCCCCGACGTGAGGATTTGGCGAAGGGTCTTGGTGTTCCACGCCGCCCCGGTGATGGTCGGCACGCCCCGGTCGGTCCAGTCGGCGCAGATGGCGTACAGGCTTTCGCCCGAAAGCACACGCCGGGCAGCCTCTTTCACCAGCCGGGCCTCGCCCTGGTTGATCTTGATCCCGGCCCGACGTGTGGCGGTCTTGGCCACCCTGTCGTAACCGAACGGTCTGCGTCCTCCTGCGGCCACCCATTGTCCTTTCTCGGCCAACTGCTTGTGCTTGCGAGTGATGCGGTCTGACTTGTGCCGGGACTCCCGCTGGGCCATCGCCCCGTCGAAGATGCCGATCATCTCCCCATCGGCGCTGCGGTAGTCCCTGATGCCCGACTGGACGGTGTGGAGGAACACGTCGTGATCCCGGCAGAGCTCGATGAAGTGGGCGTTGGGCCGGTTGCGCCGGTTGACCCGCTCGGGGTGCCAGGCCACCACCACATCGATCAGCCCCAGCTTGATGTCCTGAAGCATCCGCTCGTAGTGCTCCCGCCACACGTCCTCGTCGTAGGCGGACACGTCGTCGTCCTCGTAGGTGTCGATGACCCGATAACCCTGTCGCCGGCACAACTCCTGGCAATCCTCGAGCTGGCGTTCAACGCCGAGCCCAAGTTTCTCTGTGTCCTCGCTGATGCGGGTGTAGATCGCGGCCCGCAAGCGGCGGGCCTGGTGTTCGGTGGTAGTGGCTCTCATGAACTGCCTAGTCTAGCGGGGTTAAGAGGTTACGGGGGATAGGGTAACCGCTTAGCCCCGTCAA
>NZ_DASXHW010000056.1:0-11955 GCF_036488105.1 Mycobacterium sp. | reverse complement strand
CGTGGCCTGCGCGCGATCATGGAAGAAGTCCTGCTGCCGGTGATGTACGACATCCCCAGCCGCGACGACGTCGCCAAGGTCGTGGTGACCAAGGAGACCGTCCAGGACAACGTGCTGCCGACGATCGTTCCGCGCAAGGCGACACGCGCCGAGCGCCGCGACAAGAGCGCTTAGTAATCCGGTCCCGCCCGGTAACCGTTGAGCGCCGCTGACGCGATACCGGGCCGCACTGGGAGCAGGCCTCGATCGGGTTCGTGATTGGCGTCGGTGCGGCGCTGTCCAACATCATCGTGCGCTGGATCGTGGTCGTCGCCGGCTACGACGCGGCCTTCATATCGCTGGGAGGTCTCGCCGCTGCAGGCCTGGCGCTGTACGCCACGGCGATGCCCGAACCCGCGCCCACCGCGAACAGAAATGGCGGATTAACCCAGGCCAGCGGCCTCCCCCGAACGGGGGAGACGCGAGGGTAGACGGTCGCTAGCAAATGTTACTCCAGCGTAACTATCATTCTTAGACTTTGTCGGCCCGGTAAAAGTGACGAACGCCACACTTCGTCTCCTTAGGGACTGGAGACGCGTGTCTGACCTCGTGTTTTGCCGACTAAGCGGTAGCGTGACGGTATGGACGAGTGTCCATGAATCCCTAAGAAAAGTGCAATAATCGGTACCGCCAGTGACATAAAAATCGGCCGAGGCTGCACTCGGGTGATTCACACCGGTTTCGACCACATGCCGGTGCGGTGAACAGCTATGGAAGGCGGCGACGTGGGTCCGAGCGAAAACGGAGCCAGGTCAGAATCTGCTTCAGATTCGCATCGGCCCGATGCGGAGCCGCCCGGACGGCAAAAGCTGGAAAAGGTCGTCATCCGTTTCGCCGGGGACTCCGGCGACGGCATGCAGCTCACCGGAGACCGGTTTACTTCCGAGGCAGCGCTTTTCGGTAACGACCTGGCGACCCAGCCGAGCTACCCGGCTGAGATCCGCGCGCCGCAGGGCACGTTGCCCGGCGTCTCGTCGTTCCAGATTCAAATCGCCGACTACGACATCCTCACCGCCGGTGACCGGCCCGATGTGCTGGTGGCGATGAACCCGGCAGCGTTGAAGGCCAACATCATGGACCTGCCGATCGGCGGGCTGGTGATCGCCAACTCCGACGAGTTCACCAAACGCAACCTGGCCAAAGTCGGGTATGAGAACAACCCGCTGGATACCGCGGAGCTGTCTGACTACAAGGTCGAAGCGGTTCCGATGACCACGCTGACGCTGGGCGCGGTCGAGGCCATCGGCGCGTCGAAGAAGGACGGCCAGCGCGCCAAGAACATGTTCGCGCTCGGCTTGTTGTCGTGGATGTACGGGCGACCGATCGAGACCAGCGAGCGTTTCATCAGAGAGAAGTTCGGCCGCAAGCCCGACGTCGCCGAGGCCAATGTGTTGGCGCTCAAGGCCGGATGGAACTACGGCGAAACCACCGAGGCGTTCGCGACTACCTACGAGATCTCACCGGCGAAACTACCGGCCGGCGAGTATCGCCAGATCTCCGGCAACACCGCGCTGGCCTACGGCCTCGTCGCCGCCGGCCAATTGGCCGATCTTCAGGTCGTGCTGGGCAGTTACCCGATCACACCGGCGTCAGACATCCTGCACGAGCTGTCCAAACACAAGAACTTCAACGTGCTGACCTTCCAGGCCGAAGACGAAATCGGCGGTATCTGCGCCGCGTTGGGCGCTTCGTACGGTGGTGCGCTCGGGGTCACCAGCACCTCGGGTCCCGGTCTGTCGCTGAAGTCCGAGGCGCTGGGACTCGCGGTGATGACCGAGCTTCCGCTGATCGTCATCGACGTGCAGCGCGGCGGCCCGTCCACCGGTCTGCCGACCAAGACCGAGCAGGCTGACTTGCTGCAGGCGCTCTATGGCCGCAACGGCGAGTCGCCGGTGGCCGTCGTCGCGCCGCGATCACCGTCGGACTGCTTTGACGCCGCGCTGGAGGCGGTGCGCATCGCGGTGTCGTACCACACCCCGGTAATTCTGTTGTCCGACGGGGCAATTGCCAACGGGTCCGAGCCGTGGCGCATCCCGGATGTCGAATCGCTGGAACCCATCGAGCACACCTTCGCCAACCCCGACGAACCGTTCATGCCTTACGCGCGTGACCCGGAAACGCTGGCTCGCCTGTTCGCCATCCCGGGCACTCCCGGACTCGAGCACCGCATCGGAGGGCTGGAATCCGCGAACGGCAGCGGCGACATCTCCTACGACCCGGCCAATCACGACCTCATGGTGCGGTTGCGGCAGGCCAAGATCGACGGGATCTCCGTCCCCGATATCGAGGTCGACGACCCGACCGGTGACGCCGAATTGCTGCTGATCGGTTGGGGCAGCTCGTACGGTCCAATCGGCGAGGCTTGCCGGCGCGCCCGGCGCAACGACATCAAGGTCGCCCACGCCCATCTGCGCCACCTGCGGCCGTTCCCGGCCAACCTGGGCGCGGTGCTGCGGCGGTACCCGCAGGTGGTATGCCCAGAGATGAACCTCGGCCAGTTGGCACTGCTGCTGCGCGGCAAGTATCTGGTCGACGTGCAATCGGTCACCAAAGTTCAAGGTGTCGCTTTCCTGGCCGACGAGGTTGGGCGCCTGATCCGCGCCGCGCTGGGCGGGACATTGGCCGAAATCGAGCAAGACAAGACGATGGTCGCAAGATTGGCGGCGGCCACGGTTGGAGCGGGAGCTGACGCATGACTGATCTCATCGGTGCGGACTTGGGGCTGACGGACATCCTGTCCAAGCACAGTCGCGTGCCTACCACCGACCAACCGCAGAAAGCCAAGGACTTCACCAGCGACCAGGAAGTCCGCTGGTGCCCCGGGTGTGGCGACTACGTCATCCTCAACACGATGCGAAACTTTCTGCCCGAGTTGGGATTACGTCGCGAGAACATCGTCTTCGTCAGCGGCATCTGTTGCTCGAGCCGATTCCCGTACTACCTGGAGACCTACGGCCTGCACTCGATCCACGGCCGCGCGCCGGCGATCGCTACGGGTCTGGCGCTGGCCCGCGAGGACCTCTCGGTCTGGGTGGTCACCGGTGACGGGGACGCGTTGTCGATCGGTGGTAATCACCTGATCCACGCGCTTCGCCGCAACATCAACCTGACCATCCTGCTGTTCAATAACCGGATCTACGGCCTGACCAAGGGCCAGTACTCGCCGACCTCTGAGGTCGGAAAGGTCACCAAGTCGACGCCGATGGGTTCGCTGGACCAGCCGTTCAACCCGGTGTCGCTGGCGCTGGGCGCCGAGGCGAGTTTCGTTGGCCGCGCGCTGGATTCCGACCGCAAGGGTCTGTCCGAGGTGCTGCGCGCCGCCGCCGAGCATCGCGGATCCGCGTTGGTCGAGATCCTGCAGGATTGCCCGATCTTCAACGACGGCTCGTTCGACGCGCTGCGTAAAGAAGGCGCCGAGGAGCGGCTGATCAACGTCCACCACGGCGAGCCGATCGTGTTCGGTGCCAACGATGAGTACTGCGTGGTGCGGTCAGGCTTCACGCTCGACGTGGCCAAGACCGCCGACGTCCGCGTCGAGGAGATCGTGGTGCACGACGCGCATGCGACCGACTCCGCCTACGCGTACGCTCTTTCACGACTGTCCCAGCAAAATCTTGAGCACACCGTGATGGGTATCTTCCGTCAGGTCAGCCGACCCACCTACGACGACGCGGCGCGATCACAGATCCGTGCCGCGCGAGAGTCGGCCCCGTCCGACCGTGCAGCGTTGCAGTCGTTGTTGCACGGCCGCGACACCTGGACTGTGAACTGAGATGGTGGCTGCGGGTAAGCCGGCTTCGCTAGCCGGCGTGGTGTTGGCTGGCGGCGCATCGCCCTGGCAGGGTCGTGAGAAGGCCATGAAGCAAGTTCCGGGTTCCCTCGCGCCGATGACGATGGTCGAGCACGCGGTCAGCGTCGTTGGGGAGCGGTGTCAACCGGTCTTCGTAGTGGCCTCGCCGGGGCAGTCGCTGCCGGAACTTCCGGCGCAGGTGGTCCGCGACGACGTGCGCGGGCACGGCGTGTTATCCGCGATCAGCCGTGGGCTGCATGCTGCCGCTGAGGCCGGCGCGACGTGGGCGTTTTTGTGCTCGGTTGACGCAGCCGTCCTCACCGTTGACGTGATCGACGCCGTCGCGGCCCGAGCGGCCGAGGTTGACGCCGACATCGTGTTGCCCTGGGACGGGAGCAACCACTATCTCGCCGCGGTGTATCGGACCGAATTGGCAGGGCAGGTAGATGATCTCGTTGCCGCCGGCGAGCGGAATCTCCCCGCGTTGATCGATCGGGTCGACTCCCAACGGGTCGTGATATCCGATTCCCGTCCGCCTGCCGACGCCAAGCCGACGAGCGGCCTGCGCAGCCTGCTGGGCATCGGGCGCTGATTCACGCGGAACGCCCCTTGCGGGTGTTTCGAATTTAATTTGAGAACAATTTTTGCGACGAGTTAATATTGACTTCGCATCACTATTTGCAAAGAGTTTTATTTGCTCGTCAATTGTCTGATTTGTTCGAGCGAAATAATATGCGACGCCGGTTTATTTATGTAAACTATTCATAGCGCATTTCTCGGATTGCATTGTGGCGGTTGACTTTTCGGGCTTACGACGATGTCGTCAGTAGCGTCTCGATGGCCGGCTAGCTTCCGGCCGCGAGCCTGCAGACGTCTACGGTCGGCAAGTCGACTGGCCGAGCCGCGGCTAAGACTTGTAGTGTCTAAATACGTTGGTAAACAACAATATTAAAGCTCCATACACTCGAAGCCGCAAGCCGCGGCGCCGCGATTCAAACGCATGGTTCTGTCACGGTCTAACTTGAAAGTAGTTGTGCAACAGTATATTTAGAAAATATCGACCGGGTTTCCACCGCCATGCAGGTCGAAATCGCTTGCGACACGCGCGGCTAACATGTGATCTTCACTACTATCGGCCCCGATGAGGACGGCCCGGCCAACGGTCCCATTCGTTGTGTCTCGTGGCGGCCAGCCGCGTGGCGCAGCTCACAAAAATTGCGTGATTTGGCTCACTGTCGGATTAGAGTGTCAAAGAACTGACGCCAGCGACAAATACATGTTTGACCTGGGCGGGCCATTAACTGGGCGACCGTAATCGAGCCGTTATCGGGCAGATACATCGGCATGTCACGAGATGACGAATGCAAATTGTTCTCGTACGTTCCATTTCGGCCTGAAAGGGCAAGAAAAACCGAATCCACGGACCCGCGTGTGAGCGGGGCTACGGAAGGCGACGACGCCCCCGTGCAGCCGCCGGGCATCAGCCCGGTTGGCCGCTTAGGTCCCCAGCTGTCGTGCCTGAACGAGAGGGCGCGATTCGAAGTATCAACCCGCCTAAAAACCGGCACCTGCCCAAATCGCTGGGCTTACTTCGGCGCGCGCACCGCGAAAGGAACGATCTTGAAGAACGTCCGCCAGACGCTTCGCATGGCCGCGCTCACCGCAGTTCTTGCGTCGGCCCCGCTGACGCTGACCAACGCGATCGCCTCCGCCGATTACGAGCGGGTGACCCCGAACGCGCCGTCCACGCCGTTCGCCCTGGCCGGCTTCGTGTCGACGCCGGATGCAGCGCCCGCAGACGACGCGCCCTCGGCTCCGGCTCCGGACGCGCCTCCCGCGCCGGATGCTCCCAACGTTGCGCCGGTCGCCGACGCGCCGCCGGCCCCGGCCGACCTTCCGCCGGCCCCGGATGCGCCCCCGGCCCCGGCTCCGGACGCCCCGCCTGTGCCTCCCGCACCGGAAGCCGCGCCGGCGCCTGACGCGCCTGCGCCCGCCAACGACGCACCGGCCCCGGAGCAGGCTCCGGCGCCCGTGAAGAGGGCCTACAGCGTCAACTGGGACGCGATTGCTGCTTGCGAGTCCGGTGGCAACTGGGGCATCAGCACCGGTAACGGCTACGCCGGCGGTCTGCAGTTCACGTCCAGCACCTGGCATGCCAACGGTGGCTCGGGCTCCCCGAACGGCGCCAGCCGTGACGAGCAGATCCGGGTGGCTGAGAACGTGCTGCACTCGCAGGGCATCGGCGCGTGGCCGGTCTGCGGCCGTCGCGGCTGACCAAGCATTATCCACTGAAAGCGGTGGTCGGGCTCAGGCCCGCCACCGCTTTCGGCGTCCGGGGGGCTGTCTGGCGCGCACACCGCGGCCTGAGTCGCGCTGTGTTACCAACGACTCATGACCGCAACGGCATTCGACAACCTCGACGACTACCTGGCAATGCCACGCGTTTCCGGCCTGGCCGTGTCGGCGGACGGCTCGCGGGTGGTGACCACCGTGGCCGAACTCAACGACAAGCGCACCGACTACGTCAGCGCAATTTGGGAACTCGACCCGACCGGCGCAAAGCCGGCACACCGGCTGACCCGCGGCTCGACCGGCGACTCCGCACCGGCGTTCACCGTCGACGGCGACCTGCTGTTCGTGTCGTCGCGACCCACTGCCGAGAACGCCGATGGCGCCGACAAACCGCCGGTCTCGCTGTGGCGGCTACCCGCAGGCGGGGGCGAGGCTGTCGAAGTGCTGAGCATGCCCGGTGGAGTAAGCCTGGTCCGTACCGCCCGTGGCGCCGAGGCCACCGTGATCGGCGCGCCGCTGATGGCTTCGGCGCGCGACGTCGAAGACGACCGGCGCCTTCGCGGTTTGCGTAAGGCCAACAACGTCAGCGCGATCCTGCACTCGGGGTATCCGGTCCGCTTCTGGGACCAGGACATTGGCCCGGATGAACCGCATCTGTTCGACGCGACGGATCTGCGCGATCTCACGCCACAGCCCGGCGAAGCGCTGCGCGAAGCCGGATTCGATGACGCCACATTCGACATCAGCGCTGGCGGCCGTTTCCTGGTGACGACGTGGCGGGTGACAGGACCCGAAGCCACCGAGCGCTCGGTGCTGCTGCGGGTCGACCTGGCCTCCGGGGAACGCCGCGTGATCGCTGACGATCCGGAGGCCGAACTGCAACGCCCAGCGATCTCACCGGACGGGTCAGCGATCGTGTTCACCAGGGAAACCATCTCCACCCCAGACTGCGCTCCGCGAATGACGTTGCAATACCTGCGATTCGGCGACCAACCGCGACTGATTGCCGAAGCATGGGACCGCCGGCCGACCTCGGTGACCTGGTCGAGCGATGGCGCGTCATTGATCGTCACCGCTGACCAGAACGGACGCGCACCGATCTTCGCCGTTGAGGCGGCGACATCGAGGGTCACCCAGCTTACCGACGACGACTACGCCTACACCGACGTTGTCGCCGCGCCCGGTGGAGTGCTGTACGCGTTGCGGAGTTCGTATGCGGCACCGCCACATCCGGTGCGGATCGATCACGGCGGCGGTATCACCGTGCTGCCGTGCGTCGACGTGCCAAGCCTGCCAGGAACATTGACCGAGATCACCACGACGGTCGCAGATGGCACACCGGTGCGGTCCTGGTTGGTGCTGCCCGAAGACCCCGCGCCGGCCCCGCTGCTGTTGTGGGTGCACGGTGGCCCGCTGGGCAGCTGGAACGACTGGGCCTGGCGATGGAATCCGTGGCTGATGGTCGCCAAGGGTTACGCGGTGCTGCTGCCCGATCCCGCACTGTCGACCGGCTACGGCCAAGACTTCATCCAGCGGGGCTGGGGAGCATGGGGAGGGCCACCGTTCGACGATCTGATGGCTGCCACCGATGCGGCGTGTGCTCATCCGCGCATCGATGCGACCCGGATCGCGGCAATGGGCGGCTCGTTCGGCGGCTACATGGCCAACTGGATCGCGGGTCACACGAACCGTTTCGCCGCGATCGTGACCCACGCCAGCCTATGGGCATTGGACCAATTCAGTCCGACGACCGATCACGCTTACTACTGGCGCCGTGAGATGACGCCGGAGATGACCGCGGCCAATTCACCGCACCATTTCGTCCACCAGATCAGCACGCCGATGCTGGTCATTCACGGTGACAAGGACTACCGCGTGCCGATCGGTGAGGCCCTGCGGCTGTGGTACGAGCTGTTGGCCTCCTCGGCTCTGCCGGCCGGCGAAGACGGCAGCAGCCCGCACCAATTCCTGTATTTCCCTTCCGAGGACCACTGGGTCGTTGCGCCGCAACACGCCAAGATCTGGTACGAGGTGGTGTTCGCTTTCCTGGCCGAGCACGTGCTGGGGGAGAGCGCCGAATTGCCGGAGCTACTGGGAGTAGCGTCGCGCCCGTGACTGCAACGCGCGAATTCGACATCGTCTTGTACGGGGCAACTGGCTTCGTCGGCAAGTTGACCGCGGAATACCTGGCCCGGGCGGGCGGAAACGCGCGAATCGCACTGGCCGGCCGATCGGCCGATCGCCTGCTGGCGATCCGCGAAACGCTGGGCGAGTCGGCGCAGTCCTGGCAGGTGTTGACCGCGGATGCGTCGTCGCCGTCAACGCTGGACGCGATGGCCGCCCGGACGCAGGTCGTGATCACCACGGTCGGCCCGTACAGCCGCTACGGTCTGCCGTTGGTCGCCGCGTGCGCGGCCGGGGGCACCGATTACGCCGACCTGACCGGCGAGCCGCCATTCGTTCGCGACAGCATCGACCTGTATCACAAGCAGGCGCAGGACACCGGCGCACGCATCGTCCACGCGTGCGGATTCGACTCCATCCCTTCGGATCTCACCGTGTACGCGCTGTATCGCCGGGCCCGCGAAGACGGCAGCGGTGAGCTGATCAACACCGACTTCGTGGTTCGCTCCTTCTCCGGCGGGCTCTCCGGCGGCACGATCGCGTCAGGCGTGGAAGTGTTCGACGCGGTGTCGAGGGATGCCGACGTCCGCCGGCAATTCACCGATCCCTACACGCTGAGCCCCGACCGCGGCGCAGAACCCGAACTGGGTGCGCAGCCAGACCTGCGTCGGCGCCGCGGCGCCCAGATCGCACCGGAGCTGACCGGCCTGTGGACCGCCGGATTCATGATGGCACCGGCCAACACGCGAATAGTCCGGCGCAGCAATGCATTACAAGACTGGGCATACGGCAAGCGGTTCCGCTACAGCGAACACATGAGTGTGGGTTCCTCAGCCGTGGCGCCGGTGACCTCCGCCGTCATGAACGGGGTCGGCAACGCGGTGACGGCACTGGGCAGCCGCTACTTCCGGCTGCTGCCACGCCGGCTGGTCGAGCGAGTGCTGCCCAAACCGGGCACCGGCCCCAGTGACGCCGTCCGCGAGCGCGGCTTCTACAAGGCAGAGACCTACACGACGACAACTTCCGGCGCCCGTTATGTGGCCACCATGGCGCAACGCGGCGACCCGGGATACAAGGCCACCTCCGTGCTGCTGGGCGAGAGCGGTCTGGCGCTGGCGATGGATCGCGATGCGCTCTCGGAGCTGCGCGGCGTGCTGACCCCGGCGGCCGCAATGGGCGACGCGCTACGGGCGCGATTCCCCGCCGCGGATGTCTCGCTGGAGACCGCGCGGTTGATGCACCGCTGACGGCGAGGCCGGCGCTCAATCTGCTTGCAATGAACCGCTGGCGGACAAGATCAGCTGAGCTAGTGTCAACGGTGAACCAAAGCATCCCAGCAACGTTAGGTGGACGGGTCTATGGCTGGCCTTGAAGATCTTCTGTCTCAGATTCCCACGAGTGACATTGCAACCAAGATCGGCGTCGATGAGGCCGAGGTGAACAAGGCGGTCCAGTTGCTGGTACCGGTGCTGGTCGGCGGCCTGCACGAAAACGCACAGGATCCCGAGCACGCCAGCAAGATCGAGTCCGCGGCCGACAGCCAGGCCGGCTTGCTCGACGGCGGCGTGAATGTCGACCAGGTCGACCAGAACGAGGGCCAGCAGGCGATCGCGCGAATATTCGGCGGCAACGACGCCGCTCAGGTCGCCAGCGCACTGGCCGGTGGTGGCGGCGGCAACAGCGCTCTGCTCAAGCAGCTACTGCCGATCCTGGCTCCGATCGTTTTGGCATATGTCGGAAAGCAGCTCGGCCAAAAGAGCGAACCGGCCAAGGAAGAGGCGTCCTCCGGAGGCGCGCTCAACGACGTGCTGGGCAGCATCCTTGGCGGAATGGCCGGCGGCAACAAGTCGCTGGGCACTGTGTTGGGCACCGCGCTGGGCTCGAAGGCGGGCGACATTCTCGGCGGATTGCTGGGCGGCAAGAAGTAACTAACGCCGCCCGACATGGGCGGTGTTCGTAACGGGCGGCGGCGCTTTCTAGACTTGACGGGTGACCGCAAGCCCAGAGCGCGCCGCTGACACGCGTGCTGAAGACCTGCCCAAAGCGTGGGATCCGGGCGCGGCCGAAAGCGCGACCTATCGGCGCTGGGTGGATGCGGGTTATTTCACCGCCGATCCCGCCAGCGCCAAACCCGGTTATTCGATCGTGTTGCCGCCGCCCAACGTGACGGGCAGCCTGCACATGGGTCACGCGCTCGAGCACACCATGATGGATGCCCTGACCCGGCGCAAGCGCATGCAGGGATACGAGGTGCTGTGGCAGCCGGGCATGGACCACGCGGGCATCGCCACTCAGAGTGTCGTGGAGAAGCAACTCGCCGTCGACGGCAAGACCAAAGAAGACTTCGGCCGCGCGCTGTTCATCGACAAGGTCTGGGACTGGAAGCGCGAATCGGGCGGCGCCATCGGCGGTCAGATGCGCCGCCTCGGCGACGGTGTGGACTGGAACCGCGAACGCTTCACCATGGACGACGGGCTCTCGCGGGCCGTGCGCACGATCTTCAAGCGGCTCTATGACGCCGGCCTGATCTATCAGGCCGAACGGCTGGTCAATTGGTCGCCGGTGCTGGAAACGGCGATATCGGATCTCGAGGTTCGTTACGAAGACGTCGAAGGCGAACTGGTGTCGTTCCGCTACGGTTCGCTCGACGACTCCGAGCCGCACATCGTGGTGGCCACCACCCGGGTGGAGACGATGCTGGGTGACACAGCGATCGCGGTGCATCCCGACGACGACCGCTACCGAGGGCTGGTCGGCTCGACGCTGGCGCACCCGTTCCTGGACCGCCAGATCATCATCGTCGCCGACGATCACGTCGACCCTGAATTCGGCACTGGCGCAGTCAAAGTCACCCCGGCTCATGATCCAAACGACTTCGAGATCGGGCTGCGTCATGAGCTGCCCATGCCGTCGATCATGGACACCAAAGGTCGGATCGCCGACACCGGAACACAATTCGACGGCATGGACCGCTTCGAGGCCCGCGTCGCGGTGCGCGAAGCTTTGGCGGCGCAGGGCAGGATCGTTGCCGAGAAGCGGCCCTACCTGCACAGCGTCGGGCACTCGGAGCGCAGCGGTGAGCCGATCGAACCACGGCTGTCGCTGCAGTGGTGGGTGCGAGTCGAATCGTTGGCCAAGGCGTCCGGCGACGCGGTGCGCCACGGCGACACCGTGATTCACCCCGCCAGGCTCGAGCCACGCTGGTTCGCCTGGGTCGACGACATGCACGACTGGTGCATCTCACGTCAGCTGTGGTGGGGCCATCGAATCCCGATCTGGTACGGGCCGGACGGTCAGCAGATCTGCGTCGGTCCCGACGAGACACCGCCCGACGGTTGGGAGCAGGATCCCGACGTCCTGGACACCTGGTTCTCTTCGGCGCTGTGGCCGTTCTCCACCTTGGGCTGGCCCGACAAGACACCGGACCTGGAAAAGTTCTATCCGACAAGCGTTCTGGTGACCGGCTACGACATTCTGTTCTTCTGGGTGGCCCGGATGATGATGTTCGGAACCTTCGTCGGCGGTGATGACGCCATCACCCTGGACGGTGCCCGAGGTCCACAGGTGCCGTTCACCGACGTCTTTCTGCACGGGCTGATCCGTGACGAGTCCGGCCGAAAGATGAGCAAGTCCAAGGGCAATGTCATCGATCCGCTGGACTGGCTGGAGGTGTACGGTGCGGACGCTTTGCGGTTCACTCTGGCTCGAGG
>NZ_DASXHW010000029.1:0-6901 GCF_036488105.1 Mycobacterium sp. | reverse complement strand
GCCGCGGCCGCGCCGACCGCCGACGCGATCGAGTTCATCGTGACGACCTGCTCGCGCGGCACGACGTGCGGCAGCGCGGCCGACAGCCCCGAGGCGACGAACCGGGCGAGGCCGTTGACCACCAGCGCGCCGCACAGCACGAGCACATTGCGGGCACCGAACGCCAGGCAGATTCCCACGATCGCGACCGACACCACCCGGCCCACGTTGGAGGCGATCAGCACCAGGCGGCGGTCCCAGCGGTCCATCAACGCACCCGCGAAGGGGCCGAGGAGCGAATACGGCAGAAACAACACGGCGAACGCGCCTGCGATGGCCAGCGGACGGGTGGCGCGTTCGGGGTTGAACAGCAGCGCGCCGGCCAGACCCGCCTGAAACAGGCCGTCGGCGAACTGGCTTGCTGTCCGCAACTCGAGCAGCCGCCAAAAGTCGGGCAAGCCGCGGACCGAGCGCCAGACAGCGACCGCCGCGCGCGGATGAGTCACTGCACCTACTTCCGAAAGGCATGCGGCCCGGCAGTCGCGAACCGAGCATCAGGCCCCTGTTAACAACAGTACAAATTCCTCGCGGCGCCCTGCTTGTTCGCCACGGTGGTCGGGCCTGGATGCGATGATGGGACTGTGGCGCAGTCCGAAGATCCAGAAGACTATGTTGCCCCCGCGGCATACCGAGTGCGCGCGGGCACTCTGCTTCTGGCGAACACGGATTTGCTCGAGCCGACGTTCCGTCGCAGCGTGATTTACATCGTCGAGCACAACGACGGGGGCACGCTGGGTGTCGTACTCAACCGTCCCAGCGAGACCGCGGTCTACAACGTGTTGCCGCAGTGGGCGCAGATAGCGTCGAAACCGAAGACGATGTTCATCGGCGGACCGGTCAAGCGCGATGCGGCGCTGTGCCTGGCAGTGCTGCGGGTGGGTGCGGTTCCCGACGACGTGCCGGGTTTGCGCCACGTGGCCGGCCGGATGGCGATGGTCGATCTCGACGCCGACCCCGAGTCGATCGGCCCGCTGGTCGAGGGGGTGCGGATCTTCGCCGGATACTCCGGCTGGACCATCGGTCAGCTCGAGGGTGAGATCGAGCGTGACGACTGGATTGTGTTGTCGGCGCTGCCCTCTGACGTTCTGGCCCAGCCACGGGTGGATCTGTGGGGCCGGGTGCTGCGGCGCCAGCCGCAGCCGCTCTCGATGCTGGCGACCCACCCGATCGACGTCAGCCGCAACTAGGCTGCCGTCACTGGGCAGGCGCCGCTACGCGGCTGCGGCGGGCTCATCGTCGAGGGAGTCGCGGGACAGTCTGCTCGCGATCACCGAGCACACCACCAGCTGGATCTGGTGGAAGATCATCAGCGGCAACATGATCACCCCGACGGTGGCGGCCGGGAAGAACACCAGCGCCATCGGAAGACCGGATGCCAGGCTCTTTTTCGAACCGCAGAACAGCAGCACGATGCTGTCGCCGCGATCCAGTCCGGCCACCCGACCGACCAGCCAGGTGAACGCCAGGACCACCGCCAGCAGCGCCGCGCTGACCACCGCGACGATCGCCAGTTGCCAGGCGTTGACGCTGCTCCAGATGTGCTCGACCATGCCCATCGAGAACGCGGTGTAGACGACCAACAGGATCGACCCCCGGTCGACGGCTTTGGTCAGTACCGTGTGCCGGGCAACCCAGTCGGCGATCCACGGCCGCATCAGTTGGCCCGCCACGAACGGCACCAGCAGTTGCACCACGACGTCGCGCACGGCGGCGGTGTCCATCCGGGCTCCGCCGCTGGTGTTCATCAGCAGCACGACGAGCAACGGGGTTAGCGCGATCCCCACGATATTGGACAGCGAGGCGCTGACCAGCGCAGCCGAGACATTGCCCCGCGCAATCGATGTGAAGGCGATCGAGGACTGGACGGTCGACGGGACCAGACACAGGAACAGCAGCCCGTTGTACAGGTCGAGGTTCAGCAGCCAGGGAACCAGGCCGCGGGCGGCCAGCCCGAGCACCGGAAAGACCACGAAGGTGGTAGCCAAAACCAGCAGGTGCAGCTGCCACCGTTTGACGCCGTGCCAGGCCTGCTGCGGAGACAGCCGGGCACCGTATAGCCAAAACAGCAGCGCGATAACGACTTTGGCGACCACCGCCATGACGTCGGCAAAGCCGCCGCGGGCCGGAAACAGTGCCGCCAGCGCGACAGTGGCTGCCATGGCCAGCAGGAACGTGTCAATCGGCAACGCCGAGAGCTTTTTCAACACAGGGGTGTACCGGTCAGTGGCAGGCCAGCGTGCAGGCCGCACAGGACCCGCCGCAGGGGGCCGCGGCCTCTTCGCGGCGCAGTGCGTAGCGCGCGGTCTGGTACGAGCCGGCGGCGACGGTACCCAGGGCGCCGGCGACGCACACGCAGATCACTGGCAGCGCGGTCGGCGCCGGTGCGGCCAGTGCGACGGTGCCTCCGGCGGCCAGCATGATCGCGCCGGCCAGCTGGGGCGGCGCGACCGAGCGCATGATCAGCCCGACGGTGCCGGTGCCGACGGGACGGACCAACGCCCGCAGTCCAAGCACGGCCATTACCACCGCCGCGCTCACACTCAGCACCCCCGCGATCAGCATGGGGTCACAATACGAGGCCGCTTTAGCCTCGCTGCGACGCCCTAGTGTGACAGTGCCTGAGGCGGAGCGACCACCGCAGGTGGCACGGCAGGCGGCGCGGGCGGGGCGGGTGCAGGCGGCGGGGCGGCGGGTGTGTTGGACCCGGGTGCGCCGGCCCGGAATCCGTTGATGATGCCGTCGGTGGCCGGCGCCTCGGCGACAGTTCCGCTGGCTTCGGTGGTCACCGCCAACGACACCAGGTACTTGTCGGGCCCGGAGGTGACGATGACGTTGCGATGCGAGGTATTGAGCGTCATCTCGTTCTGCCGGTAGGTGCCCTCGATGATCGACGACGGCGAGCCGTTGAAGTCGGCCAGCGAGGCATTCGTGGTGCGCCAGGCGGGCAGCTGCTGGGTGTCGATATAGCCATGCGTGATGGCTTCTTTCGGGTCGAAGTCGCCAACCAGCCGATAGACCACGAGCTGGGCGTTCGGCGTGTACAGGCTGCTGCTACGCCGATTGGCAGTCACGACGAACGCGTCGGGGACGTTGGGGTCGGGCACCTGCGTCCAGCCTTGCGGCATCGGCAAGGTGATGTCGAGGGCCTTGAAATCCTTCGCCTGCTGCGGCTCCAGCTTGACGTTCTTGCTCGCGAAGAATTCGCGCAAGGTGCCCGAGGCGGCCGGGGCGAGTTCCGGCGGCGCGGCGACCGGCGGCGCGGCGACCGGCGGCGCTGGTGCCAGTCCCGGAGCCACCGGGGCCACCGCGGGAGAGATCGGAGCGGGCGCCGCTGCGGCGGTGCCCGGCATCGGGTTGCCGACGGCGCCGGGGACGACGGCGACGGCTTGCGGCATCGGGGCGCCGGGAGCGGGGTTGGGGCGAGGCGGGAAGACCGGGTCGGCAGATGCGGCGGGGCTGGCAAGGCCCAGCACACCGGCAGCGCCGACGGCCAGACCCGCGACCGTTACTCGCCAGCTACGGGCAGTCTGCTTCATGAGGGCCGGTCCTTCCGAGATCGCTCGGGTCGTTGTCGAAGTCGCAGAAAGCGACTGTAACCAGGGGGAAGCGGCGGCTTCTAGCACCGGAATCGACCTGCAACACACCTGGGACACACCCCTGACCGGTCTGCAATCCAACCGAGACCGTCGGTGGTCGGCGGGTCGCTCGACGCGGCCCTTATAACCTGTTGGGCGTGACCGACTCCCCAACCGCCCCTGCCGAGCAGGCCGATCCCGACGCGCCGCGGTTTCGCTATACCGCGGACCTGGCCGGCCGCATCGAACGCACCTGGCAGGACAACTGGACCCGGCTGGGGACTTTCAACGTGCCTAACCCGGTCGGTTCGCTGGCGCCGACGGACGGTTCACCGGTGCCCGACGACAAAATGTTCGTACAGGACATGTTCCCGTATCCGTCGGGCGAGGGTCTGCACGTCGGCCATCCGCTCGGCTACATCGCCACCGATGTCTACGCGCGCTATTTTCGGATGCTGGGCCGCAATGTGTTGCACGCGTTGGGTTTCGATGCGTTCGGTCTGCCCGCCGAACAGTACGCGGTGCAGACCGGCACTCACCCGCGCACCCGCACCGAGGCCAACATCGTCAACTTCCGGCGGCAGCTGGGCCGGCTGGGTTTCGGCCACGACAACCGGCGCAGTTTTTCCACCACCGACGTCGAGTTCTACAAGTGGACGCAGTGGATCTTCCTGCAGATCTACAACGCGTGGTTCGACGAGGCGGCCGATAGGGCCCGCCCGATAGCCGAACTGGTCGCCGAATTCGATTCCGGTGCACGCCAATTGGATGACGGCCGGGATTGGGCGGCGTTATCGGCGGGAGAGCGCGCCGACGTGATCGACGCGCACCGCCTGGTATACCGTTCCGATTCGATGGTGAACTGGTGTCCGGGTCTGGGCACCGTGCTGGCCAACGAAGAGGTCACCGCCGACGGCCGCAGCGACCGGGGGAACTTCCCCGTCTTCCGCAAGCGGCTACGGCAGTGGATGATGCGGATCACCGCCTACGCCGACCGGCTGCTCGACGATCTCGACGTGCTGGACTGGCCGGAAAAGGTCAAGACCATGCAGCGCAACTGGATCGGCCGATCCACCGGCGCGGCAGCGCTGTTCGCGGCGCCCACCACCGATGGCGAAACCGTGGACCTGGAGGTGTTCACCACCCGGCCGGACACCCTTTTCGGCGCAACGTATCTGGTGCTGGCTCCCGAGCATGAGCTGGTCGACCGTCTGGTGGCGCCGCAATGGCCGGCCGGTGTGGATCCGCACTGGACCTACGATGCGGACAACCCCGTCCAGGCCGTCGCCGCCTACCGGCAGGCCATCGCCGCGAAGTCCGATCTGGAGCGTCAAGAGAACAAGGCCAAGACCGGCGTGTTCCTGGGCGCTTATGCGACCAACCCGGCCAACGGCGAGCAGGTGCCGGTCTTCATCGCCGACTACGTGCTGGCCGGATACGGCACCGGAGCGATCATGGCCGTGCCCGGCCACGACCAGCGCGACTGGGAGTTCGCCCACGAGTTCGGCCTGCCGGTCGTCGAAGTCATTGCCGGCGGCGATATTTCGAAGGCGGCATACACCCGCGAGGGCACCCTGGTGAACTCGGACTACCTCAACGGGTTGAGCGTTGCGTCCGCCAAGGAAGCCATCACCGCACGGCTGGAATCCGAAGGCCGCGGTGAGGCCCGCATCGAATACAAGCTGCGCGACTGGCTTTTCGCGCGGCAACGGTATTGGGGTGAGCCGTTTCCGATCGTCTACGACAGCGACGAACGCGCCCACGCGCTGGATGACGCCGCGCTGCCGGTCGAATTGCCCGACGTCCCGGATTACTCGCCGGTGCTGTTCGACCCCGACGACGCCGACAGCGAGCCGTCACCGCCGCTGGCCAAGGCCACCGATTGGGTGCACGTCGAGCTGGACCTCGGTGACGGCTTGAAGCCCTACACCCGCGACACCAACGTCATGCCGCAGTGGGCGGCCAGCTCCTGGTACGAGCTGCGTTACACCGATCCGCACAACGCAGAACGGTTCTGCGGCAAGGAGAATGAGGCCTACTGGATGGGCCCCCGGCCCGCGGAGCACGGCCCCGGCGATCCCGGTGGCGTCGACCTCTACGTCGGCGGTGCCGAGCATGCGGTGCTGCACCTGCTGTATTGCCGGTTCTGGCACAAGGTGCTATACGACCTCGGCCACGTCAGCTCGCGCGAGCCCTACCGCAGATTGGTCAACCAGGGCTACATTCAGGCGTTCGCGTATACCGACGCCCGCGGGTCCTACGTGACGGCCGCCGACGTCGTCGAGCGTGACGGCAAGTTCTACTACCCGGGCGCCGACGGGGAGATCGAAGTCTTCCAGGAATTCGGCAAAATCGGTAAGAGCCTGAAGAATTCGGTGTCGCCGGACGAGATGTGCGACGACTATGGCGCCGACACCCTGCGGGTGTACGAGATGTCGATGGGCCCGCTGGAGGCGTCACGCCCGTGGGCCACCAAGGACGTCGTCGGTGCGCACCGGTTCCTGCAGCGGGTGTGGCGGCTGGTGGTCGACGAGCAGTCCGGAGAGACTCGGGTGACCGACTGCGCCGATCTCGACACCGACACGCTGCGACTGCTGCACCGCACCATCGCCGGAGTCTCCGAAGACTATGCGGCACTGCGTAACAACACCGCGGTGGCCAAGCTGATCGAATACACCAACCACCTGACCAAACAGCACCGCGATTCGGTTCCGCGGGCCGCGGCCGAGCCGCTGGTGCTAATGCTGGCGCCGCTGGCTCCGCACCTGGCCGAGGAGTTGTGGCAGCGGCTGGGGCATGGGGCATCGCTGGCGCACGGGCCGTTCCCGGTCGCCGATCCCGACTATCTGGTCGAAGACAGCGTGGAATATCCCGTCCAGGTGAACGGCAAGGTGCGCGGGCGGATCACGGTGTCGGCCAGCGCCGACGCCGATGCGGTGGAGGTCGCAGCGCTGGCGGATGAGAAGGTGCAGGCGTTCCTGGCCGGCGCGACACCGAAGAAGGTGATCGTGGTCGCCGGGAAAATGGTCAACCTCGTCCTCTAGCCCGCCTCCTTCTCGGGCCGTTCCGGCCCGCATCGTCAGCGCGCGCGTGGTCTGAGGATGACCTCGTGTAGATGCCCGTCAGCCGGGGTCGCGATCGCGAACGCGACCGCCGCGGCGACCGTGTCGGCACGCAGGAACCGATCCGCGTCGTACTCGCCGTCCTCGAAGGACACCAGCTCGCGTTGCATGTCGGTGTCGGTGCGGCCGGGATAGACGGTGGTGACCCGCAGTGTCGGCTCGCTC
>NZ_DASXHW010000022.1:0-7659 GCF_036488105.1 Mycobacterium sp. | reverse complement strand
GAGCGCCGACGATGCCGACCTGGTCGGCCTCGGCATGACCGCGATGTCGCTGCGTCCGGGCGCGACGCCACTCGAGCTGGCCGTCCAGGCGAGCGACGCCGCGCTGGAAGACGCCGGACTCGGACGGGCCGACGTCGACGGAATCCTGGTCGGCTCGTCACAGGGTGTGCGGCCGGACCGGCTGGGGGTCGGCTTCGCCGCGGCGGCCGGGTTTTCGGATCTGCGCCTGCTGGAGCACGTCGAGATCAAGGGCGCCACGACCATCGCCATGATCCAGCGCGCGCGCCACGCGATCGTCACCGGTGAGGCCGCGACCGTGCTGTGCGTCTTCGCCGACGCGCCCCTGGCGGCCGGCCAGGGCGCCGGCTCAACCTACGCACACAGCGGCGGCAACGCCGGGGTGCGCGGACTGGAGCGGGCCTCCGGGCTGCTCGGCTCAGTGCCGACGTATGCGCTGCTGGCCCAGCGCTGGCTGCACGTCACCGGCACCAGCGCCGACGCACTGCGCTCAGTGGCTACCACGGCAAGGCGTTGGGCACGCGACAATCCCGAGGCGGTCAACCGCGAGCCGCTCGACGACGCCGACTACGACTCTTCCCCGATGATCGCCGAACCGCTTCGGCTGCTGGACTGCGCTCGACCGGTGAACGGCGCGGTCGCCGTGGTGCTCTCCGGGCGGCCCGCTGTCGGCGGCACCCGATTGCGGGTTCGCGGCACCGGTCGCGAACATCCGGTGCGGCGCCGTCGCTCGGGAGCCGAATCGTGGTTCGGCGGCGGTGGGCGCGCAGTGCAGGACGCGCTCGATCAGGCCGGCATGGTCCGATCAGACCTGCACGTCGCCGAACTCTACGACCCGTTCTCGATCGTCACCCTGGCGCTGCTCGACGAATACCGGCTCACCGGTGACGTTCCCGCAGGTGCGTTCGTGCGCGACGGCCACACCGGGCCCGGCGGCACGCTGCCGACCAATACCGGCGGTGGCCAGCTGTCCGGCTTCTACCTGCAGGGCATGACGCCGTTGGCAGAGGCGATGATTCAGCTGCGGGGCACCGGCGGGCAGCGTCAGGTTCCCGGGGCCGCGGTGGCGCTGGTCGGCGGTATCGGCGGCCGGATGGACCACCACGCGGCGTTGGTGTTGGAGCGCGTCGCATGACCGCCACCGCGGTCGAAGACTGGCTGCTCGACAGCACGCTGGCGCCCACCGCCGATGACGACGTACTGGCGCCGCTGTACCGGGCGGCCGGACGCAACGAGCTCGCGATGCCGTTCTGCGCGGCCTGCGCGCTACCACTCGAGCTCGGCCAAGAGGTCTGCGACGGCTGCGGGCACGGCGAACGTAACTGGCGCACAGTCGATCCGCGCGGAACGGTCCATACTGCGACGCTCATGCACCGGCGTGAGCCCGGCCTGGTGCACGGCAAGGCGCCCTACCCCATCGTCGACGTCGAGCTGTCGAGCGGGCACCGGATGGTGATGACCACCTTGCAACCTACCGACACCGCGCCGCCCATCGGCACAGCGGTGCGCATCGGTTTCCGCCACCTCGGTGACGTCGCCATCCCGGCCATCGACATCCTGGAGGACAAGTGACGACGCTTGAATCTGCGTCCGCGACAGACAACTTCGACGTCGGGACCGTGATACGCAGCGACCGCGTGCATGGAACGGTATACACGTCCGCCGAGATCTTCCGGCGCGAAATGGACAGCATCTTCAAGACCGGATGGGTCTACGTCGCGCACGAGAGCGAGGTCAGCGAGCCGGGTGACTACCTCACCCGGATGATCGGGCATGACCCGGTCGTCGTGGCGCGCGGCAAGGACGGCGTGATCCGGGTGGTGCTCAACCGCTGCACCCACCGGGCCAACAAGCTGTGCAACGCCGAGAAGGGCAACGCCAACTCGTTCCGGTGCCCGTATCACGGCTGGACGTTCAGCAATACCGGTGCGTTGCAGGGTGTTCCGATGCGTGAAGGTTACGGCGAGGCGTTCAACCAGCTGCGCTCCGAACTGGGCCTTGCCCAGGCGCCCCGGGTCGACAGCTACGGCGGATTCGTCTTCGCGTCATTGGCGCCAGAGGGCATCTCGCTGCCCGAGCATCTCGGCAAGGCAACGCGCGCCATCGACCGCCTGTTGAACCTGTCCCCCACCCGCAAGATCGACTTGCGGGCCAACTGGATGAAGCACCTCCACCACGCCAATTGGAAGATGGTGGTGGAGAACAACGTCGACGGCTACCACGCATTGTTCACGCATGCCTCGGTGTACGACGCGATCAAGCCCGCCAAGGTGTCGCACGTCCCGACCAAGGTCGACGTGCTGGTCCGCGACATCGGCAACGGCCATTCCGAGATCGACTACAGCGACGAATACCGGAAGCTCGATGAGGAATTCGTCTGGTACGGCCGCATTCCGCGGGCCAAGCTCGCCGACTACGTCGAGGCACTCGAGGGGGCGTACGGCCCCGGGCAGGCCCATGACGCACTGGTGGTGGGCCCACCACACACGTTGATCTGGCCCAACCTTTTCCTGGCCGAGATGAACGTCATGTTCGTCGAGCCGCAGGCCCCCGACCGCACCATCGCCTACACCACCGCGGTCTTGATACCCGGTCAGGATGCGCTGAACGAGCGCACGCTGCGCCGTTCCGAGGGGGCGATGGGTCCGGCGGGATTCCTGATCGCCGACGACGGAGAGATCGGCATGCGCAACCAGGCCGGGCTCGCCGCCGAGCTGCCCGAGTGGCTGATGCTGGCGCGCGGTGTGGACGACGACGTGACCGACGAAAGCGGAATCATCAACCGGGACAAGAGTGCCGAGACCCCCCAACGCGGGTTCTACTCGCACTGGGCCTCGGTCGTCGGCGGAGGGGCCGGAGCATGACGGTCAACCCCGAAACCCAGGTACGTCCAGCGCTGCGCCCGCTGCCGGACCCCGAGATCCTGTCGTTTCTATATCTGGAGGCGCGGCTGGCCGACGAAGGCCGCTACTCGGAGTGGGAGGCGCTGTGGGCCGATGACGACGACACGGTCGAGTATCGCGTCCCGATGCACCCCGACGATGACCCGCGAACCACGCTGGCCTACATCAACGACAACCGGCGACGGATCAAAAGCCGGGTGGCTCAGCTCAACACCGGCAACCGGCACTCCCAGACCCCGCCGTCGGTGATGCGTCGCGTGGTCTCCAACAGTGAGGTGGTGGACGCCGGCGCCGACACCGTCACGGTGGAATCCAACTTTGCGCTGTTCGAATATCGTCTACGCCAACGCTTCTGGGCCGGCCGAGTTATTCACACGGTTCGTCGGTCGCCGGATGGCCCCCGGCTGATCCGCAAGATCGTGCACCTGATCGACGCGGGCGGACCGGTCGAAACACTGGCATTCTTAATATGAACGGACTTCTCGTCTGATGCTCATCGGTGACATCGCAACCAACAACGCCCGCCGCTACCCCGACAAGCGTGCGCTCGTCGACGCTGATCGGACGCTGACCTGGTCACAGGTCGACGAGCGGGCCAGGAGGCTCGCTAGCTTCCTGATCGGCCGGGGGCTGGTACCGGGCGATCGGGTGATGGTGATCGCCCGCAATTGCCTTGAATGGCCGGAGATCTCGTTCGGTCTGGCAAAGGCCGGGCTGGTCACGGTGCCGGTGAACATCCGGTTGGCTCCCGACGAGGTCGCCCACGTGCGCGACGACTCCGGCGCACGAGCGGTGATCATCCACGCCGACCACGTAGAGAAGTTCCTGGGCGAATTGACCGAGCTGGGGCTGATAGTGGGGGTGGGCGCCAGCGCAGCGCTCGGCACCAGCGAGTTGGTCACCGACTACGAGACGGCGCTGGCGCAAGTGCAACCCGGCGCCGGGCGCCGCGACGTCACGCCGGACGACGTCGCGTTCATCTTGTACACCAGCGGAACCACCGGTCGGGCCAAGGGCGTGATGCACACCCACCGTGGCCTGCTCTACCAGGCCGCCGACACGAACCTGGTGACCGAAGCCAACCGCTCCGACGTCATGCTGGCGACCACCCCGTTCTTCACCGCCGGCGGCATGGTCCGCACAGTCTCGTGGCTTTATCTCGGCCAGACCATGGTGATACATCAGAGGTTCGACCCGCAGGCCGTGATCGATGAGATCGAACGCAGCGCCATCACGTTCACGACGTTCATCCCGACGATGCTGCACCGGACGCTGGCGATCCTGGAAGACGGGCCGCCGCGGGACATGTCGAGCCTGCGGCGCATCTCCTATGGTTCGGCCCCCGTGCCGCCCGGGCTGGCGCGTAAGGCGATGGACCTGCTCGGCTGCGACCTGCAGCAGCGGTATGGGCTTACCGAATGCGGGGGGCAGGCAACGATTCTCACGCCGCAGGATCACCGCGACATCGTCGCCGGCAGAACCTCGATCGCGACCTCGTGCGGGCGGGAAACCCCGATGTGCGTGATCCGTGTCATCGACGTCGAGGGCGAAGACGCCGCACCCGGTGACGTCGGCGAAATCGTGATCACCAGTCCCGCCAACGCGATTGGCTACTGGAATCGGCCCGAGCAGACCGCAGAGACGTTCCGGCCCGACGGGCTGCGATCCGGCGACTTGGGCTACCTCGACGAGGAGGGCTACCTCCACATCACCGGTCGCAAAACCGATCTGATCATCTCCGGCGGGTTCAATGTCTACCCGGCAGAGATTGAGCGGGTGCTCGCCCAGCACCACGATGTGGACATGGTGGCGGTGGTTGGGGTGCCTGATCCCGAGTGGGGTGAGACGCCGGTCGCCGCCGTGATTCCCAAAGCCCACGTCAGCGATCGGGACGTACTGACCGCCGAACTGGCTGCGCTGTGCCGCTCGGAATTGGCCGGTTATAAGCAGCCGCGCCGGTTCGTGTTCTGGCGCGAGTTCCCACTGGGCCCCGCGGGCAAGATCCTCAAGCGCGAGATCGCTAACCAGGTTAGCCATGTTAGCCAGTCGGGTGCGAAGATGCCGGTATCCACCGGATCGACCGAGGAGCGACCGTGATCGAGCAGACCGACCTGGCCACTATCGAATTTCAGGTGACCAACCATATCGCCACCGTGGCGCTCAACCGGCCGGAGCGGCTGAACAGCTTCACCGAACAGATGGCCGCCGAACTCGCCACCGTCTGGGCCCGAGTCCGTGACGACGAGGAGATCCGGGTCGCGGTGCTGTGCGCCAACGGCGAACGGGCTTTCTGCACCGGCATCGACGTGACCGAGGGCACCTGGTGGACGCACCAGCCGATCTTCAACCAGGAAGATCCAGGCGAATTACTGGGCCCGAAGGCACACAAGGTGTGGAAGCCGGTGATCGCAGCACTGCATGGCATCGTGGCCGGTGGCGCCATGTACTTCGTCAACGAGTGCGACTTCTCGATCTGCAGCGAGACGGCGACGTTTTTCGACCCACATGCCAATGCGGGCATCGTCTCGGCGTTGGAGCCGATGGGCATGCTGGCCCTCGGCGTGCCCTACGGCGAGGTGATGCGCTGGGCGTTGCTCGGCAGCGAGGAGCGGATGTCTGCACAGACCGCGCTGCGCATCGGGCTCGTGACCGAGGTGGTCCCAGACGATCAACTACGCGTCCGTGCTTTCGAACTGGCCGCTGAAATCGCCGCGCGCAGACCGAATGGTGTTCAAGGCACGGTTCGCGCGATGTGGGAGGCCCGCGATCTGACCCCCAGCGTCGCCGCACGCCACGGCAAGTTCTTCACCGACCTTGGCAACGCCGGAGCCAGCCCGGACTCGTTGAACAACAAGAAGAAACCCCGAACACGATGAGGAGGAGGAGGCGGCGGTGACCGACACAGCGGTCGATCAGCTGGTTCAGTTCGACCTGCTGATCGGGGGAGAATCATCGTCGGCCGCATCAGGTTCGACCTACGACAGCGTTGACCCCTTCACTGGCAGGCCTTGGGCGCGCGTGCCCGACGGCGGGGCCGCCGATGTGGACCGCGCCGTAGCCGCCGCCCGGGCTGCGCTGAATGGACCGTGGGGTGCGCTCACCGCGACCGCCCGCGGCAAGCTGCTACTCCGCCTCGGCGAGATCATCGCGCGCGAGGCCGAGCAGCTCGCCGAACTCGAGGTGCGTGACGGCGGCAAGCTGGTTCGCGAAATGGTCGGCCAGATGCGCTCGCTGCCGGACTACTACTCCTACTACGGCGGGCTGGCCGACAAGCTGCAGGGCGACGTCATACCGGTGGATAAGCCCAACTACTTCGTCTACACCCGCCATGAACCCGTCGGCGTGGTCGGCGCGATCACACCCTGGAACTCACCGCTGCTGCTGTTGACCTGGAAGTTGGCGGCCGGACTGGCCGCGGGTTGCACCTTCGTCGTCAAGCCCAGCGACCACACCCCGACATCGACGCTCGCGTTCGCAAAGCTGTTCGCCGAGGCCGGTTTTCCGCCGGGCGTCATCAACGTCGTCACCGGCTGGGGTCCGGAGACGGGTGCCGCGCTGGCGTCGCACCCGGGTGTCGACAAGATCGCGTTCACCGGATCGACGACCACCGGCATTCAGGTGGGCAAGGCCGCGATCGACAACATGACCCGATTCTCGCTCGAACTCGGCGGCAAGTCGGCGCAGGTGGTGTTCGCCGATGCCGACCTCGACGCCGCGGCCAACGGGGTGATCGCGGGCGTCTTCGCCGCCACCGGCCAGACGTGTTTGGCGGGCTCACGCCTTCTAGTAGACCGCGGCGTCGCCGATGCGTTGGTGGACAAGATCGTCGCGCGGGCGGCGACCATCAAACTGGGTGACCCGAAGGACCCGACGACCGAGATGGGCCCGGTTTCCAATCAGCCGCAGTACGAGAAAGTGCTGTCGCACTTCGCTTCTGCCCGCGAGCAGGGTGCGACCGTCGCCTACGGCGGCGAGCCGGCCACTGACCTCGGCGGCTACTTCGTCAAACCAACGGTGCTGACCGGTGTCGACCCCTCCATGCGGGCTGTCGCCGAGGAGATCTTCGGACCCGTACTGGCGGTGATGACCTTCACCGATGAGGACGAGGCCGTCGCCGCTGCCAATAGCACGGAGTTCGGATTAGCCGCGGCGGTGTGGACCAAGGACGTTCATCGCGCGCACCGGGTAGCCGCCAAGCTGCAGGCCGGCACGGTGTGGGTCAACGCCTACCGCGTTGTCGCGCCTCATGTTCCGTTCGGAGGCGTCGGCTACAGCGGCATCGGGCGGGAGAACGGCATCGACGCCGTCAAGGACTTCACCGAGACCAAAGCCATCTGGGTCGAGCTCAGCGGCCAGACCCGGGACCCGTTCACCCTCGGCTGAGGGGCATCGAGAGGACATCGCCATGACCCGCACCATCCAGCAGGCCGGATCGGACGCCGTGATCGTCGCTGCAGCCCGCACGCCGATCGGCACCGCGTTCAAGGGCGCCTTGCGAGACGTCACGGCGATGGAGCTCGCCGCGATCGTCGTGAAGGAGGTCCAGGAACGCTCGGGGCTCGAGCCGTCCCAGATCGACGACATCATCTTGGCGGAGTCCAACTACGGAGGGGGCGACATCGCCCGCCACGCAGCCGTCGTCACCGGCATGCTGCAGGTCCCCGGCCAGGCGCTCAACCGGCACTGTGCCGGCGGTCTGACCGCGATCGGCAACGCGGCTGCGCAGATCGTCGCGGGC
>NZ_DASXHW010000561.1:0-4418 GCF_036488105.1 Mycobacterium sp. | reverse complement strand
AGTGGCGAAAGCGAGATCAGTGAAGCTCGACGCGGTGCGCAGAGCGCTGGCAGCCGCGGCGTCGACGGCGGTGATCGTGGGAATGACGTCGACCGGCTGCGGTAGCGACAACAACCTGCACGGCCTCAAGGCGCCGAAGGGCCCGGTGAACTGTGACGGCAAGACCGCGCTGACCGCGGAGGGATCCACGGCCCAGCAGAACGCCATCGCGTTGTTCAACTTGGACTGGGCTCAGTTGTGCCCCGGAAAACAGTTGGCGTACAACCCAACCGGCTCGGCCGCCGGACGTGAGCAGTTCATCGCGCGGCACGTGGATTTTGCCGGCTCGGACTCACCACTGAGCCGCGACCAGATCGAGCCGGCGGCGCAGCGCTGCAACGGAAATCCCGCCTGGCACCTGCCTGTGGTTTTCGGGCCAGTCGCGGTTGCCTACCACTTAGACGGCGTCAAGCGGCTGACAGTCAATGCGGACGTGCTGGCCAAGATCTTCAGCGGCTGGATCACTGACTGGAACGATCCGGCCATCGTCAAGCTCAATCCCGGCGTGAATATGCCCGCCACCAAGATCTCGCCGGTCTACCGATCGGACTCCTCGGGTACCACCGACAACTTTCAGAAGTATCTGGCCGCGGCCGCCCCGAACAGCTGGACCCGGGGGACCGGCAGCGAGTTTCAGGGCGGCGTAGGCGAGGGCGCGCAGAAGTCCGCCGGCGTGATCCAGGCCGTGCAGTCTGCGCCCGGCTCGATCGGCTACGTCGAGAAAGGTTTCGCCGATCAAAGCGGGGTGCCGTACGCGCAGATCGACGACGGCAGCGGCCCGGTCGCGCTGACCGCCGACGCGGCCCGCAAGGCCATCGACGGCGCCACCTTTGCCGGTCCGGGAGACGACCTGGAACTGAATCTGAAGTCGATTTACAGCACCCGAGCCGCCGGTGCTTACCCGCTGGTGCTGGCCACCTACGAAATCGTTTGCTCGAAGGGTTACGACCCGGCCACCAGTGCCGCGGTCAGGTCCATCTTGACGGTGGCAGCCGATAACGCGCAAGACGGTCTGTCGGCCGCAGGTTATGTCCCGTTGCCCGATAAATTCAAGAAGCGCTTGATCGCCGCGATCAACGCGATCCGGTGATCGAACGGATTAACCTATGGCCGAAGGTTTTCACTGATGGGAACACCGTGACGACGCCGAATCCAGCCGATAACGGTTCGGGTGAGGCCGTCGCCGCGCCGCTGCGTTGGCCGGCTCCCGGCCCGCTGTTGTGGGGCAGCGCCAAACCCAGTCGCGGCGAACGAATGTTCCGGGGTTTGTCCGAAGGGTCGGGCGTCCTGATCGTCGTTCTCATCGCGGCCATCGGCCTGTTTCTGCTGGTGCGCGCGGTCCCGGCGCTGGCCCGCAACCAGGAAAACTTCTTCACCTACGGCGGCAATTGGGACACCACCAACACCGCGGCGATGCGATTCGGCGTTTTCGACCTGGTCCAGGTGACGGTCATGGTGGCGTTGTTCGCTCTGGTCTTGGCAATGCCGGTGGCGTTGGGGATCGCGATCTTCCTCGCCCAGTACTCGCCGCGCCGCGTCACCGGACCACTGGCCTACCTCGTCGACCT
This sequence comes from Mycobacterium sp., assembly GCF_036488105.1. Classification (GTDB taxonomy): domain Bacteria; phylum Actinomycetota; class Actinomycetes; order Mycobacteriales; family Mycobacteriaceae; genus Mycobacterium. Next base: position 2,811 of record NZ_DASXHW010000561.1, on the reverse strand, counting down.
GCTTGCTGCGGTCCCGTCGATCATCTATGGCGTCTGGGGCCTCTACGTGCTGGCGCCGCGGTTGCGACCGGTTGCGACCTGGCTGAATGCGCACCTGGGCGGGGTGTTCCTGTTCGCGACCGGCAACGCCTCCGTGTCCGGCGGCGGCACCATTTTCACCGCAGGGATCGTGCTGGCGGTGATGATCCTGCCGATCATCACCGCGGTCACCCGCGAGGTCTTCATGAAGACGCCGCAAGGCCACATAGAGGCCGCGCTCGCGCTCGGCGCGACCCGCTGGGAGGTCGTCAAGACCGCGGTGTTGCCGTTTGGGCGGTCGGGCTACATCAGCGGTGCGATGTTGGGCCTGGGCCGCGCGCTAGGTGAGACCATCGCGCTGCTGATCATCCTGCGCGGCACCCAGGCGGCGTTCGGCTGGTCGCTGTTCGACGGCGGCTATACCTTCGCGACCAAGATCGCGGCCACCGCATACGAGTTCAACAACCAGTACAAGGCCGGCGCCTATATCGCCGCCGGCCTGGTGCTCTTCCTGCTCACGCTTCTGGTGAATGCGATGGCGCGCGCCACTGTCGCGGGCAAGGGCACCCGATGACGTCGATCCTGGACCGGCCACTGAAGGCGCTGACATTCACCGGCGTGAGTGCGCGTCGTCGGCTCGCCAATGTCGTTGCGACACTGCTGGTTACATTGTCGGTCGGGGTGGCGCTGGTACCGCTGATCTGGGTGCTGTACTCGGTAGTGGCCCAAGGATTGGGTGCGATCAGGTCCAGTGAGTGGTGGACACACTCCCAAGCCGACATGACGGCGTTCATGTCCGGTGGCGGCGCATACCACGCCATCGTCGGCACTGTCCTGCAAGGCCTGGTGTGCGCTGCCATATCGATACCTATCGGTGTTTTCGTCGCCGTCTATCTGGTCGAGTACGGCGGGGAAAGTACCCTGGGCAAGCTCACCACGTTCATGGTGGACATCCTGACCGGGGTGCCTTCGATCGTCGCCGCCTTGTTCGTGTATGCGTTGTGCATCGCCACACTCGGTTTCCCGCGATCCGGTTTCGCGGTAGCGCTGGCCCTGGTGCTGCTGATGATCCCGGTGATCGTGCGGTCGACCGAGGAGATGCTGCTGATCGTTCCGGTGGAGCTGCGCGAGGCCAGCTATGCGCTGGGTGTGCCGAACTGGAGGACGATCACCAAGATCGTGCTGCCGGCCGGGATGTCCGGCATCATCACCGGCATCCTGCTGGCGTTGGCCAGGGTGATGGGTGAGACGGCGCCGCTGCTGATCCTGGTCGGCTACTCGCAGGCGATGAACTTCGACATGTTCGGTGGCTTCATGGGCTCGCTGCCGGGCATGATGTACGACCAGACCTCGGCTGGCGCGGGTACCGCGCCGATTCCCAGCAATAGGCTGTGGGGCGCTGCCCTGACGCTGATTGTGCTGATCGCCGTCATTAACCTGGTGGCCAGGGTCGTCTCGAAATTCTTTGAGCCGGAAAGGATAGGCAGGAGTTCCAGTGGCTAAGCGGTTGGATCTCAAGGACGTCAACATCTTTTACGGCGCGTTCCAGGCGGTCGCCGACGTGTCGCTGTCGGTTCTGCCGCGCAGCGTGACGGCATTCATCGGGCCGTCGGGCTGCGGCAAAACGACCGTGCTGCGCACCCTGAACCGGATGCACGAAGTCACGCCCGGTGCCCGGATGCTAGGCAGCGTGCTGCTCGACGACGACGACATCTACGGCTCGGGCATCGACCCGGTTGGTGTGCGGCGCGCGATCGGCATGGTGTTCCAGCGTCCAAACCCGTTCCCTACCATGTCGATTCGCGACAACGTGGTGGCCGGCCTGAAACTGCAGGGCGTGCGCAACCGAAAGCTGCTCGACGACACCGCCGAATACGCGCTGCGGGGCGCCAACCTGTGGGACGAGGTCAAGGACCGATTAGACCGGCCCGGTGGCGGGTTGTCCGGCGGTCAGCAGCAGCGACTCTGCATCGCGCGGGCCATCGCCGTGCAACCCGACGTGTTGTTGATGGATGAGCCGTGTTCGTCGCTGGACCCGATTTCGACGATGGCGATCGAGGACCTCATCGCCGAGTTGAAGCAGGAATACACCATCGTCATCGTCACGCACAACATGCAACAAGCAGCGCGAGTCAGCGATCACACCGCGTTCTTCAACCTGGAGGCAGTCGGTAAACCGGGCCGGTTGATCGAGATCGACGACACCGAGAAGATCTTCTCCAACCCGACCCAGAAAGCCACCGAGGACTACATCTCCGGCCGCTTCGGCTAGCCGGATCTGGCGACGGTCTCGTCCTCGGGGAAGTGCCCGGTCGCCTGGAAGATGACTCGTCGCGCCACCTCGACGGCGTGGTCGGCGAACCTCTCGTAGAAGCGGCCAAGCAAGGTCACGTCGACGGCTGCAGCCACGCCGTGCTTCCACTCGCGGTCCATCAGCACAGTGAACAGGTGGCTGTGCAGGTCGTCCATCGCGTCGTCTTCTTCGCGGATCCGGGAGGCCTTCTCCGGGTCTCGCGATGACAGCACTTCCTGCGCACTGTTGCCCAATTCCACTGCGACTCTGCCCATTTCAGCGAAGTAGCCGTTCACTTCCTCGGGCAGTGCGTGCTGGGGATGACGTCGGCGAGCGATCTTGGCGACGTGCAGCGCCAGCGCCCCCATCCGGTCGATGTCGGCGACCATCTGGATGGCGCTCACAATCGACCGAAGGTCGCCGGCGACGGGCGCCTGCAGGGCAAGCAAGACGAAAGCGGACTCTTCGGCTTGGGTGCTCATCTCGGCGATCTTCTCGTG
>NZ_DASXHW010000509.1:0-6713 GCF_036488105.1 Mycobacterium sp. | reverse complement strand
GGTCGCGGCGTTGGCGCTTCTCTCCCGGCTGCGGCACCTGATCTTCGATGCGATCACCGCCAACATCAACGGGATTGCGGCCGTCCTGACGGGAATCGGGCGCTTCGTGACCGAGCATCCCTTCCCGCTGAGCGGACGCATCGGGGGCGGGCTCGACAAGACGGCCCACGGACTCCAATGGTTCCTCGGCGAGGCGCTGCGCTACTGGCCGTGGCTGATCTTCGCCAACGGCGTCGTCTCGATCGTGGTCGTCTCGCTGATCGGATGGTGGGCGCTGTCGCGGGTGCTGGATCGGATGCGTGGCATCCCCGACGTGCACAAACTGGACGCGCCGCTGGACACGACACCCATCGGGCCGGTCCCGGTCCGGCTGGACGAGGTCCGCTTCCGCTATCCGAACACCGACCACGACGCGCTGCGGCCAGTCAACCTGGAGGTCAAGGCCGGCGAACATCTGGCCATCACCGGAGCCAACGGTTCTGGCAAGACCACGCTGATGCTTGTGCTGGCCGGCCGGGAACCAACATCGGGCACCATCGAGCGTCCCGGGTCGGTGGGGCTGGGCCGGTTGGGCGGCACCGCGGTGGTCATGCAGCATCCGGAAAGTCAGGTGCTGGGCACCCGGGTCGCCGACGACGTGGTGTGGGGCCTGCCGCCCGGGACAACCACCGACGTCGCCCAATTGCTCCGCGAAGTCGGCCTGGAATCGCACGCCGAACGCGACACCGGAAGTCTGTCCGGGGGTGAGTTGCAGCGGCTGGCCGTGGCGGCCGCGCTGGCCCGCGAGCCCGCCATGCTCATCGCCGACGAAGTCACCAGCATGGTCGACCAGGAGGGTCGTGAAGCGCTGCTTGGCGTGTTGTCCGGCCTGAAGCAGCGGCACCGGACGGCGCTCGTGCACATCACGCATTACCACAACGAAGCCGAATCCGCCGACAGCACAATCAATCTCAGCGAGTCCGGGGAAAACACCAGCATGGTCGAGACGATTCCTGTGCCGGTAGCGACGCCGGCGACGCGGCACGAGTCTGGCCCGGCAATCCTCGAGGTCACCGGCGTCAGCCACGAATACAACAGCGGGACGCCGTGGGCCAAGGCTGCACTGCGCGACGTCAACTTCGCGGTACATCAGGGCGATGGTTTGTTGATCCACGGCGGCAACGGGTCGGGCAAGTCGACGCTGGCATGGATTCTCGCCGGGCTGACGGTACCGACCACCGGCTCTTGCCTGCTTGACGGCCGACCCTCGCACGAACAGGTCGGCGCGGTGGCACTGTCGTTTCAGGCGGCGCGACTGCAGCTGATGCGCAGCCGGGTCGACTTGGAAGTGGCTTCGGCGGCTGGCTTTTCGCCCAAGGACCAAGATCGGGTAGCGACCGCGCTCGCCGTCGTGGGGTTGGACAGTGCGTTGGCCAAGCGGCCCATCGATCAGCTCAGCGGAGGGCAGATGCGCCGGGTCGTGCTGGCCGGGCTGTTGGCGCGGTCGCCGCGCGCGCTGATTCTCGACGAGCCGTTGGCCGGCCTCGACGCGGTCACCCAGAGCGGTTTGGTGCGATTGATCGAGGAGCTGCGCCGTGAGCAGGGTCTGACCGTCGTCGTGATATCCCATGATTTCGCCGGCTTGGAAGACCTGTGCCCGCGCACATTGGATCTGCGTGACGGCGTGCTACACGCGGTCACGGCGGCAGCTGGGGGATTGTCGTGACCACGGCGCCACTCGAAGAACGATCCGAACGCCGGCCGTCGCGCTCGGTCGTGCTGCTGCGGCCGGTGCCGGGCAGCTCCGTGGTCCACGACCTGTGGGCCGGGACCAAACTGCTGGCAGTTGGCGGCATCTCGGTACTGCTGACGTTCTATCCGGGCTGGATTGCCATCGGACTGGTGGCTGCGCTGGTGCTGACGGCGGTCCGGCTCGCGCATATTCCGCGCGGCGCGCTTCCCACTGTGCCGCACTGGTTGTGGATTCTGCTGGCGCTCGGCGGGATGTCCGCGGCGTTCGCCGGCGGCAGCCCGACAATTCACCTGGCCGGAATTCCGATCGGACTCGGCGGGCTGCTGAACTTCCTGCGGGTCACTACGTTGTCGTTCGTGCTGCTCGGACTGGGCGCGATGGTGTCCTGGACCACCAATGTCGCCGAAATTGCGCCTGCGGTAGCCGCTTTGGGCCGACCGCTCCGGTGGTTACGGGTCCCGGTCGACGAGTGGGCCGTCACCATCGCTTTGGCGTTGCGGGCTTTCCCGATGCTGATCGACGAGTTCCGGGTGCTCTACGCCGCGCGCCAGTTGCGGCCCAAACGCGCCGCGGATACCCGCAGGGCCCGTCGCAGGCGTTGGAAGTTGGAACTGATCGACCTTCTCACGGCGGCTCTTACGGTGACGTTGCGGCGCGCCGACGAGATGGGCGATGCCATTACCGCACGCGGCGGCCTCGGCCAGATCTCGGCGCTGCCGTCACGGCCGAAACAGGCCGACTGGATAGCGCTTGGGATCACGTTCGCGGTGTGCGCCGCAGCGGTCGCCCTTGAAATTCCGCTCGGCCACTAGCGGCGCGCGGCAGCGTTGGCGGCGTCCTGTACCCGTTGCAGGCTTGCGGGAATATCGCTGCGGCCCAGGAATATCTCATCGAAATACGGTTTGAGCACCTGATTGCCCGCGGCGAACCCGGCGCCGCCCGGGGCGGCGATACGCGGACCGTTGAGGACCTCGAAGAACGGCTTGACGTCAACGCCCTTGCTCAGCCAGTAGTCGAAGTACACCCGCTGCGCGGCGATGACCGCGGGAATGGCGCTGCCCTGGCGGCCGACGTACTGGTTACCCTCGGTGCTGCCCATCCAGGCCAACACCTGGCGCACCGCATCGGGGTGCGCGGATACCGAATTACCCGCCGCGGCAATGCCGTTGGTGACACTGACCCGACCTTTGGGGCCGGCGGGCATCATGGTCACGCTCCAATGGAAGTGCGCCTGCCCGGCCACTGCGGCCAAGTTGTAGGTACCGGACTGGAACAGCGCCATCTTGCCGGCCAGGAATTGGTTGCGGGAGAAGTCGCCGTTGTCGTTGGTCTCCGAGGCCGGCGGTGCGACATGGTCACGGTTGATCAGCCCGACCAGGTAGGTGAAAGCCTCGACGGCGCCGGGGTTGGCGAAGGCGAAGCGGTCTCCGGTCTGGAACACGCCGCCGGCTGAGCCGATGTAGTTCAGGTAGATGCCTTGGGCGTCGTTGGCCGCGTTGTAAGCCCACTGTCGCACTCGACCGGCATCGAAACCGGGTGTGGCCGCGGTATGTCCATCGGCGTCGACGGTTAGGCGAGCCAGCAAGGGGCGCAGCGTGTCACCGCCGTCCGGGCTCCAGCGCAGTGCCGTCAGCGCGGCGACGTCGACACCGGCGGCGGCAAGCAGATCCGCGTTGTAGTACAGCGCGATGCCTGCATCGGTGAGTTGGGGCACCGCCCACAGCGTTCGGCCGCGGATGAACTGCTGGACCACCGACGGTTCCCACGCTGACGCGGCCTGTGGTCCAAGGGCTTTGCCGATGTCCATCAGCCGGCCGCTGTCGGCGTATCCGGCGAGGTAGGCGTTGGAGACCCAGAAGATGTCGTCGGCGCTGCCGCCCGCGACGTCGGTGCGCAGCGTGGTGAAGTAGTTGGAATAGGAGACGACGTTGGTGTGCACCTCGATGCCCGGGTGCGTTCGGCCGAACGCCGCGAACGACTTTCGGTAGGCGGCGGCGACCTGCTCGTCCCATAGCCGGACGGTGACGATGGTCTTGGTGCCTAGCGGTCGCGCCGTGACATCGAGCAGCACCGCCGCGACGGCCAACAGCGCGGCGATCAGCACGAAGCCCACGGCGAACAGCGTGGAAAATCGGGGCCGGCTCACTTCAGCCCCGTGACGACGATCGAGCGGACGATGTGGCGCTGGAACATCACGAACAGAACGAGCAGCGGCACGATCGCCACCGCCGTCGCCGCCATCACCAAAGTCCACTGGGCGTTGTATCGCGACTGCAGGGCAGCCGTCGCCACCGTGAGCACTTGCCATTTGGTGCCGCTGGTGATCACCAACGGCCACATGAAATGGTGCCACTGCGATACAACGGTGATCAGCATCAGTGTCACCAGCACCGGGCGACTGGACGGGATGACCACGTGCACGATCACGTCCAGCGTCCTCGCGCCGTCCAGGTAGGCGGCGTTGATCAGGTCATCAGGGATCGCGCGAAAGTACTGGCGGAGAAGGAAAATGGCGTACGGCGAGCCGAACACGAAAGGCAATACCAATGCCCAGAACGTGTTACGCATCCCCAGTTGCGCCATCATCAGATACAACGGAACAACGGTCACGCTGCCCGGCACCATCAACGTCGCGAGGTATACCCAGAACAGCGCGTCCCGCCCGGGGAATCGCAGCCGTGCGAACGCATAGGCGGCCAGCACCGACGAGCTGACCTGGCCAAGCAGAATCATCGCCGTCATCAAGGTCGTCACCGCCAGCGCCCGGCCGAATCCGGCGTCGCCCAGGTTGGCGTAGTTCGCCAGTGTCGGTGGCCGCGGCCACGACAAGGGTGTGCCGGTGGCGAACTGGTGCGCGGAGGTGAACGACGTCAACAGGCCCAACACGAATGGTGCCAGCGTGATCAGCACACCGGCCAGTAGGCCGGCGTAAACCAGGACCGCAGAAGGCTTTTTAGGTGAGGTCATAGCTGATCCGTCGACGGAAATAGAGGTGCTGGATGATAGTGATGGCGACCAGGATGACGAACAGCACCACCGCCATCACCGAGGCCCGGCCGATCGCCGCAGCCCCGAATGCCTCCGCATAGATGCGATGCGCCACCAAATCGGTGCGGTCCTGGGGTCCGCCACCGGTCAGCGCGTAAACGGTGTCAAAAACTTGTGCGGCACTGATGATTCCGGTGACCAACACGAAAAACATAGTGGGCCGCAGCATCGGGAGCGTGATGCGCCAGAACCGCTGCCACGACGTCGCGCCGTCGGTGCGTGCCGCGGAGTGGATCTCGGCGGGAATGGCCAGGATGCCGGCGAGGAAGAACAGCGCGACGTATCCGACGTTGCTCCACACGACGACCGCCGACACCACCGGCAGCGCCAGCCCGGGATCGGTGAGCCACTCGATGCGATGGCCGAGCAGTGTGCTGATGGCGCCGTCGGTGGGTGACAGTATCCAGCGCCATAACACCCCGATGGCCAACGGGACACAGATCCACGGCAGCACGAACAGTGTCCGGAACACGCCACTGCCGGGCAGGTCGCGTGCCAGCAGGGCGCCCACGGCCAACCCGAGCACGGTCTGCACCGGCACGACGATTGCCACGAACGCACATGTCACCAGGAGGGAGTTGCCGAACGTCCTATCACTGAGCACCGAGCGCCAATTCTGGCCTCCGACATACTCGATCGGCCCGAGCAGATCCCAGCGATGCAGACTCAGCCACACCACCACCAAGATCGGCAACAGCAAAAACGCGACGACCCCGAATAGGCTGGGTGCGAGCAAGGCATACCCCAGCGTGGTCGATCGGCGTCCGGCGGTCACCGCAGCGTCACCCACACAAGTATTAAAGCTGGTCGATACGGTAGGTGTCGTGACACCGAACCGGGAGATCGATGCCGACTTCCTGAGCCTGCCGCGCCACGAACTCGCCGATGCTGCGCTAGCTGCCGCCACCGCGGCCGGCGCGACGCACGCCGACCTGCGAATTCACCGACTGGTCAAGGAGATCATCCAGTTGCGCGACGGCCAGCTGGAAACCGCGGTGGTCAACCGCGAGATCGGCCTGGCCGTCCGGGTGGTGGTCGACGGCACCTGGGGCTTCGCGTCGCACGCCGAGCTCTCTCCGGAAGTCGCCGCGGATGCCGCACGTCGCGCAGTAGCGGTGGCCCGCACGCTGGCCGCACTGAACACCGACCCCGTCGAGCTGGCGGCCGAGCCGGTCTACGCCAACGCCACCTGGGTCTCGAGCTATCGCATCGACCCGTTCACCGTGCCGCTCGCCGACAAGATCACGGTACTCGACGAATACTCCGGCAGGCTGCTGGCCGCCGACGGGGTCGATCATGTGTCGGCCAGCCTGCAGTCCGTCAAAGAGCAGACCTTCTACGCCGACACCGCCGGCTCGTCGATCACGCAGCAACGTGTCAGGGTGCACCCTGGTCTGGAGGCGGTCACCGTGGACACCGCCGGCGGCGGGTTCGACTCGATGCGCACGCTGGCGCCGCCGATGGGTCGTGGCTGGGAGGTGCTGGCCGGCGACGATGTGTGGAACTGGACCGACGAGCTCGCTCAACTGCCGTCGCAGCTCGCCGAGAAGATGAAGGCGCCCAGCGTCGCCGCCGGGCCGACGGACCTGGTGATCGACCCGACCAACCTGTGGCTGACCATCCACGAATCCATCGGCCACGCAACCGAATACGACCGGGCCATCGGCTACGAGGCGGCATACGCGGGCACATCGTTCGCCACCCCCGACAAGCTCGGCGCGCTGCGTTACGGGTCGCCGCTGATGAACGTGACCGCCGACCGCACGGTTGAATTCGGTTTGGCCAGCATCGGTTACGACGACGAGGGTGTTGCCGCCCAGAGTTGGGACTTGGTGCGCGACGGGATCTTCGTCGGATATCAACTGGACCGGGTGTTCGCTCGGCGGCTGGGCGAAGCCCGGTCCAACGGCTGCGCCTACGCGGACTCGCCACA
>NZ_DASXHW010000499.1:0-29346 GCF_036488105.1 Mycobacterium sp. | reverse complement strand
GCCTTGAACATGTCGAAGAAATCGAAGTAGTCGCGCCACAACGTGATCTGTCCGTCGTGGACTTCGAATACGCCGCAGACCCAGAACTGCAGCCGCAGCGGCCCGAAGATCAGCGCGTCGGTGCGTTCGGTGAGTACGGCGGCGCCGTCGGCGGCGATCCGGTGGATCTTCACCTCGAAACCGCTGGCGCCACCCAGCGAGCTGAACAGTTTCATCGCCGTGCGGCGGCCATGGATCGTGGGCAAACCGACGTTCTGGTACACCAGATCTTCGGCCAATGCGGCGCCGGCGGTGTCGAGGTCGGCGTCCTGCAGCGCATGCAGGAAGACCTCGACGGTGCGGGTGTTTTCGAGAGTCTGCTCGGTCATGGTCACCAGCCTAGCGAGCCGCTGTGGCAGGGTATTGCGATGCGCGTCGCCGTGGTGGCCGGGCCGGACCCGGGACACTCGTTTCCGGCCATCGCGCTGTGTCAGCGGTTCGTGGCCGCCGGCGACACCCCCACCCTGCTGACCGGTGCCGAGTGGCTGGAAACCGCGCGCGCCGCCGGTGTCGATGCCGTCGAACTGGCCGGGCTCGACCCCACCGAGGAAGACGACGACCGCGACGCCGGTGCCAAAATCCATCAGCGCGCGGCTCGGATGGCGGTGCTGAACGTGCCGCGGCTCCAGGCGATGGGGCTGGACCTGGTGGTGTCCGACGTCATCACCGCCTGCGGCGGAATGTCGGCCGAGCTGCTGGGAATCCCGTGGATCGAACTCAACCCGCATCCGCTGTACCTGCCGTCCAAAGGTTTGCCACCAATCGGCAGCGGGCTGGCGCCGGGCACCGGGATCCGCGGCCGGTTGCGGGATGCCACGATGCGCGCGCTGACCGCCCGATCCGTGCAGGCCGGCGCCCGCCAGCGTGCCGAGGTGCGCGTCGAGATCGGTTTGCCGGCAGCCGATCCCGGCCCGCTGCGTCGGCTGATCGCGACGCTGCCTGCCTTGGAGGTCCCGCGGCCGGACTGGCCGGCCGAAGCCGTTCTGGTGGGTCCGCTGCACTTCGAGCCGACCGAGCAGGCGCTGTCCATCCCGCCGGGTTCGGGGCCGGTGGTGGTGGTCGCTCCGTCGACGGCGTTGACCGGGACGAAAGGGCTGGATCAGGCCGCCCTGGACTGCCTGGTGCCCGGATCTGGCCTGCCCGCCGGTGCCCGGGTGGTGGTGTCGAGGCTTAACGGTCCGGATCTGACACTGCCGCCGTGGGCGGTGGCCGGGCTGGGCCGCCAAGACGACCTTCTCGCGCATGCCGACCTGGTGATCTGCGGCGGCGGACACGGCATGGTGGCCAAGACGCTGCTGGCCGGCGTGCCGCTGGTGGTGGTGCCCGGCGGAGGCGACCAATGGGAGATCGCCAACCGGGTGGTCCGCCAAGGCAGTGGCCGGCTGGTGCGACCATTGACCGACGAGGCACTGGTCAGCGCCGCCGCCGAGGTGTTGGCGATGCCGAGCTACCGCGACGCTGCGCAGCTCGCCGCGGCCGGCGCGGCCGACGTCACCGACCCGGTGCAGGTGTGCCGTCACGCGCTCGCGCCTACCGGGTAGGTAGCTTGGCTGGGTGCGGCTCACGGAATTTCACGATCGGGTCACGTTGCGGTTCGGCGCGACGTACGGCGGCTCGGTGCTGGCTGATCACGTGCTGACCGTGTTCGGCGGGCGCACCGCCGCACAGGCGATCGAGGACGGAATCGACCCTCGCGACGTGTGGCGCGCGCTGTGCGTCGACTTCGACGTCCCCCGCGACCAGTGGTGATCGGACCCTAGACACGCCGGCGGCGCGCCTCCTTGCTTTCGAACACCTGTTCGCTACTGTGGTGATCGTTCGACGGGCCCGACTTGTCGGAGGGCTGCTTTAACGTCACGGCCAACCGACCGAGACCGGTCAAACCGAACGACGACTACACCGAGAGGTAGCACCATGGCACAAGCCCCAGATCGCGAAAAGGCCCTCGAACTGGCGATGGCCCAGATTGAGAAGAGTCACGGCAAAGGTGCGGTGATGCGCCTCGGTGACGAAGTGCGCCAACCGATCTCGGTCATCCCGACCGGGTCGATCGCGCTGGACGTTGCCCTGGGCATCGGTGGCCTGCCCCGTGGCCGCGTCGTGGAGATCTACGGCCCGGAGTCCTCGGGTAAGACCACCGTCGCCCTGCACGCGGTGGCCAACGCCCAGGCCGCCGGCGGCATCGCGGCGTTCATCGACGCCGAGCACGCTCTCGATCCCGAGTACGCCAAGAATCTGGGCGTCGACACCGATTCGCTGCTGGTGTCGCAGCCCGATACCGGCGAGCAGGCACTGGAGATCGCCGACATGCTGATCCGTTCGGGTGCGCTGGACATTCTGGTCATCGACTCGGTGGCCGCACTGGTGCCGCGGGCGGAAATCGAAGGCGAGATGGGCGACAGCCATGTCGGACTACAGGCCCGGCTGATGAGTCAGGCACTGCGGAAAATAACCGGCGCACTGAGCAATTCGGGCACTACGGCGATCTTCATCAACCAGCTTCGCGAGAAGATCGGGGTGATGTTCGGCTCGCCCGAAACGACCACGGGCGGAAAAGCTTTGAAGTTTTACGCTTCAGTTCGTTTGGACGTCCGGCGGATCGAGACGCTCAAGGACGGCACCGATGCGGTCGGTAACCGCACCCGGGTCAAGGTTGCCAAGAACAAGGTGTCGCCACCGTTCAAGCAGGCCGAGTTCGACATCCTCTACGGCAAGGGCATCAGCAAGGAAGGCTCGCTGATCGACATGGGTGTGGACCAGGGCTTCGTTCGTAAGTCCGGATCGTGGTTCACCTATGAGGGCGAACAGCTGGGGCAGGGCAAGGAGAACGCCCGCAACTTCCTGATGGAGAACACCGAGGTGGCCAACGAGATCGAGAAGAAGATCAAGGAAAAGCTCGGTATCGGTGCGGTAGTGACGGATGACTTGGCCGATGACAGCGTCCTGCCCGCTCCCGTCGACTTCTGAGCCATCTCGCGAAGAGCAGGCGCGGGCGTTGTGTCTGCGCCTGCTCACCGCGACGGCGCGGACCCGTGCTGAGTTGGCCGGCCAGCTGGCCAAGCGCGGATACCCCGACGATGTCAGCACCAGGGTGCTGGATCGGCTGGCCGACGTCGGATTGATCGACGACGCCGACTTCGCTGAACAGTGGGTGCACTCGCGGCTGGCGAACGCAGGAAAAGGCAAGCGCGCGTTGGCTGCTGAGCTGCACACCAAGGGCGTCGACAAGGACCTGATCACCTCGGTGCTCGGCGGCATCAATCCCGCGGCCGAGCGTGGTCGCGCTGAGGAATTGGTGCGCAAGAAGCTTCGGCGCGAAACCCTCAGTGACGAAGCTGCCGATGCCCGGGTGATCCGTCGAATGGTGGGCATGCTCGCGCGTCGCGGCTTCAGCCAGAGCATGGCCTACGACGTAGTCAGCGTCGAGTTGGCCGCCGAGCGGGAGCGCAGGCGCGTCTAGGTATGCGCTAGCTGAAGGGGCCGCAGGCCACCACGCCGGCGCCGGTGGTCGCGACTCGCCGTACCATGGCCCAGTGACTTCGACGGTGACATCGGACGCGGCGCCGCAAACGGCGGCGCAACGCCCGCCAATACCGTCGCCTCGCACCTACCAGGTCCGCACCTACGGATGCCAGATGAACGTCCACGATTCGGAGCGGCTGGCGGGCCTGCTCGAGGCGGCGGGTTACCGGCGGGCGCCGGACGGCGACGACGCCGACGTGGTGGTCTTCAACACCTGCGCGGTCCGCGAGAACGCCGACAACAAGCTGTACGGCAACATCAGCCACCTGGCGCCGCGCAAGCGGAGCAACCCCGACATGCAGATCGCGGTGGGTGGCTGCCTGGCCCAGAAAGACAAAGACGACGTGCTGCGCAAGGCGCCGTGGGTCGACGTCGTCTTCGGTACCCACAACATCGGTTCGCTGCCGACGTTGCTCGAACGCGCCAGGCACAACAGGGTTGCCCAGGTAGAAATCGCCGAGGCGTTGCAGGAGTTTCCGTCCGCATTGCCCGCGGCCCGCGAATCTGCCTACGCTGCTTGGGTTTCCATTTCAGTGGGCTGCAACAACAGTTGCACGTTTTGCATCGTGCCGTCTTTGCGGGGCAAGGAGGTCGACCGCAGCCCGAACGACATCCTGGCTGAGGTGCGCTCGCTGGTGGACGACGGCGTGCTGGAAGTCACGCTGCTGGGCCAAAACGTCAACGCGTACGGCGTGTCGTTCGCCGACCCGCAGATGCCGCGTAACCGCGGCGCATTCGCCGAGTTGCTGACCGAATGCGGACGCATCGACGGCCTTGAGCGGGTGCGGTTCACCTCGCCGCATCCGGCTGAGTTCACCGACGACGTGATCGACGCGATGGCGCAGACGCCAAACGTCTGCCCGGCGCTGCACATGCCGCTGCAATCCGGGTCGGACCGAATGTTGCGCGCGATGCGGCGGTCCTATCGAGCCGAGCGTTACCTCGGCATCATCGATAGGGTGCGCGCGGCGATGCCACACGCCGCGATCACCACCGACCTGATCGTCGGATTCCCCGGTGAAACCGAGGACGACTTCGCGGCCACATTGGATGTCGTTCGGCAGGCCCGGTTCGCCAACGCCTTCACTTTCCAGTACTCCAAGCGTCCCGGTACCCCGGCGGCCGAGCTGGACGGTCAACTTCCGAAAGCCGTTGTGCAGGAACGCTATGAGCGGCTGATAGCACTGCAGGACCAGATCGCGCTGGAAGAGAACCGCAATCAGATCGGCCGGACCGTCGAACTGTTGGTGGCCACCGGCGAGGGCCGTAAGGACAGCAGCACCGCACGGATGAGCGGACGCGCGCGAGACGGTCGCCTGGTGCATTTCACACCCGGCGAGCGGCAGGTGCGCGCGGGTGATGTCATCACGACCACGATCACCCGGGCCGCCCCGCATCACCTGATCGCCGATGGTGATGTCACCAGCCACCGCCGCACGCGCGCCGGCGACGCCGCGGGGCAACGTCCATCCGGAGTCGGGCTGGGCATGCCGGGCGTCGGGCGACCCGCGGGGGCGCCAGAATCGCAGGGATGCGCTCGATGAGCCAGAACAAGCCGAATCGAGGGGAATTCGACGCCTTTCGCGACGACATCGAAGCCGCCGAACGGCGCATCGCCCGCGAAATAGAGCCAGGCGCACGAGCTTTGGTTGTCGCGATTTTGGTATTCGTGTTGATCGGCTCGTTCGTCCTGCCGCACACCGGCGACGTCCGCGGATGGGATGTGCTGTTCTCCACGCGGGGCGCCGGTAAAGCGGCAATAGCGCTGCCGTCACGCGTATTCAGTTGGCTTGCTTTGGTTTTCGGTGTCGGATTTTCGATGCTGGCGCTCTTGACCCGGCTCTGGGCGCTGGCCTGGGTCGCGCTGGCGGGTTCCGCGGTGGCCAGCGCCGCCGGTTTGCTGGCCGTGTGGTCACGACAGACGGTGGCCGCTGGACACCCGGGTCCCGGTATCGGGCTGTTCGTG
The DNA here is from genome assembly GCF_036488105.1 of Mycobacterium sp. Lineage (GTDB taxonomy): Bacteria > Actinomycetota > Actinomycetes > Mycobacteriales > Mycobacteriaceae > Mycobacterium. Next base: position 23,819 of record NZ_DASXHW010000499.1, on the reverse strand, counting down.
GCCTGGATCGCGATCATCCTGTTGACGTTCCACTGGGCACGGGTGGTGTGGTCGCGCACGATCGTGCAGCTCGCTGCCGAAGAACAGCGCCGTCAAGCCGCAGCGCGTCTGCAGACCCGAACGCTGCTGGAAACCCTCGACGACCCTGACCGCGCCGAGCGGCCGAAGCCCAACGGCAAGGCGTAGCCGCCGGGCTAGCGCTTGCGGGTCAGCGCATCGGCCGCGGCCTCAGCCCATTGTCGCCACTGTTCGGCGTTGGCCTTGGCCTCGTCAGCTTCCTTGGAACGTCCTGCCGCCTCGGCTTTTTGGGCCTGGCGCTCGAACTGCTCGGCACGCTCGCGGAACTGCTCGGCACGCGCCTGAGCCTGCGGGTCGGGGCCGGACGGCTCGGCGGCGTCGCGCACCTTCTTCTCGACCGCACGCAGTCGGCGTTCGAGGTCAGCCGACCGCTCCCGGGGAACCTTGCCGATCGCGTCCCACTTGTCGCCGATCGTCCGCAAGGCAGCCCTGGCTGCTTCGGGATTGCTGGTGTCGAGCTTTTCGGCCTCCGACAGCAGCGCCTCCTTGGCGGTGGCGTTCGCGACGAATTCGGCATCCCGCTCGGCGGTCGCGGCATTACGGGCCTTGAAGAAGGTGTCCTGGGCGGCTTTGAAGCGGTGCCACAGGGCGTCGTCGACGTCGCGGGCCGCGCGTCCGGCGGCCTTCCAGTCGACCAGCAGCTTGCGGAATTCGGCGCTGGTCGCGCCCCAGTCGGTGGAGGCGACGAGTTCGTCGGCTTTGACACAAAGCTTTTCCTTGGCCTCGCGGGCACCTGCCCGATCGCGATCCAATTCCGCGAAATGCGATCCGCGCCGTCTGTTGAACGTCTCTCGCGCCGCCGAATAGCGCTTCCAGAGCGCATCGTCAGTTTTGCGATCCAGGCCGTTAATCGTCTTCCACTCGTCCAGGATCGAGCGCAACCGGTCGCCGGCGACCTTCCATTGCGTCGACGTGTTTGCCATCTCCTCGGCCTCGGCGGCCAGGGCCTCTTTGCGCGCGGTTTGGGCAGCGCGATGCTCTTCGCGACGAGTGCGGTCGGCAGCGGCGGTGGCTTCGGCATGCTCGGCAATCCCGGCGAGCCGGGCAGCCAGGGCATCGACGTCTCCTAGCACATTCGCGCTGGGCAACGTCTCGGCCAGGCCTGCGGCGGTGGCTTTGATCTTGCGTGCATCGCCGGTACCGGCGGCCAGCCGCTCTTCAAGCAATGCGATTTCGGTGCTCAGGTCGTCGAAGCGACGACCGAAGTGGATGAACGCCGCTTCGGTGTCGCCCGCCTGCCAGGATCCGATGATTCGCTCGCCGGCGGCGCTGATCAGCCAGACCGTTCCGTCGTCGTCCACGCGGCCGAATCGGTGGGGGTCACTGGCAGGCGCCGAAGCAACCGGGTGAGGGTTGGGGCGGGGCGTTGGTTTGGGCCCGGGCCGCGGTCCGGGCCGCGGGGTGGGCCTGGGCTCGTTGTGTGGCTCGTCAGGCGTCATGAACTGCCGTTACCTACCCTTCGCGCGGTTACTGGCCGCGCATCTGCCGCGCATTGCGGCGCCGTCGACACGAGGTGCTTCGGTCAGCACCTCACCAGTATTGAAGCAGCTTGTTCCTTGAAGTGGCCCGAGTTGGCAGCGCAGGCCATGGCGTTAGCGACGAATACCCCTCATTCGTGAACGTTTATGGCTTGCAGCGGGCAAATCAACGGCCCTGGCCCGCGGCGAAGCGGCCACCATGGCCGCTGACGGCTACGCCCAGACGGCGTTCCCCGACCGGGACGCCGAGCTGTTAGAGGTTGCTTCGATGGCGCCGCCATCGGTGGCGGCGAGCAGCCAGGCGTAGCCGACTATTAGGCGATCGTCAAAACCTGAGAAACACATGTCAGAATGCTGTCAGTTTTCTCAGCTTGGGAGTAATTTGGGGCTAACGAGACATCGGAGGTTTCCATGGGTATCAACAAATCACGCGCGGCAACGCTGGTCGGCCTGGGCGCGGCTATCGGTGCTTTCGGGGCCGCGGCGATGATGTCGGCGGCCACCGCGCCGACCGCCCGCGCCGACGACTTCACCGACATCATCAACGCCGTCGACGGCGACTTGGCTGCTGGCCAGTCCGATTTCAGTACTGCGTTTACGGAACTCAGCAGCAACATGGTGCCCAATGGTCTGGCAGCGTTGTTCAACGGTGTGAACGCCGATCTTTGGTCTGTTCCGACTAACCTCGAACTAGGAACGGTCGAGGCGCTGACGGGCGCAGGAATCACCGGGACCTTTGTCGTTGGGTTCTTGCCCCCCACAGACTTCTCGGATGCCGTGGCCGTTGCTGAAACCTTGTTCGGCGAAGGTCAGACCTATTTCGCCGACGCTGCGACGGCTTTGTCCTCCGGAGACTACGTCGGCGCTGTGTTTGACGACGCCTTAGGTTTGCTTTCGGGGTTCGATCAACCTGCACAGGTACTCCTCATCGGCGGAGTGGAGGCTCTAGGGCTCTGACGGTTGACCGGTGCCGCTGTTCGACGGGGCGTGGGTAAGCCAACACCGACCAACTAACCGGGGCCGTCAATGGCCGCCGCGAGCAGTTGCGCGAGGACGTCGTTGATCGGCGTCGCGATTCCATGCGCACGCGCCTCGCGGATGATCACTCCATTGCGGACTCCACGCCAACGTCTACGCCACCGACTCCGACTGCCGCAACAATCGGGCCTCCGCAGCTTGTGCCTCGGCGCTGCCCGTTCCGGGCAGCCGAAAGGCATTTCTGGAAAACTGACGGTGAATAGTCGGTGTAGGGCTGGTCATGTGGGCCCTCGGCGAGGAGATCGGGCATGTCGAAGACGGACTTTGCGGCGCTGATCGCGCTGTGCGCCGCACTGGCGTCCGCGATCGGCGACGTGATCCGTCCGCGGTCGTCGCGACGATCGCCTTGGCCCGCGGTGAGGCGGCCACCATCGCGGCCGGCGCCGGGCAGGACGTGGCCCTGCGTGACGAAGCGGTGTCGAGTTGCTAGCTGCGACGCGCGGCGCGAGGGTTTTCATAGCGCACGTCAGTACCGTGGCGTGGAGGATAACGTGCGAGGAGGGGTAGCCCGTGCCGAAGTCAGAGTTCGCGGCGGTGTTGCTGGCACTGGCTGCCGCGTATGCATCGGCGTTCGGCAACGTGGTGCGGCAGCGGTCCGCTCACGAGGTCACTGACGGACACGTCGGCTACCTCGCGTTGTTTTTCATGTCGTGGCGTAATCGCGACTGGCGGCTCGGAGCGGTGGCGGCGGTCGCCAATTACGGCCTGCAGGCCGGGGCGCTGAGCTTCGGTTCAGTGATCCTGGTGACCGGGCTGCAGGTGACGGCATTGCTGTTCGCCTTGCCGCTCTACGCCCGGATGACCGGGGCTCCGGTGAGTCGGTGGGATTGGTCTTGGGCCGCGGTATTGGCTACCGCGCTGGCCGTCGTCGTGACCGTCGGCAATCCGGTCGAAGGATATTCTCGGGCACCCGTGCACGTGTGGCTGGTGGTTGCCGCCATCGCGGGCCCGGTGGTTGGTCTGTGTCTGCTGGGGGCGCGGCTTTGGCCGGATGGGCCGATCGCAGCGGTGCTGCTGGCTGCGGTGTCCGGCGCGTCGCTGGCGCTGTTCGCGGTGTTGGTGAAAGGCGCTGTCGACGCGGCCAAGGGCGGCATCGTGGCGGTCCTGGCCAGCCCCGAGCTTTATGCCTGTATCGGCGCTGCGGTCGCGGGGATGGTGTTCCAGCAGTCGGCATATCGCGGGGGTCCGCTCAATGTCTCAATGCCGACGATGACCGTGGCCAAACCGATGGTCGGCACGCTGCTCGGTGTTTGTGTGCTCGGCGAGGCGGTGGACTCGGGCGACGAGACGGTGTTCGCCCTCGGCGTTGCCGTCGCAGTGATGGTGGTTGCTACCGCGGCACTGGCCCGCGGAGAAGCCGAAACGGTGGAAGCCCGCACCGACTCTTTCCCCGCTGTGCAGCCGACCGGTTAGTTTGATGGCGTGTTGAGCGCCATTGCGATCATCCCGTCGGCGCCGGTGCTGGTGCCCGAGCTCGCCGGCGGCGCGGCGGACGAGGTCGCCGAGCTGCGGGCGGCCATGGTCGCGGCCGTTGCCACGCTGCCACCGCGCTGGATTGCGGTCGGGGTGGGCGCCTGCGACGGCGTGGTCGGTCCCGAGGCTGTCGGGACCTTTGCGGGATTCGGTGTCGACGTGCCGGTGCGGCTTTCGCCGCAGGCCACAGGGCGCCCGGTCGAGCTGCCGCTGTGCGCGTTGATCGCCGGCTGGATCAGGGCCCAGGCTCAGCCCGACGCCGCGGCGCAGGTCCGGGTCTTTGCCGACAGACACGACAGCGCAACCGCGGTGAACTTGGGCAGGCAGTTGCGCAACGACATCGACCAGTCGACCGAGCCGACCGGGGTGCTGGTCGTTGCCGACGGCGCAAACACGTTGACGCCGTCGGCCCCCGGCGGTCACCAGCCCGCGGACGTTGATGTACAGCGCGCCCTGGACGACGCGCTGGCCTGTGGCGACCTGCCCGCGTTGACCCGGCTGCCCGCGCAGGTCCGTGGACGGGTGGCCTTCGGCGTGCTGGCCGGGCTGGCTGAGCCGATGCCGCGGTCGGCCAAGGAGCTCTACCGTTCGGAGCCTTACGGCGTCGGGTACTTCACCGGCATCTGGCAGCCGTGAGGCCACTGGCGATCGTCGGGCCGACCGGTACCGGCAAATCGCAACTGGCCCTTGACGTCGCAGAGCGGCTCGGCGGACAGGCCGGCGCGGAAATCGTCAACGCCGACGCGATGCAGTTCTACCGCAGCATGGACATCGGCACCGCAAAACTGCCCGTCGCGCAACGCCACGGCATCCCGCATCACCAGCTCGATGTCCTCGACGTCACCGAGACCGCGACTGTCGCGCGTTACCAGCAGGACGCCGCCGCCGACATCGAGGCGATCGCCGGCCGGGGGAGGGTTCCGGTGCTGGTGGGCGGGTCGATGCTCTACATCCAATCGCTGCTCGACGAGTGGTCGTTCCCGGCGACCGATCCCGTCGTGCGCGCGAAATGGGAGCAGCGGCTTGCCGAGGTGGGCACCAGCGGCCTGCACGCCGAGCTGGCCGATCGCGACCCGGCGGCTGCGGCATCGATCCTGTCCACCGATAGCCGGCGCATCGTGCGGGCGCTGGAGGTGGTGGAGCTCACCGGTCAGCCGTTCGCGGCGTCGGCGCCCGTTATCGGCGCACCCCGCTGGGACACGGTGATCATCGGATTAGATTGCGACACAGAGCTTCTCGATCAGCGACTGGCGCAGCGCACCGACACGATGTTCACCGAAGGCCTTGTCGAAGAGGTGACCACACTGCTCGGCCGTGGCCTGCGCGACGGCGTCACCGCGTCCCGGGCGCTGGGCTACGCGCAGGTTCTCGTCGACCTCGATGCGGGCGGAGACGGCGACGCGGCCCGTGAGCCGACGTTCGTCGGCACGCGCCGCTACGTGCGACGGCAGCGATCGTGGTTTCGCCGCGATCACCGGATTCACTGGCTGGATGCGACCGCGGCCGGTAACGCCGACGCGGCGTTGCGGGCGTGGCGGCACGTATCCTGAGCAGGTGATCCGCTTCGCCAAAGGGCATGGCACCCAGAACGACTTCGTCGTGCTGGGTGACCTCGATGCCGCGCTGACGCTGACGCCGGCGGTGGTGTCCGCGTTGTGCGACCGCCGTCGCGGTCTTGGCGCCGACGGGGTGCTGCGGGTCACCACGGCCGGGGCGGCGCTGGCCGTCGGCGTGCTCGACCGGGTGCCCGACGGCGTGCGCGCCGACGACTGGTACATGGACTACCGCAACGCTGACGGCTCGATCGCGCAGATGTGCGGCAACGGTGTGCGGGTGTTCGCGCATTATCTGCGGGCCAGCGGCCTGGACACCCGCGACGAACTCGTCGTCGGATCACTGGCCGGCCCGCGTCCGGTCGTCTTGCACCACGTCGATGCGACCAGCGCCGACATCAGCGTCGACATGGGCAAGGCCAACCTGCTCGGGCCCGGGCAGGCTGTGGTGGGCGGCCACACGTTCAGCGGGTTGGCGGTCGACGTCGGCAACCCGCACCTGGCCTGCGTCGACCCCGAGCTCACGCTCGAGTCGCTGGCGGCGTTGGACGTCGCGGCGCCGGTGAGCTTCGACCGCGCGCAGTTCCCGGACGGGGTCAACGTCGAGGTGTTGACTGCCCCGGCCGACCGCGCGGTGAGCATGCGGGTGCATGAGCGGGGAGTGGGCGAAACCCGTTCCTGCGGAACAGGAACCGTCGCCGCTGCCGTCGCCGCACTGTCGCACGCCGGCGCTACCAGCGGCACGCTGACCGTGCGGGTGCCCGGCGGCGATGTCGTCGTCACTGTCACCGAAGCCACTAGTTACCTGCGTGGACCGTCGGTTTTGTTGGCCCAGGGAGAACTCAGCGAGGAATGGTGGGGGAGTGCGCTGTGTTAAATCGGATGCGTGCGGCCGCTTCGGCGTGCACCATTTGTAATTGCCCATGACATATCCAGACGCTCCCAAATCCCCCTGGCCTGACACCCCCAGTACGGGTGAACTCGCGCTCGATGACCGCGCTGCGCTGCGCCGCGTCGCGGGGCTGTCCACCGAACTCACCGACATCTCCGAGGTCGAATACCGCCAGCTGCGTCTGGAGCGGGTGGTGCTGGTCGGCGTGTGGACTGACGGCAGCGCCGCCGACGCCGACGCCAGCCTCGCCGAGTTGGCCGCGCTGGCCGAGACCGCCGGTTCGGAGGTGCTCGAAGGCATGGTTCAACGCCGCACCAAACCGGACCCGTCGACCTACATCGGTTCGGGTAAGGCCGCCGAGCTGCGCGACGTCGTGCTGGCCACCGGCGCCGACACCGTGATCTGCGACGGTGAACTGTCCCCGGCGCAGCTGACCGCACTGGAAAAAGCGGTCAAGGTCAAGGTCATCGATCGCACCGCGCTGATCCTGGACATCTTCGCCCAGCACGCGACCAGCCGGGAAGGCAAAGCGCAGGTGTCGCTGGCGCAGATGGAGTACATGCTGCCGCGGCTGCGTGGTTGGGGTGAGTCGATGTCGCGGCAGGCCGGTGGTCGGGCCGGCGGCAGTGGCGGCGGGGTGGGCCTGCGTGGCCCTGGTGAGACGAAGATCGAAACCGACCGGCGTCGCATCCGCGAGCGAATGTCCAAGCTGCGCCGCGATATCAGGGCGATGAAGCAGGTCCGCGACACCCAGCGCAGCCGCCGGGTACACAGCGACATGCCGTCGATCGCGATCGTCGGCTACACCAACGCCGGCAAGTCGAGCCTGCTCAATGCACTGACCGGTGCCGGGGTGCTGGTGCAGGACGCATTGTTCGCGACCCTGGAACCCACCACTCGCCGTGGACAATTCGACGACGGGCGGGCGTTCACGATCAGCGACACCGTCGGTTTCGTGCGACACCTGCCGACCCAGTTGGTCGAGGCGTTTCGCTCGACGCTCGAGGAGGTGGTCGGCGCGGATCTGCTGGTGCACGTCGTCGACGGCTCCGACGTCAACCCGCTGGCCCAGATCAGCGCGGTGCGCCAGGTGATCTCCGAGGTTTTCGCCGACCACGACAGCGGCCCGGCGCCGGAGCTGATCGTCGTCAACAAGACCGATGCCGCAAGCGATTTGGGGTTGGCCAAGCTGCGACGTGCGCTGCCCGGGGCAATGTTCGTCTCGGCCCGTACCGGCGACGGTGTCGAGGCGCTACGCCGGCGGATGGCCGAGTTGGCCGCACCCACCGACACCGCCGTCGACGTCGTGATCCCTTACGACCGTGGCGATTTGGTGTCACGCGTGCACGCCGACGGCCGGGTTCAGGAAACCGAGCACATCAGCGACGGCACCCGCATCAAAGCGCGGGTACCGGTGGCGCTGGCCGCGAGCCTGCGCCAATTCTCGGCGACCTAGACACAGAAAACGCCGGAGCCCCCCGCTCCGCCGGTCAGGTCGGCCAGGATGGTGCCCAGGTCAGTTGCGAGCACGCCCAAGCCGCAGTTCAGGTCGCTGAAGCTGCCCAGGTCGGTGGTGAACGACCCAGGTAACCGAGTAAGTCCTGGTAGCCCGCGCGAAGTTTGCGTTGGCGAGAGCGATCAAGTCCGCGTCGAAAGTCGCCCCTACACCAATTCGTAGACATCCTCGGCTGGTGTCGCGAGGATCTGCTGTGCCATCTGGGCCTTCATCTCGTCGAGGCGAGCCTCCTCGGCGTGATCGCGTTCGGCCTTGCCGGCCAGCTTGAAGAATTCGGCGGTGACGAAGCCCTTACGCAGATGCAGAGTCGCCGTGCGGCCGGCGATGGCGACCTGGAAGACGAAGCTTTGCAGCAGCCGGCCGTGGTCGGGTCGCGCCAGGGCCAGGTCGACCGTGTAGCGGCCGTCGGTCACCGCTCGGGTGACGGCTTCGAAGCCGTCGCGAGCTCCCGGCCCCTGAAAGGCGGTGCGGATGACGATCGAGCGCCGCTGCGGCGGTTGGTTGGGGGATAACGCCGCGAATGCCCGCTGCATCACCTTGAAGGCATTGGCCACACCCGCCGGCGAATGTGGCCCGGCGTAACACAGCATGTCGGTGTAGGAGAACTCAAGCAGCTGCCCGAGCTCCTGCACCAGGATCGTTTCGTCCATCCGCTGACTCTAGGCCGCGACGAGACGCCGTGGGCCTACCAACCATCCGGTTGGTATATCTTGGGCGGCAGTGTTCCCAACCCGCCGGAGGTCATCACATGGGTAGCGCCGTCAAATACGAACGCACGTTGTTCGAGCCCGAGCACGACTTGTTCCGTGAGTCCTACCGGTCATTCCTCGAACGCCACGTCGCGCCGTATCACGACGAGTGGGAGAAGGTGAAGATCGTCGACCGCGGCGTGTGGCTGGAGGCCGGCAAGCAGGGATTTCTGGGAATGTCGATTCCCGAGGAGTACGGCGGCGGTGGAAACTCCGACTTCCGCTACAACACGATCATCACCGAGGAGACCACCTACGGCCGCTTCAGCGGCATCGGGTTCGGCCTGCACAACGACATCGTGGCGCCCTACCTGCTCAGCTTGGCCAATGAGGAGCAGAAGCAGCGCTGGCTGCCCAAGTTCTGCACAGGCGAGATGATCACCGCGATCGCGATGACGGAGCCGGGCACCGGCAGCGACCTGCAGGGCATCAAGACCCGCGCAGTCAAACAGGGTGACCATTACATCCTCAATGGTTCAAAGACGTTCATCACCAACGGAATCAACGCCGACCTGGTGATCGTGGTGGCTCAGACCGACCCTGACAAAGGCGCACAAGGCTTTTCGCTGTTGGCCGTCGAACGCGGCATGAAGGGATTCGAGCGGGGCCGGCACTTGGACAAGATCGGCCTGGATGCGCAGGACACTGCCGAATTGTCTTTCACCGACGTCGAGGTGCCCGCCGAGAACCTGCTTGGCGAAGAGGGCAAGGGCTTCATCTACCTGATGCAGAATCTGCCGCAGGAGCGAATCTCGATCGCAATCATGGCCGCGGCTGCCATGGAGCAGGTGCTGGAGCAGACGATTCAATACACCAAGGAGCGCAAAGCCTTTGGGAAGCCAATCGGCAGTTTCCAAAACAGCCGGTTCTTACTCGCCGAATTGGCCACTGAGGCCACGGTGGTGCGGATCATGGTCGATGAGTTCCTCGCCCTGCACCTCGAGGAGAAACTCACCGTCGAACAGGCCGCGATGGCCAAGTGGTATGCCACCGAGAAGCAGGTGTATTTGATCGACCGCTGCTTGCAGCTCCACGGCGGCTACGGGTACATGCGCGAATACCCGGTCGCACGTGCGTATCTCGACGCGCGGGTGCAGACGATCTACGGCGGCACCACCGAGATCATGAAGGAAATCATCGGCCGCAGCCTCGGGGTTTAGCCGCGGTATTTGCGTGGGGAGCAAAGTACTTCCGCGCTCGGACCTCGCTACGGCGGTAGTAATTACTTGACGGCATTCGTGTTTCGGATCTCAGGTGTCGATAAGAGACCGAAGTCGTGACGAACGCGGCCGCCATTGCCGGTCGAGAAAGGCTTCTTTCTCCACGTGGCACGCGAGAGATTCGCTGCCAGCACGACGTCAGAGTGCATGTGCGACGGTAATTGAGCGTCACGAGTTCGACTTGAATCGGGGCACCGAAGCCTAAAACCGAACGAGCAGAATGCGACACCACCAGCCCTGTGGTGAATAATTCGGCGTCTACGAGGATATCTATTCCGTAGTGTCTTCGTATGACTTCGCCCGCGTCGTCGCCCGCAGCAGAGTTGCGGCGGCCCGTCGGGCGGTTGACACTGGCGCTCCAGGCTTCGTCCTGGGCGGCCGCGGGGAGGGCGGGATGACAAGGCAGCAAGCACGATCGGGTGCCGTCGCGCGCGCGGCGCGTGGTCTGGCGGCGCTGGTCGCAGGATTGACGTGCATGGCGCTGCTGACTCCCGTCGCGGCGGCATCCCCCATCGGCGACGCCGACAACGCGATCACCGCTGCCTGGAAAGACGCCGGTGGCGAGAATTCGGATCTGGGCGCCAAGCAAGGTGATTGCTACGTCGCTGGTCAGGGATTTGCTCAGGACTTCGTGCACGGCAAGATGTTCTTTACTCCGGCCACCGGGCCCAGGTCGATGATGGGCGCCATTCTGGACAAATACGAAGCCCTCGGTGGTCCGGCTGCCTCGGATCTCGGCTTCCCGACCGCCAACGAAGTCCGCGGTCTGGCCGGCCCCGACAGCCGGGTCAGCACCTTCTCGGCCAGCGACAAACCGTTGATCTACTGGACCGCCGACCACGGCGCCTTCGTCGTGCGCGGTGCGATTAACGCCGCATGGGACAAACTGGGCAGCTCCGGTGGCGCCCTGGGCGTGCCGACCGGCGACGAAACCTTCGACGGCGAACTCGCCACTCAGGCGTTCAGTGGCGGCAAGGTGTCCTGGAACAGGCTGACCAAGGCCTTCACCACCGTCCCGCCCGATCTTGCGAGCAAACTCACCGACTTGCAGGTACCCGTCGATCCGACGGCGGACATCAACATGGCGTGGCGGGCGGCCGGCGGACCATCGGGGCCGCTCGGCGCAAAACAGGGTGATCAGTATCCGGTGGGCAACGGCGGACTGGCGCAGAACTTCGCCGGCGGCAAGATCTTCTTCAGCCCCGCCAGCGGCGCCAACGCCATCGAGGCCGACATTCTGACCAAATACGAGTCGCTCGGTGGCCCGGGCGGTGACCTCGGTTTCCCGATCGCCAACGAGACCGATGGCGGCCTCAAAACGGCGAGCAAGATCAGCACGTTCTCCGCCGCTGACAAGCCGGTGATCTTCTGGACCGCCGCGCACGGCGCATTCGTGGTCCGCGGGACGATCAAAGCCGCGTGGGACAAGCTTTTCGGAGCGGCCGGCAAGCTGGGCGCGCCGCTGGGTGACCAGACGGTCGACAAGGACGTCGTCACGCAGAAGTTCACCGGCGGCCAGATCGCCTGGAACCAGACGAAGAACACCTTTACCACCCAACCGGCGAACTTGGCATCGGCGCTGTCTGGCCTGGAGGTACCAGGGCAGAAGACGCCTGTCGGTGCGGCGCCGTCTGGAGGCGGGGTTGATTGGCTGACCGCGCATTGGTGGTGGTTGCTGGCCGGTGTCGGGGCGCTCTTGCTGATCGGCTTGCTAGCGCCGTTGGCGCGAAGGTGGCGGCGGCGCCGTTCCGCTAAACGTGACCGCAAGGCCGAAGCCGCCGGCTTGGACGAATCCGGTTACGAGCCGGCCACCGAGTCTGTCTCGCGGTGGTCGCCGGACGACGCCGACCTGGCGTCGTCGACCCTGTCCGAGGACCACCGGCCGCAACGTCGGACCGTGCGCCTGCCCAGTCAGCCGAGCAGTGAGTGGATGCCACCGGGCCCCAAGAGCCTGGTGGACGAGCTACTCGAGGACGAAACCGAAAGTCCCGATGAGTTTTCCGGTGTCACAGATTTCGGCCGTGACGTCCACGAGGAACTCGGCCGTGACGTCCACGAGGGACTCGGCCGCGATGTCCACGAGGACTTTGGCGATGACGTCCAGGAGGACCTCGACCATGACGTCCACGAGGACTTCGACCATGACGTCCACGAGGACTTCGACGAGGATCCCGATGACGTGGACACGGATCCGACCGGGATTCCGTTACTGGAAGACAGCCGAAGGGGCCGGCACGCTGCGTCCGACGCCCATGACGAAGACGCCCAAGTCACCGAGGCCGTGCCGATACCGCGAATTGCACCAGGGCAGTTGGCAATTCACCTTCCGATGGACGACCCGTATCAGGTGCCGGACGGATATCCGGTCAAGGCACATGCGAGCTCAGGCATCTACTACATGCCCGACAGCGCCTTGTACGACGAGACCATGGCCGAAATCTGGTTCGCCAGTGAGGACATCGCGCAGGCCAACGGATTCCACCGGGCCGGGTAGTTCCCGCGGCAGTAGCGGCGTCAGATCTTGCGAATCACCGTGACGACCTTGCCGAGCACGGCAGCGTCGTTGCCCGGGATGGGGTCGAAAGCCGGATTGTGTGGCATCAGCCAGATCTGGCCGCCGGTGCGCTTGAACGTCTTGACGGTGGCCTCGCCGTCGATCATCGCCGCAACGATGTCGCCGTTGTCAGCGACATTCTGCTGACGGACCACCACCCAGTCGCCGTCGCAGATCGCGGCGTCCACCATCGATTCACCGACCACCTTGAGCAAGAACAACGCGCCCTCTCCGACGAGTTCGCGTGGCAACGGGAACACGTCTTCGACGGCCTCCTCGGCCAGGATCGGCCCACCGGCCGCGATGCGCCCCAACACGGGGACGTACGTGGGTTCCGGCAGTGCGTCCGACCCGGCGACGTCGGTGAGCACCGGTGGCTTCGAAACATCGTCGGACGATCGGACATCGACGGCGCGCGGGCGGTTCGGGTCGCGGCGGAGGTAACCCTTTTTCTCCAATGTCCGCAATTGATGAGCCACCGAGGACGTCGACGTCAGGCCGACGGCATCGCCGATCTCACGGATGCTCGGCGGGTATCCGCGACTGGTAACCGACCCTCGAATCACGTCGAGGATGGTGCGTTGGCGCGGTGTCAGGGTTGATTCCGTAGCTCGCGAAGGGCGGTCGGAGCCGACGGCCGGGGTCTCGCTATCGCTCATACGGCCGAATGTAGCCGCATTTCACCGAGATATCAAACATGTGTTCGAGGTGTGTCGCGCTTCGCTGGTCCGACGGTCGCCGAAAGCTGTCGGTGCCGTGTTCTATCGTTCTGCAGCGTGTGCAACAGTTCGATCACATGTTCGGTATTCGAACACATTATCGATTATGCTTCGAACAAGTGATCGACTACAAGCCGACTGGAGGAACGCACATGATGCCCATCGAGACGATCTCGCCAAGCGCGCCGATCCGAGTTCGACCGGTTCAGGTCCGCCCGCCCGCCCGGCGCGGCGGACACCGTGGTCCGCAGCCGTCTAGGCCGATGGCGGCGCCCCCGCGTTACCGGGGCACCGGAGTCTTGATGTCGACGGCGTCGCATCGGCCTCGCCCGATCACCCCGGCGACTACCGTCGCGCTGGCTCTGGTGGCGGCTGGTATCACGGTGTGGCTGGGGTTCGTGGCGCACTTCGGTGGCATGTTGCATGCCGGCCCCGAGAAGGCGGCAGTTCAGCTGCCCGACCGGCTCGCCGTGGTGCGGGTCGAGCCGGGGGAGACGTTGCAGCGCCTGGCCGCTCGGGTGGCACCGGATGCGCCGACCGCTGAGGTCGCCGCCCGTATCCGCGAACTCAACGAGCTCGACTCGTCGGCGGTGACCGCGGGCCAAACGCTGATCGCTCCGGTGGGCTGAGCCGTTTACCAGGCGCGACATCCAGCGCTGCTAGGCCTGCAGCCGTGCACGCAGGTACGCTCGTGGTGGCTTGGGACCCCCCGAAGCCAGCGCGGCGAAGGAGCGGCCATGCATTGTCCGTTCTGTCGGCACCCCGATTCCCGAGTCGTCGACTCCCGCGAAACGGACGAGGGGCAGGCCATCCGGCGCCGCCGCTCGTGCCCGGAGTGTGGTCGCCGATTCACCACCGTCGAAACCGCGGTACTGGCCGTCGTCAAGCGCAGCGGTGTGACCGAACCGTTCAGCCGCGAGAAGGTGATCAGCGGCGTGCGCCGGGCATGTCAGGGCCGTCAGGTCGACGACGACGCGCTGAACCTGCTGGCCCAGCAGGTCGAGGACGCCGTGCGTGCCGGGGGAGCACCGGAAGTCCCCAGTAATGAAGTCGGCCTTGCGATCCTCGGGCCGCTACGCGAACTCGATGAAGTGGCCTATCTGCGATTCGCCTCGGTGTACCGGTCTTTCGAGTCTGCAGAGGATTTCGAACGCGAGATCAAGACGCTGCGTGCTCACCGGAAGGTGCCCGCTTCCGGTTGACGGCCGTCGTAGGGTCGGGGCATGACGCAAGTGCTGCAGACCCAGGTTTGTGTCGCCGGCGGCGGCCCCGCAGGCATTGTGCACGCTCTGCTACTGGCCCGCGCCGGGATCAACGTCACCGTGTTGGAAAAGCACAACGACTTTCTGCGCGACTTCCGCGGCGACACCGTACATCCCAGCACGCTCCGCGTCATGGACGAACTGGGGTTGATCGACGAGTTTCTGCGTCTCCCGCACACCAAGATCAACCGAGTTGCCTTCGACACCGACGGCACGCTGCGGACGGCCGGCAACTTCAGCGCATTGAAATGGCTGGGCTTCAAACAGCCGTACATCGCATTGATGCCGCAGTGGGACTTCCTGGACTTTCTGGCCGAAAAGGCCAGTGCGTACCCCGAATTCACCTTGGTCCGCAATGCCGAGGTCACCGATGTGATCGTCGACGGCGACCGCGTGACCGGCGTGCGCACACCAGAATTGGAGGTGCACTCCGAGTTGGTGGTCGGCGCCGACGGGCGCAAATCGGCGGTGCGCGCCTCGGCTGGGTTGCAGGTCGGGAGTGCGAATTCGCCGATAGACGTCTTGTGGTTTCGGCTGAAGTGGCGCCCGGGCGACCCGCAAGAGCTTTTTGGGGTGTTCCGCAAGGGCCTGATGATGGTCATGATCTACCGAGGCGACTATTGGCAAATAGCCTATGTCATGCCCAAGGGGGCAAACCCGCAAGTCGGATCGCTGGCGGCGTTCAAAGAGCGGCTGGTGTCCGTGCAGCCTAACTTGGCTGAACACGTCGAGGACCTGCACTCGTGGGACGACACCAGCCAGCTCGATGTGCGGGTGGATCGGCTGAAAACTTGGTGGCGCAAAGGTGTGCTGTGCATCGGCGATGCTGCGCACGCAATGTCACCGGTTGGTGGGGTCGGCATCAACCTCGCGGTCGCCGATGCCGTGGCCGCGGCGAACATCCTCTGTGGCCCGTTACGTGAAAACCGGCTGACCGAAGCCGATCTCGCGAAGGTGCAGCGTCGTCGTGAGCTTCCGGCCAGAATCATTCAGGCCGGTCAAGTGTTCGTGCAAAACAACGCGATCGAACCGAACTTGAACGGTGACCTGTCGCCGATCCGAGTTCCGAAAATCGTCGGACGGGGACCGTTGCAATTCATCCCGCCGATCGTCGTCGGCCGGGGCTTTCGCCCCGAGCACGTCCGCACGCCCGACGTGCACGCCGCGTCGCGCGCATCGTCGCCGCCGGTGTCGGAGCCGGACTAGGCTGACCGAATGCCACCTGAGCTGCACCCCAACCTGCAAGCGCTGGAGCCGTTACTCGGGGTGTGGCAGGGGAGTGGATCCGGTGAATACCCCACGATCGAACCATTCGACTACCTCGAAGAAGTCACGTTTTCTCATGTGGGCAAACCGTTTCTGGTCTACGGACAGAAAACCAAAGCCGCGGCCGACGGGGCGCCGCTGCATGCCGAGACGGGTTATCTTCGCGTACCGCAACCCGGTCAGGTCGAGCTCGTGCTGGCGCACCCGAGCGGCGTCACCGAAATCGAAGTCGGCACCTACACGGCCGACGGCGCCACGATCGAGCTCGAGATGACCACGACGCAGGTCGGTCTGACACCGACCGCCAAAGAGGTGACCTCGCTTGGCCGGAGTTTCCGGCTCGACGGCGACCAGCTGTCCTACTCGCTGCAGATGGGCGCGGTCGGACAACCCATGCAGCATCACCTTGGCGCGGTGTTGCGCCGCAAAGCCTCTGCGCTTCGCTCGACAACCTGAGGGGGCCACACCGTGGATGTCGAAAACCATATCTACCCAACGCGTTCCCGCGTCGAAGCGCTGATTGCCGATGCGTCTGACAATCCCGTGGTGATGCTCAACCTGCTCAAATTCCGGCCGAAGGCGGTCTATTCGGACGGACGCGCCAGCGATCTGACCGGTCGTCAAGCGTACGACCTCTACGGCGCCGCGATGCAGAACGTCATCGAACGCAACGGTGGGCGAGTGGTGTTCGGCGGCGATGTCGCGTCCCTGGTGATCGGCGAGGTCGACGACGTCTGGGACACCTGCGTGCTGGTCGAATATCCCTCCGCCGCATCATTTGCCACGATCGTGACATCCCCGGAAGTGACGGAGATCGGCGTCCACCGCGCCGCCGGGCTCGAGGGTCAGTTGCTAATTCGCCTCACGCCGTCGTTGACGACGCGACCGCCGACCTGAACCCAGCCCTGCGGGCTCCAAGTTGTCTCGATCACCGATCCCTTGCCCTGGGTGATGCTCAAGTCACGACTGAGGTAGTCGGTCATCCGCACGGCAGCCGAACCGGTCGCTTCGTCTTCTGGCACACCCAGATTGGCGGCGAAAAACCGGGACCGCAGGGATCCGGCGGGCTCGTCGATCCACGCCCACAGGTAGTACGCCACGTCGTCGGGAAAGTCGGCCGGGTCGGCGGCGGCAAGCTCGTCGAGGCTTTGCAGATCGTGGACGGCGAACTCCGGCGCCCATTCTGCGCGGGCGCTGATGGCGGTGATGTCGTCGTGGTAGTGCACCTGCACCACTCCGGCGGGCACCTGCAGGGTGTGAATCGGCGTGCCGATGGATCGCAACCACCACGACGCCCCGACGGTCGGGTGCCCGGCGAACGGCAGCTCGACGAGCGGGGTGTAGATGCGTGCATCGGCGGTGGTGGAGCCGGCGGCGGGCGAATGGATGAAAAGCGTTTCGCTGTAACCTAATTCAGCTGCGATGTGTTGATGCTGATCGGGCTTGACTGTGGCGGCGTCGACCACGCCGAGAGGGTTGCCGAAATTGCCCGCGGAGTCGGTGAAAACCCGCAGCACCGTGACGTCGACGCTCATGAATCGACTGTACGGCGTCACCTCGAGGAGGTGGTCAGGTGGCGCTGCGCTCGTCGGAGCCCATCGCCTCCAGCACCGCGGCACGGGTATCGACGGACCCGGAGACGGTCTGTGCGCCGCCGCCGGTGCGGAGCAGTTCGCGAAGAGCGGCTTGGTCGTACTCGGACGGCTCGGTGGTGTCGATGAATCGCTCGACGACTTCGATGAATCGCTCGGGGTCATCGTGGAACGGGAAATGCCCGGAGCCCTCGAAGATTTCCAATTGGGAGCCCGGCATCGCTGCGTGTGCCATCCGGGCATGGCTGACGGGAACTACCACATCGTCGGTGCCCCAAATAATCTGCACCGGAACGGATCGCGTCAAATAACATCGGTCCAGCATCGTGACGCTCTGGCCGCGCCAGTCCACCACCGCGCGCAGGGTCCGGGTGAACGCCGCCGAGGCCATCGGCTCCGGCAGGCCGGCGAGCACCCGTAGCACGTCGGGCAGGTCGTGGCCGATCGCCGTCGAGCCCAAGACCAAACCGGCCGCGCGCCCGAAGAGCTGTAATGCCGGTAGCACAAACGGCAGCCGCAGCAGTGCCAGCGCCTCGCTGCCCATCGGCAACGCCGCGAGCCGCAGCGCGATGTTGACATCCTTGGTGACGCCGCCGGCGCCGATCAGGACCAAACGTTCAACGAGATGCGGGAACTGGTAAGCGAATTGCATCGCCACGCCACCGCCGAGCGAATGGCCGACGACGGTAGCCCGCTCGATGTCGAGGATGGAAAGCAGATCGCGCATCCCGTTGGCGTAGGCAGCGACCGAGTAATCGGCGCGCGGCTTGTCCGATTGCCCGTGGCCCAGCAGGTCGACGGCGATCACCGTGAACCTCTGCGCGAGCCTGGCTTGAACCGTCTCCCAGGTCGTGGAATTGTCACCGATCCCGTGAATCAGCAGGATCACCGGGCCGGAGCCGGCGATGCGGAACGCGCGCCGATAACCGTGCAGTGTCCGAAATTGCAGCTGTGGCGTGACCTCTCGCACCGAGCGAAGATTGGGCTTGCGCTGAGTCATGTCGCCAACTTCGCTGTCGGGCCCGGGAGGGCGATCAGGTCGGATCGTCGTCGTCGAACTTCTTGTCTGCCTGCTGCGCCAGGAATCGCTCGAACTCCGCGCCGAGTTCGTCGCCGCTCGGCAGATCTTCGTCCCGCGTCAGCAACGACCGGTTCTCCTGTGCATCAATGAAGGCATCGTACTGTCGCTCCAGCGCCGTCACCACTTGAGCGACTTCTGCACTGGCCTCGACCTGCTCGTCGACCTTGGCTTTGACCTCTTCTGCCGCTTCGGTCAGCGCCTTCAGCGGCAGGTGCAGTGACCCGGTTTTTGCCAGCTGCTCCAGCAACGCCTGCGCAGCGGCCGGATAGTCGGTCTGCGCCAGGTAATGCGGAACGTGAACGGTGAAGCCGACCACCTCGTGCCCGTGCTGGGCCATCCGGTATTCCAACAGGTTCGACGCGCTGCCGGGAACTTGCACTTCCGAAATCCACGGCGTGAAGTCGGCGATCAGCTCACGGTTGTTCGAGTGCGCGGTCAACGTGACCGGCCTGGTGTGCGGAACGGCCATCGGGATGGTGCCCAGTCCGATGGTCTGGCGGACGCCAAGACGCTCGGCCAACAACCGGACGGCGGTGATGAACCGCTCCCACTTCAGGTCTGGTTCCATGCCGGCCAGCAACAGGAATGGCGTCCCTACACTGTCGTGCATGGCGTAGAGGCTGAGGTCGGGGTCGTCGTAGTTGGTGAAGTGATCGGTCCTGAACGTCATCAGCGGCCGTCTAGACCGGTAGTCGAGCAAATCGTCGATCGCAAAGGACGCCACCAGCTCGGTGTCCAGGGTGTCCTTGAGGTGGCCCGCGGCCAGACGGATCGCGTGGCCTGCGTCGGAAAAGCCCTCCAGGGCGTGCACCAGCACTGGGCCGCGCCCATCAGACGACGACAGCTGAGGCGCCGGGAACTCGAGCTCGTACATGCCGTTCTGCTCGGGCTGGAAACGCTGACCCCGATCGGGTGTGTCGGGGGGCTCGTTGTGGCCCATCGGTTGCCTCCTCGCCACGTCGCGGTTATGCCGCGCCGTGTCAGATAAGTGTCCCTCAGATCGGCTGGCGGTGGGCAGCGGACCCGCGCCGGACTGCCAGCCTACCTGCGGAAAAACGCGGGCGGGGCCCATCGCATTCCAGTGGGGTACCCGCTTGGCCGGAGGCCGAACTCGCCGCGACTTCTCGCCGTTGGCGGACCTCGGCGAGCGAATCGGGCATGATCGACGGCGATGCGCATTCAGGCAGCAGCGGTGGGGATGGCCATGGTTTTGGTCGGCTGCGGACATCAGGCCCAATCGGCGCCGCCCACCAGCAAACGCGACCAGGCCGTCGCGGGTACCGCGAACCGGGTCATCGCCGCGTCTGTCGATCCGGACCCACGGGTGGGAGCTCTTTTCCTGTCGGGCAGCGAGCTGCATGCCTGTACTGGCTCAGTGCTGCATTCGGCAGCGGGCAACCTGGTGCTGACCGCCGCGCACTGCCTGAGCGCCGGTGGGCCGGCATTGTTTGTTCCCGGCTTCGGCCGCCGAGCCGCACCCGACGATGTGTGGACGGTGGACGCGCTGTATCTGGATCCGCGATGGCTGGCCAACAAAGACCCGCTGGCCGACTACGCCATCGCGCGGGTGAGCCGCCCGGCCGGCGGATCGGTCGAGGCTACGGCCGGCTCGGCACTCACGCTGGGTACCGCTCCGGCACGGGGGAGCCAGGTCACCGTGGTCGCTTACCCCGCGGGCGTCGGCGGTCTGCCGGTCGGCTGTCAGGCCAGCACCGGACTGAGCGACGGCGGGTATCCCGAGCTGCCGTGCGCGGGCCTGGCCGACGGCACCAGCGGCGCGCCCTGGATCAACGGCTCGACCGTCACCGGGGTGATCGGTGGTCTGCACGGCGGCGGCTGCGCGGACGACCTGTCTTACTCGTCGCCGTTCGATCAGCACATCACCGAGCTGTTCGCACGGGCGCAGGCCGACGGGCCGGGAGACCCGGCCCCACAATCCTTCGACGACGAGTGCTAACGGTCGAATTGGTGTAGTTCGCGCACCTTGTTCATCACGTCCAGCGCGGCGACCTTGTATGCCTCGGAGAACGTGGGGTAGTTGAACACCGCGTCGACCAGGTACTCGACCGTGCCTTCGCACCCCATCACCGCTTGGCCGATGTGCACCATCTCGGTGGCATTGCTGCCGAAGATGTGCACACCGAGCAATTTCAGGTCGTCGGTGGAGACCAGCAGCTTCAGCATTCCGTAGGAGTCGCCGGCGATCTGGCCGCGGGCCAGCTCACGGTAGCGGGACACACCCACTTCGTAGGGCACTGACTGCTTGGTCAGATCGACTTCAGTGGCGCCGACGTAGGAGATCTCGGGGATCGAGTAGATGCCGATCGGCTGCAATGCGGTGAGACCGTGCACCGGCTCGCCGAACGCGTGGCAAGCCGCCACCCGGCCCTGATCCATCGAGGTCGACGCCAGCGCGGGGAAGCCGATGACATCGCCGACGGCGTAGATGTGGTCGACCTTGGTCTGGAACATCTCGTCGACGAAGATCCGCCCGCGGTTATCGGCTTCCAGACCGGCGCTACCCAGCTCGAGGTTGTCGGTCTGACCTTGCCGGCCCGCGGAGTACATCACCGTTTCGGCGGGGATCTTCTTGCCGCTGGCCAGACTGGTGACGGTGCCCGACCCACCGACCTGCACGCCGGTCACCTCTTCGCCGAAGCGGAACGTGACCGCCAGATCGCGCAGGTGGAACCGCAAGGCCTCGATGATCTCGGGATCGCAGAAATCCAGCATGTCCTGCCGCTTCTCGACGATGGTCACCTTGGTGCCGAGCGCGGCGAACATCGACGCGTACTCGACGCCGATCACCCCGGCGCCGACCACCACCATCGACGTCGGGATCGACTTGAGATCGAGGATGCCGTCGGAATCGAGCACGCGGTTTTCGTCGAATTCCACCCCCTCGGGGCGGGCCGGCTTCGTCCCCGTGGCGATGACGATGTACTCCCCGCTGACCGTGGTGCGCTCGCCGCGTGAGCGATCTTCGACCAGCAGGGTGTGCTCGTCGCGGAACCGGGCTTCGCCGGGGATGAGATCAACTCGGTTGCGCATCAACTGATTTCGCACCACATCGGCCTGCTTGCCGATGACGTGCTGAGTTCGCGACAACAGGTCGGCCGGGGTGATCTTGTCCTTGACCCGGTAGCTGGCGCCGTAGAGCTCACGCTGATTCATGCCGGTCAGATAGAGCACGGCCTCGCGCAGCGTCTTCGACGGAATGGTGCCGGTGTTGACGCACACGCCGCCGAGCATCGGACGCTGCTCGATCACGGCCACCGATTTGCCCAGCTTGGCCGCCGCGATCGCGGCCTTCTGGCCGCCGGGACCTGAGCCGATGACGACCATGTCGTATTCGAGTATCGAACCCATGCGTAGACACATACGCCCGTTGCGTTGCGGGCACACGTCGAATCCGGCTACGTGCGCGTGAACAACGCGGTCGCTGGTGCACGCGTTGTCCACAGCCGCGGGTTCATCCACAGCATGCCGGTCACCGCAGGTGTGCCGCCGGCGGGCTGACGGTGTCGATTGCCAGCGTCGTCGCTATGACCAAGCATCGACGCGACTTCGAACTCAATCAACCCGGCGCGGTGATCGCCGCGCTCCCGGCCGTGTTGGGCTTCGTGCCGGAGAAATCATTGGTGCTGCTATCGATCGGCGGCGGCGAATTGGGGTCGGTGATGCGGGTCGACCTGTCCGACGAGCTCGCCGACCAGATCGGGCATCTCGCCGAGGTCGCCGCGGCGGCCGGTCCCGAAGCGGCCATCGCGGTGATCGTCGACGACGACGGCGCGGGCTGCCCGATGTGCAACGAGCAGTACCGCGACCTGTGCTCGACGCTGACCGGCGAACTGTCCCGCCATGACATCGCACTGTGGGCGGTGCACGTCGTCGACCGGGTGGCCCTCGGCGGCCGCTGGCACTGCGTGGACGGCTGCGGCGAAGGTGGCGTCGTCGACGACCCCTCCGCGTCGCCGCTGGCGGTGGCGGCGGTGCTCGACGGCCGTCGGCTCTACGCCCGGCGTGCCGACCTGCAGGCGGTCATCGCGGTCGACGACCGCGCTCGCAGTGCCTCGCTCATGAGTCTGATCGCCGAACGCGCCGCGACGCGCGCGCAGGCGCACCGGGTGAACCCGACGGCCTGTGTGCGTCGTGATGTCGAGGACGCGATGGCGGCGGCTGCCCGGGTCGGGGACGGGCAGCCGCTCGCCGATGCCGAGTTGGCCGGCCTGGCGTGCTCGCTGGCCGACGTTGAGGTCCGGGACACGCTGTACGCCCTGGCGGTCGGTCACGGCGCCGGAGACGCCGAGGCGCTGTGGGCGCTGCTGTCGCGCAGCCTGCCCGCACGGTGGCGAGCGGAGCCGCTGGTGTTGCTCGCGTTCAGCGCCTACGCCCGCGGCGACGGACCACTGGCCGGGGTCTCGTTGGAGGCCGCGCTGCGCTGCGAGCCGGATCATCGGATGGCGGGCATGCTCGATACCGCATTGCAGTCGGGCCTGCGGCCTGAGCACATTCGGGAGCTGGCGGTCACCGGGTACCGACTGGCCGAGCGGCTCGGCGTGCGGCTACCTCCGCGACGAACGTTCGGACGTCGTGCGGTTTAGACCTTTTCGACCTTGACGGCGTGCGCCATCTCATGCGGCAGGCTCACGTTCTCGTGGCCCGGAATCACGATGGTCACCCCACCGGCCTGGTTGGATTCGACGGTCACCCTGGCGTTGGGAACGACGCCTGCGTCCTTGAGACGGGTGATCAAGTCGATGTCGCCCTGCACGTGCTCGGTCAATTGGCGCACCACAACAGCGACGGGTGGTCCGGCGGGCAACTCCGTCAACCGCACCAGGTTGCCGTCTTCGGCGCCGAACCCGTCGCCGATGCCCAGGTCGATGAGCCCGGGAATCGGGTTGCCGAACGGCGACGTGGTCGGATTGTTGAGCACCTTCATCAGCCGGCGCTCGACGTCTTCACTCATGACGTGCTCCCACCGGCAGGCCTCGGCGTGCACTTCTTCCCACGGCACGCCGATGACATCGACCAGCAGTCTCTCGGCCAGGCGGTGTTTGCGCATTACGGAAACGGCCAACGCGCGGCCCTTGTCAGTCAGCTCGAGATGGCGGTCACCGGCCACGTGCAACAGCCCGTCGCGCTCCATCCGCGACACGGTCTGGCTGACGGTGGGCCCACTCTGGTCAAGCCGTTCGGCGATTCGGGCACGCAGCGGGGTAACGCCCTCTTCCTCGAGGTCGTAGATGGTCCGCAGGTACATCTCGGTGGTATCAACCAGGTCGTTCATTCCGCACCCTCCATTGCGGCTGAGTCTACTTGCCCAGCTGCGCCAATGGTTCGCT
>NZ_DASXHW010000449.1:0-7418 GCF_036488105.1 Mycobacterium sp. | reverse complement strand
CAGTTCGGTGATCTTGGCGTTCGTGATGACCGGATGGCCGTCCACCTCGCGCATCCAGGCCACCTGCTGGCCCTTTTTGATGCGGCCCTTGTAGATGCGGATCAGGGCCAGTCGACCGAGGAATGACGACGCGTCCAGGTTGGTCACCAGGGCCTGCAACGGCGCCTCGGGATCACCCTGCGGCGGCGGGATGTGCTCGAGCAACACGTCGAACAGCGGGTCCAGGTTGTCGCCATCGGGGTTCTCGCCGTTGGGGGGTTGGGTCGTGCTGGCAATGCCGGCACGTCCGGAGGCGTAGAGCGTCGGCAGGTCGAGCGCCTTCTCGGCGGCGGCCTGCGCGTCCTCGTCGAGGTCGGAGGCGACGTCGAGCAGCAGGTCGTGGCTCTCCTCGACGACCTCGGCGATGCGGGCGTCGGGCCGGTCGGTCTTGTTCACCACCAGGATGACGGGCAGGTGCGCGGCCAGCGCCTTGCGCAGCACGAAGCGGGTCTGCGGCAGCGGTCCCTCGGACGCGTCGACGAGCAGCAGCACGCCGTCGACCATCGACAGGCCGCGCTCCACCTCGCCGCCGAAGTCGGCGTGGCCAGGCGTGTCGATGACGTTGATGACGGTCATCGAACCGTCCGCGTGCTGGCGGTGCACGGCGGTGTTCTTCGCCAGGATCGTGATGCCCTTTTCCTTCTCCAGGTCACCGGAGTCCATCAGGCGTTCGATGGCGTCGTCGCCGCGGTGGGTCAGTGCGCCGGACTGCCGCAACATCGCGTCGACCAGGGTCGTCTTGCCGTGATCGACATGAGCGACGATGGCGACGTTTCGGAATTCCACGCCGGTAATTGTTTCAGTGCAGTCGTGTATCGCGAAACTGAGCAGCTGTGACGTTTACCGCGGGATCTCGGTCGCGGTGGTCAGCAGCCGATCGAGCGCAGCCAGAAAACCGCGGTCGGCGGGCACCCAGTCGACGTCGTGCAGCTCCGCCGCGGACACCCAGCGCAGTGCGGCGTGGTCGTGCGGATGGGGTTCGCCGCGGAGCAAAGTGGCCTTGTACGCCCGCAGCGTCATAGTCGGCGTAAGCGCAACGTCGTCGCCCAGCCGCGCGCCGACCGCGACAACGACACCGAGCTCCTCGGCGAGTTCGCGGACCAATGCCTCAGGCCCGGTCTCTCCCGCGGCGACCTTTCCCCCGGGCAGCTCCCATCGGCCGGCCAGTTCCGGCGGCTGGGTGCGTTGTGCGATCAGCACCATTGACTCGGCGACGATCGCTCCGGCGACAACGATCTGGTTGACCATCGCGGCTGACGGTATACGTTTGAAATATGGCTGTGTTAACCGATGACCAAGTAGACGCCGCACTGCCTGACCTCAACGGGTGGGAACGCAAAGAGGGCGCGCTGCGCCGGTCGGTGAAGTTCCCGGAATTTCTCGCCGGCATCGACGCGGTGCGCCGGGTGGCTGAGCACGCCGAAGCCGAAGATCATCACCCCGACATCGATATCCGTTGGCGAACAGTGACTTTCGCTTTGGTTACACATTCCGAAGGTGGCATCACCAACAAAGACGTCGCGATGGCGCGCGACATCGACGGGATTATTGGTAGCTAGCCGCGCGCTTTCCGTCGGCCGCGATCCAGGCCAGCGTGGCCAACGTCGCCACGATGTAGACCAGCCCGCCCCAGGCCTGATACCACGGTCTGCCGTTCTGCCAGATCGTCGGCTGGGCGAAGCTCAGCAGCCAGGGCACGCCGATGGTGGTGAGCGCCAACCAGGTCCAGCCGAGAATGCGTGCGCCGCGACGATCGGAGAGCGGGCCGTGTAGCAGCCAGATCATCAACGGCACCAGCCACACCCAGTGGTGTGTCCAGGAGATCGGCGAGAGCAACAGCCCGAACAACTCGACGATCAGCAAAGGGCCGAGTTGTTCGCTTCCGCGGGCGCTCACTACGCGCCAGGCCAGCGCGCAAAGTATTGCGGTGACGGCGATCCCGATCAACACCACCGGGCTGTAGCCGGCGTCGTGGCCGAAAATCCGGCAGATACCACCCCGCCACGACTGGTTGAAGATCGTGCAGATCGGCCCGACCCGGTCGGTCTTGAAGATCAAATCGGTGAAGTAGTAACGAGTTTGATCCCCGACAACCCAGGCCGACACCGCGACGGTGGCCAGGAACACGACCCCGGAAAACACCGCCGTAGCCCACCGACGGGCGCCGACGAAATAGAGTCCCCCGATCGCAGGCGTCAGCTTCACTCCCGCCGCCGTCCCCAATAACAACCCGGACAACCACCACCGGGAGCTGAACACCGCCGCCAGCGTGGCCAGCGCCAGCACGACATTGATCTGCCCGTAGTCGAACGTGCTGCGCAGCGGTTCGAGCCAGATCGCAATCCCCGTCCAGAGCATCGCCAGTCGGTGACCCTCCCCGGCGCCGACACCCAGCAGTCGCTGGCTGATCCGGACCACGCAAAAGAGCGCGGCCATCGTCCCGACCGTCCAGCAGAACGCGACCAAGCCGAACGGCAGCAGGTGCAGCGGATAGAAGATCACCGCCGCGAACGGCGGATAGGTGAACGGCAGCGGGAAATCCGGCGTCTGGTCGGCGTAGACGTAGTGGTACAGGCTCCCCGGGTGGTCGATCATCGCGGCCCCGCCGACATAGACGTGCAAGTCGACGAAGTTGGCCCCGTTAGGCGCCAGATAGGTCCAGGCCAGCCGCGCGGCAACGCTCACGACCAGCAGCACCGGCCCGATCGCGTCCATCGAGATCGCGCGCCGGCGGTCGGCAACTGCCGCCGGGGCGGCTGAGGGGGTGTCTATCTGCACGACTCTATCGCCGGGCCTGACGGGCACGGCAATTCCGGTCACGAGGTCGCGCGGTCACCGCTGACGCTCGATTGCGTAACGGTCGCATAAATGCCACACGTGTCACTTGAGTCACTTCCATATCAGGCGAACCATCGGCGCCGAGGACTTGTTATCGAGATTCAGGGAGAGTCATGTCAACTATTCGGACCTTGTTCCGTGCCACCGCAATCGTGGCCGGCTCATCTGCAGCATTGCTCATCGGCGGATTGATGGGCACAGCCCACGCCGACCCGGCGCCGCTGCCCACCCCCGACATCAGCCAGCAACTCGTCGGCACCGCGGCCCAGGCGCCGCAGATGCTGCAAAACGTCGCGGGGGCATTGGGCGGTCAACCGGCCACACCTCCGCCGCTGGCCAGCGCGTCGATCAAGATGCCGCAGACGCCCGCGACCACCCCGGCGGCGGGTTCGTCACTGCTTCCGGGCTTGGCGTCGCCGGCTCCGGCCGCGACTTCCACACCCGGGCTTGGCATTCCGGGGTTGACGACTCCGGCTCCGGCCACGACCGCCGCGCCGAGCCTTGGCCTTCCTGGTCTAACACAGCCCGGCTTGACGTCGACCGTTCCGGCCGCAGCCGCGCCGACGACCGGCCCCGCGGGGATGCTGCCGCAGGCGCAGCTCAACCTGCCGCAAATACCGGGGCTGCCGTTCCCGCTGCCGCAGCAGGTGTCGCTGCCCGGTGACCTGACCTCGCTGCTCACCGGCGGATCGCCGGTCAGTAGCGGGCTCTCCTCGGCGGCAGGCCTGCCGGCTGCTGTCGCACCGGCGGCGTCCCTGCCGGGCCTTGCCGCACCGGTGGCGCCTGTCGCGACGCCAAACCCGTTGCTGTTCCCGGTTTCCGGCCTGCCCTGACGCCGCGCTACCGGCCGGCTAGCGCCCCTGCGCGCTAGCCGGCCACCAACAACATCGACGACCGGGAGGACACCATGTTCATCGCTAGAAATCTGATCAGCACCTTCGCTGCCGCTTCCATCGCATCGAGCGCCGCAGTGGCACTGTCCCCCAACGCGGCCGCCGACCCGGCGCCACCCGCACCGATCCCCGCTCAGCAGATTCCGGGAATGCCGGGACTGCCGGCACTGACCGAGTTGAGCCCGATCATCCAGCAGGCCGCGGGCAACCCAGAGCAGGCGACGCAGCTGCTGATGGCCGCGGCGCAGGCATTCAGCCACAACCCGTCTGCGCCCGAGCAATCGAAAAGCGTTGCGGAGTCGGTGAACCAGTTCGTCACGTCACCGCCGGAAGCCGCCCCGACGGCGCACGTCGTCCCGCCAGGTGTGGAACCGGGTGCGCAGGCACACCTGCCGACCGGTATCGACCCGGTGCACGCCGCGGGCCCCGCGCCCGAGGCAGCAGTACCCGCACCCGCCCCCTCGAACGCTGTCCCAGTGGCGGCCACACCCCCAGCACCCGCCGGACCGGCGCCGGCCGCTGTTCCCGCGGCTGCCGCTCCCGGCTTCAGCCCGGACGCCCCGCCCACGCAGGACTTCATCTACCCGTCGATCAGCAGCAACTGCGGGACCGATGGCGGCACCGTGATGGCGCCGGTGCTGTCGGTGGCCGGGCCCGCCAAGATCCCGACGCCCGGCCCGAACGCCGGCCAGACGGCCTACGTGTTCACCGCGGTCGGCACACCGGGACCCGCCGACGTGCAGAAGCTACCGCTGAATGTCACCTGGGTGAACCTGACCACCGGCAAGTCGGGCAGCGCGACGCTCAAGCCGCAGCCGGACATCAACCCCCAGGGGCCGACGACGCTGACCGCGACCGTCGACACCGGGTCGGGCAGCATCATGTCGACGATCTTCGGACAGGTCACGACCAAGGACAAGCAGTGCCAGTTCATGCCCACCATCGGCTCGACGGTGGTGCCCTGACCACGGTGTTTATCTGATCTAGGCCTCGTCAGTCCGCCGTCGCGCCAATCGTCGTGCGCGACGGCGGATTCGCCGGTTAGTAGGCCATGAACAGGATCGAGTCCCGGTCGTACTCCAGACCGGGGTGCGCGCTGGCCAGGTGGGCCTGCGTCAGGTCGACCAATTCGTCTTCGTCTTTGCCGGTGATCGCCTCGCCACACGGACAGTTCAGGTGTGTCTTCACGTTGCTGCCTTTCCGGTTGCCTTCTTGGCTGCCTTCATCTGCTTCTTGTATGAACGAACCTTCTCGAGCGAACCCGCATCGGCGATGTCCGCGACCGACACGTGTGTGCCGGCCTTACCGAATTCGCCCGCGGCCGCCCGCCAACCCTTGGGAGTCACCGCATACTGCTTGCCGAGCAGCGCGAGAAATATCTGCGCCTTCTGCTCGCCGAACCCAGGCAGGCCCTTGAGTCGTCGCAACAACTCGGGTCCGTCGGGGTCGCCGGCGGTCCATACGCCGGCGGCATCGCCGTCATAGCGGTCCACGATGATCTGCGCGAGCGTCTGTATCCGCTTGGCCATCGACCCCGGAAAACGGTGTATCGCAGGCTTTTCCGAACACAGGTCGGCGAATTTATCCGGGTCGTATTCGGCGATCTCGGCCGCGTCGAAGCTGCTCATCCGATCGGCGATCTTCTTCGGACCGGAGAATGCGGTCTCCATCGGTACCTGTTGGTCGAGCAGCATGCCGACCAACAGCGCGAAGGGGTTCTCGGACAGAAGCTGGTCGGCATCGGTGTCCTGCGCCAAGCAGAGCTTCACAGTCAACGAGGTGTTCCTTCCGTCCCCTAACCCAACTGCCCTAACCCAACCACACGTGACCGGCCGAAGTGAATGGCAGACTCAAGAACCGAACGTCATAAATAGGGCATTTGACCGATGCGTACCACGCTGTTCGCGCGAAAAGATCCAGCTTATGAGCGTCAGAGACGAATCAACTGCGTCACGCCAATTCGTGGCGTCGGCCGAGGCCTTCTCGACTGGCTGGATCAAGGGGACCAAAATCTGGCAGGCCGTCTACTCGGTGTTTTTCGTGGCGTTCGTCGCGTTCGCCGCACTCGCGATGTTCCGCACGTCAAAGGGCATTCCCGTGCACGTCCCGCGCTACAGCGGCCTGATCTTCATCGCGTGTTGCTGGCTGCGGGCGTAGTGATCGGCTGCTACCTCTATTGGCGGTCACGGCAAAAGTACGTCCTCACGGTCAACGGCGATGCGCTCACCGTCGGTCCACGCGGCGATGTCTACTCGCTCGCTGACGCACAACTGGGTCTCTGGCCCAATATCGGGGTGGCACTCCTGACGCCGCGCACCGAAGAGTTACCGTGGCGGAATGGCCAGCACACCTGCCCGCACCGGCCGCACTGGCTCCAGGAAGTGCTGACGGCCGTCGAATTCATCGTGCCCGCAGCCTTTTTCGGCCTCGCCGACGCCGACGAGACCCCAATCATCCAGAAAGGCGAGCTAGCGGCCTAACCGCTTTTGCGGCGGAACTCCCGGCGATTCCCGACCGCGCCCTGTGACCGCGGCCCCTTGGCACCGCCGTCCTTATGATCAGCACCGCCAGACGACTTTGCCTTCTTGCGCTCCAGGGCTTCACGGAATTTTCGTTTGTTGTCGTCTTCAGAGCGCGATGATGCGGACGACTCGGCCCCCGACTTCGATCCAGCCATAGCCCGCAGCCTAGCGCGCCCGGTGCCGTTCAGCGGGATTCACCGCAGGCCCGGCGGCATGCCGTAGACGTGTGCGATCGGCAGGGTCAGCACGACGCGACGGTCGGTGACCATCGCCTGCCGGTAGTCGTCCCAGTCCGGGTGTTCACCGGCGATGTTGCGGTACAACGCGATCAGCGCCTCGACGGTGTCGTCGTCGGGCGCGGCGGCCGGCGGGGTCAGCGTCGCGGTGCCCTCGGCGACCGCATACGTCCAGCCGTCGTCGGAGCTGACGAGCAGCGAAGCCCGCGGGTCGCGACGCAGGTTGCGCGTCTTTGCCCGTGGCTCGGTGACCGACACCTGGATAGCGGCACTGCGCGCGTCGAAGTAGTACGACACGTTGGACAGCTGCGGGCGCCCGTCACGCTTGAGGGTGGCGAGTACACCGAGAGAGTTGTCCGCGATCACGGCGAGCAGCTTGTCGTCGAACACTTGGCGCCCCATGTCGCAAGCCTACTCAGACGATCGCGCCCCACTGGACGCCCGCGTGGCTACCATCGCGCTCATGACTCGGTACGCGGCGTTCTTACGCGGCGTCAACGTCGGCGGCGTCAACCTGAAAATGGCCGGCGTGGCGAGCGCACTGACCGACTCGGGACTCGCCGAGGTTCGCACCATTCTGGCGACCGGAAACGTGACGTTGGATTCGCCGAAGGCCGCAGATGCGGTGCGCGCAACGGCAGAGAAGGCGCTGCGCAAGCACTTCGGATACGACGCCTGGGTGCTGGTTTACCCGATCACGAAGGTGCGCTCAATCGTCAACGGCTACCCGTTCGAGACCGAGGTGGACGGATACCAGTCCTACGTCACGTTCGTCAGCGACAGCGATGTACTCGACGAGCTCGCGGCGTTGGCCGACGAGGCAGGAGCCGACGAGAAGATCGCGCTCGGCCCCAAGTCCGCGGGCGTGATCTATTGGCAGGTGGCCAAGA
>NZ_DASXHW010000404.1:0-6025 GCF_036488105.1 Mycobacterium sp. | reverse complement strand
CCCTTGACGTGACACCGCCGGTACCCGCTAACCTACCGGTTGGTTGGTACGTCCGGCTGGAGGGAGCCACGTGTGACGTCCTCGTCGGGTGCCCGGGGTTCGGCGGCATCGGTTCGGATCGGAAACTGTTCGGGCTTCTACGGCGACCGGCATTCCGCGATGCGCGAGATGCTGGTCGGCGGCGAGCTCGACTACGTCACCGGTGATTACCTGGCCGAACTGACCATGCTGATCCTCGGCCGCGACCGGATGAAGCATCCCGAGCGCGGCTACGCCAAGACCTTCCTGACCCAACTCGAGGAATGCCTGGGGCTGGCTTCCGACCGCGGGGTGCGCATCGTCACCAACGCCGGTGGCCTGAACCCCGCCGGCCTCGCGGACGCCGTGCGCGCTCTGGCAGAGCGCCTCGGTGTGCCCGTCCGGGTCGCTCACGTCGACGGTGACGACCTCTCGCCCCGCGCCGAAGAACTCGGGCTGGGCAAGCCGCTGACGGCCAACGCGTACCTGGGCGCGTGGGGCATCGTCGACTGCCTGAAAGACGGCGCGGACATCGTCGTCACCGGGCGGGTGACCGACGCATCGGTGACCGTCGGGCCTGCGGCCGCCCACTTCGGCTGGCAGCGGACCGACTACGACCGCCTGGCCGGCGCCGTGGTCGCCGGGCACGTCATCGAATGCGGCATCCAGGCCACCGGCGGCAACTACTCGTTCTTCACCGAGGTCCCCGACCTGACATACGCCGGCTTCCCGCTGGCCGAGGTCCACGCCGACGGTTCGTCGGTGATTACCAAGCACCCCGGCACCGGTGGCCTGGTCAGCGTCGACACGGTGACCGCGCAGCTGCTCTACGAGATCACCGGCGCCCGCTACGCCAACCCGGACGTGACGGCCCGGATGGACACCATCGAACTGTCCGACCACGGCCCCGACCGGGTGCGGATCAGCGGGGTAATCGGTGAACCGCCGCCGCCCACCCTCAAGGTGTCACTGAACAGCATCGGCGGATTCCGCAACGCCATGACGTTCGTGCTGACCGGTTTGGACATCGAGGCCAAGGCGGATCTGGTGCGACGGCAGCTGGAGTCCGCGCTGTCGGTCAAGCCCGCCGAGCTGGAGTGGACACTGGCCCGCACCGACCACGCCGACGCCGACACCGAGGAGGCCGCCAGCGCTCTGCTTCGCTGCGTGGTCCGCGACCCCGACGCGGCGAATGTCGGTCGCCAGTTCTCCTCGGCCGCGGTGGAATTGGCGCTGGCCAGCTATCCGGGTTTCACCGTCACCGCGCCGCCCGGCGACGGTCAGGTGTACGGGGTGTACACCCCCGGCTATGTCGACGCCGCCAAGGTGCAACATGTCGCCGTGCACACCGACGGCACCCGCGTCGAGATTCCTTGCGCCACCGACACTCTCGAGCTGCAGCAGGCCGATGCGCCGCCGCTGCCAGAGCCGTTGCCGGCGGGTCCGGCACAGCGGGCACCGCTTGGCCGCATCGCCGCCGCGCGCAGCGGCGACAAGGGCGGGTCGGCCAACGTCGGGGTCTGGGTGCGCAGCGACGAGCAGTGGCGCTGGCTGGCCAACACCCTCACCGTCGAGAGGCTCAAGCAGCTGCTTCCCGAAACCGCCGATCTGCCGGTCACCCGGCACCTGCTGCCCAACCTGCGCGCGGTGAACTTCGTCATCGAGGAGATCCTCGGCCAGGGCGTCGCCTATCAGGCGCGCTTCGATCCGCAGGCCAAAGGGCTGGGTGAATGGCTGCGCAGCCGCCAGGTCGACATTCCGGCAGAGTTGCTGTGAGAGAAGGGTTGTTGTGAGCATCTGGACCACGCCGGAGCGTGAACAGCTCCGAAAGACCGTGCGCTCCTTCGCCGAACGGGAGATCTTGCCGCACGTCGACGAGTGGGAACGCAGCGGTGAGTTGCCGCGCGAATTGCACCGCGCCGCCGGGGAGGCGGGCCTGCTGGGCTCGAACTTCCCCGAGGCAGTCGGCGGGGGCGGCGGCGACGGCGCCGACGCGGTGATCGTCTGCGAGGAGCTACACCAGGCCGGCGTGCCCGGCGGCGTGTTCGCGTCGCTGTTCACCTGCGGCATCGCCGTGCCGCACATCATCGCCTCCGGCGATGAGCGGCTGATCCAGACCTTCGTTCGCCCGACCTTGGCCGGCGAATTGATCGGTTCGCTGGCCATCACCGAACCCGGCGGCGGCTCCGACGTCGGGCACCTACGCACGACCGCGACGCGCTCCGGTGACCAGTACATCGTCAACGGCGCCAAGACCTACATCACCTCCGCGGTGCGAGCCGACTTCGTAGTCACCGCGGTGCGCACCGGCGGTCCTGGCGCGGCAGGGGTTTCGTTGCTGCTCGTCGAGAAGGGCACCCCGGGGTTCGAGGTGTCGCGCAAGCTGGACAAGATGGGTTGGCGGTCCTCGGACACCGCGGAGCTGTCCTACGTCGACGCCGCCGTGCCGGTGGCCAACCTGGTCGGCGCCGAGAACACCGGCTTCGCCCAGATCGCGGAGGCATTCGTGTCAGAACGTATCGCCCTTGCCGCGCAGGCGTATTCGAGCGCCCAGCGGTGTCTGGACATCACCGTGCAGTGGTGCCGCGACCGGGAGACGTTCGGTCGGCCGCTGATCTCCCGACAATCCGTACAGAACACGCTGGCCGAGATGGCCCGTCGCATCGACGTCGCCCGCGTCTACGCTCACCACGTGGTCGAGCGGCAGCTGGCCGGCGAGACCAACTTGATCGCCGAAGTGTGCTTCGCCAAGAACACCGCCGTCGAGGCCGGCGAATGGGTGGCCAACCAGGCGGTTCAGCTGTTCGGCGGCATGGGATACATGGCCGAGTCCGAAATCGAACGCCAGTACCGCGACATGCGGATCCTGGGCATCGGCGGCGGGACCACCGAGATCCTGACCTCGCTTGCCGCCAAGCTGCTGGGCTTTCAGTCATGACCGCGCTGCGGTCCACACTCGACCCGAAGGCCGACACCTACACGGCCGCCGCATCGGCCGCGGAGTCCCGGCTCGAGGAGATCGATGCCGAGCTGGCCAAGGCACTGGCCGGCGGCGGCGCGAAATACGTTGAACGTCATCACGATCGCGGCAAGCTGACCGCCCGGGAACGCATCGAGTTGCTGGTCGACGCGGATGCGCCGTTCCTGGAGCTGAGCCCGCTGGCGGCCTACGGCAGCGCTTTTCAGATCGGCGCCAGCCTGGTAACCGGGATCGGCGCGGTGAGCGGTGTGGAATGCCTGATCGTCGCCAACGATCCGACCGTCAAGGGCGGCACCAGCAACCCGTGGACACTACGAAAGATCCTGCGGGCCAACCAGATTGCGTTCGAGAACCGGTTGCCGGTCATTTCTTTGGTGGAATCGGGCGGCGCGGATCTGCCCACCCAGAAAGAGATCTTCGTCCCCGGCGGACAGATGTTCCGCGACCTGACCCGGCTGTCGGCGGCCGGGATTCCCACCATCGCATTGGTGTTCGGTAACTCCACCGCGGGCGGGGCCTACATACCCGGGATGTCCGATCACGTCGTGATGATCAAAGAACGTTCAAAGGTCTTTCTGGCCGGCCCGCCACTGGTGAAGATGGCCACCGGTGAGGAATCCGATGACGAGTCGCTGGGTGGCGCCGAGATGCACTCGCGGGTATCGGGTTTGGGTGACTACTTCGCCGTCGACGAGCTCGACGCCATCCGCATCGGGCGTCGTATCGTCGCGCGGCTCAACTGGACGAAAGAAGGGCCCGCACCCGCGCCGGTGACCGAGCCGCTGTTCGACGCCGACGAGTTGATCGGCATCGTCCCGGCCGACCTGCGCATCCCGTTCGACCCGCGGGAAGTGATCGCCCGGATCGTCGACGGCTCCGAATTCGATGAATTCAAGGCGATGTACGGCTCGTCGCTGGTCACCGGCTGGGCCCGGCTGCACGGCTATCCGCTGGGCATCCTGGCCAACGCCCGCGGCGTGCTGTTCAGCGAAGAGTCGCAGAAAGCCACCCAGTTCATCCAGTTGGCTAACCGCTCGAATACGCCATTGTTGTTCCTGCATAACACGACTGGCTATATGGTCGGCAAGGACTATGAAGAAGGTGGCATGATCAAGCATGGCTCGATGATGATCAACGCCGTGTCCAACTCGACGGTCCCGCACCTCTCCCTGCTGATCGGCGCGTCCTACGGCGCCGGTCACTACGGTATGTGCGGCCGGGCTTACGACCCACGGTTTCTGTTCGCTTGGCCGAGCGCCAAAGCCGCCGTGATGGGCGGCGCTCAGCTGGCCGGGGTGCTGTCGATCGTCAGCCGGGCCGCCGCCGAGGCGCGCGGCCAGAAAGTCGACGAAGACGCCGACGCGGCGATGCGGGCCGCGGTCGAAGGCCAGATCGAGGCCGAGTCGCTGCCACTGGTGCTGTCCGGAATGCTCTACGACGACGGAGTGATCGACCCGCGCGATACCCGCACCGTGTTGGGAATGTGTTTGTCCGCCATCGCCAATGGCCCGATCAAGGGGACGTCGAACTTCGGCGTCTTCCGGATGTGACGCTCGTGGGAATCACTCGAGTTCTGGTAGCCAACCGCGGCGAGATCGCCCGACGGGTGTTCGCGACGTGCCGCACTCTGGGCCTGGGCACCGTCGCGGTCTACACCGACCCGGACGCCAACGCGCCGCATGTCGCCGAGGCCGACGCCCGGGTCCGGCTGCCCAAGACCAACGACTATCTCAACGCCGACGCCATCATCGCCGCGGCTCGCGCGGCCGGCGCGGATGCAGTGCACCCCGGCTACGGATTCCTTTCGGAGAACGCTGAATTCGCTGCCGCGGTGCAAGCCGCGGGGCTGGCCTGGATCGGCCCGCCGGTGGACGCGGTGCGTGCGATGGGCTCGAAGATCGAGTCCAAGAAGATGATGGCCGCCGCCGGAGTCCCCGTGCTCGAGGAACTCGACCCGGACACCGTCACCGCCGACCAGTTGCCGGTGCTGGTGAAGGCATCCTCTGGCGGTGGCGGGCGCGGAATGCGGGTGGTCGACCAATTAGATGCGCTGCCACGCGAAGTGGCCGCCGCCCAGCGCGAGGCCCAGTCCGCGTTCGGCGACCCAACGGTGTTCTGTGAGCGCTACCTGCCCACCGGCCACCACGTGGAGGTCCAGGTGATGGCCGATTCCCACGGCACGGTGTGGGCGGTCGGCGAGCGGGAATGCTCGATCCAGCGCCGCCATCAGAAGATCATCGAGGAAGCGCCGTCGCCCTTGGTCGCGCGCATACCGGGCATGCGGGCCAGGCTGTTCGAAGCCGCCCGGCTCGCTGCCGGCGCGATCGGCTACACCGGCGCAGGGACAGTGGAGTTCCTTGCCGACGACGACGGCGAGTTCTACTTCCTGGAGATGAACACGCGGCTGCAGGTCGAGCACCCGGTCACCGAGGAGACCACCGGACTCGACCTGGTCGAGCTGCAGATCGACGTCGCCGACGGCGGCCGATTGGACGCCGAACCGCCTGCCGTGCATGGATATTCCATCGAAGCGCGGCTCTACGCCGAGGATCCGGCGCGGGACTGGCAGCCGCACGCCGGCCAGGTGCAACGCATCGATGTACCGGCGGCCCGCGCCGAGTTCAGCACGCTCGGGGGGCGAACCGGCATCAGGCTCGACTCCGGAATCGTTGACGGCTCGGTGGTTTCCATCCACTACGACCCGATGCTGGCCAAGGTGATCTCCTACGCTCCGACGCGCCGCCAGGCGGCGCTGGTGCTCGCCGACGCGCTGGCACGAGCCCGGCTGCACGGACTGCGTACCAATCGCGATCTTTTGGTCAATGTGTTGCGGCATCAGGCGTTCCTGGACGGCGCCACCGACACCGCATTCTTCGAAACGCACGATCTGGCGAAGCTGTCCGCGCCGCTGGTGGACGACGCCGTGATCCGGTTGTCGGCGATCGCCGCGGCGCTGGCCGACGCGGCCGGGAATCGGGCGAGCGCCACCGTGCTCGGCTCGATCCCCAGCGGGTGGCGCAACGTGGC
>NZ_DASXHW010000398.1:0-3277 GCF_036488105.1 Mycobacterium sp. | reverse complement strand
CCCCGATCACGCAGGCCACGCCGCCGCCGGAATCTAGGTTGAGCAAGACGAACACGACGCCACTTGCCGCCCAGGTTGCGAAGTGAACGACGGCCTGACGGTTGGCAATTCGCATGGCCGCACGCTGTTGCTCGGGGGTAGACGGCGCCTCTCTGTGTCAAACGTTGTGGCCGCCGGTTGTATGGTGGCGGTTGGCCGGCCCGGTGAGTGACTTGTCCGAAGTGCTGGTGAAGGGGTGTGAGCCGGCCGCGCTGGACGCTAGAGTCGCCCCCGCGTGTCCCGCCGGGCCTGCCCCCGCTCCCGTCGTCGCGTCGTGTAGGAGCTGGCGGTAGACGGCGTCGGAGAGGCGTCGTTTGAGGCAGCGCAATGCTTCTCGGTGGCTCTTGCCGGCGGCTCGCTTCTTTCGGTAGTACGTCCGTCCGGGAGTGTCGCGGGCGATTTGGGTGATCGCCATAGTGTGCAAACAACAGTTGAGCTGGCGGTCTCCTGCGCGGGAGAGGCGATGGCGAGTCACGTCACCGGAGGATGCCGCGATAGGCGCGGTGCCGGTATAGGAGGCGAACGCATCGGCTGAACGGAATCGCTGGATCATGCCGACACGGGCCAGGATCTTGGCGGCGTTGAGCGTGCCGATGCCGCTGAGTTCGGTCAGGGTGCTGCCCGATGTGTCGACGGCGGTCTGGATGTCGCTGGCGGCTTTGGCGATACGACGGTCGAGCTGGCGGATCTCGCCGACGAGGTCGCCGGCCAGGCCACGCAACGTCTTGACTGCGGGGTCGCGGGGTCGTATTCGACGCAGCATCTCAGCGGCGCGATCAGCGGTCAGCCCGCGTGGGGCACCCGCGGGTATGAGGTGAGCGAGCAGCACGTGTAGGCGATTGATGGTTTGGGTGCGGGTCTTGACCAGGTCGTCACGGTGTTCTACCAGGGCGCGCAGGGCGGTGATGGCCGCATCGATGGTGGCGGTGTTGAGCCGGGTGGCGGTCAGGGCGGCGACGCCTACCGAGACCGCGTCGGCTTCGTCAGTTTTGCGGCCGTGCCCGGTAGACAGCACCCGGACCCGGGCAGCGAGTTTGGCCGGTACATCCACCACATCGATGCCGTCGGCGGTCAACCGCTGGGTCAGTGGGGCGCCCAGACCGGCCGCGCCTTCGATCGCCCAGCCGCAGTCTCTCCACCGTTGAGCGAATCCTCGCAGCTGGCGGTAGCCCTGCGGGCTCACCGGGACCCGAATGACGTCCAGCGGTTGCAGCGAGGAGTCGACAGCGGCCGCGGTCCACGATGCCTTATGCGGGTCAACGGCGATCACGACACGATCGCTAAATGGTGCTCCAGTCACGGCGTATTTTCCTCCTGTGCTCAATGAACATGAGTAGCGGGAGGGCACACCAACTTTCGGCTTTGCAGGCCTCTCTTCAGCCACTCCCAGCCGGCGGCACCGACCCGGGACGCAAGCCGTCTAAGAGCCAACCCAGTAGGGCGGCAGGTATGAGGGCGAGCGATCCCGAACCGGCACCTAGGACATCGTGGCTGC
Source organism: Mycobacterium sp. (assembly GCF_036488105.1). Lineage (GTDB taxonomy): Bacteria > Actinomycetota > Actinomycetes > Mycobacteriales > Mycobacteriaceae > Mycobacterium. The sequence goes on along the minus strand of NZ_DASXHW010000398.1, from coordinate 1,743 downwards.
AGACCCCGATGACCTGACCGTTATTGAACAAGTTGGTATGGGGGCTAGCTGAGGCCGAAGGCCTCGTGCTGCAAAACGATTCGTGGGTTGCCGGCGTGGGGTGAACACTCGCGCTGGTAGAGCCACATTTGCAGATCAGGAGGCCTCCGGTGATTGTTCAGGGTACGAGCGTTGGGTTGGATGTGCATGCGCTTTCGGTGGTGGCGCATGCCGTCGATGAGGAAACAGGAAAGCTCGCTCGGGCGCGGCTGTGCCCGGATTACGGCGAGGTGCTGGGCTGGTTGCATCAGCTGCGGGCCCCGGTGCGGGTGGCCTATGAGGCGGGTCCGACCGGCTTCGGGTTGGCACGGGCGATCAACGGGGCCGGGATGGAATGTGTGGTCGCCGCGCCGTCGAAGCTGCAGCGCCCGGCTGGGGACCGAGTCAAGACCGACGCCCGCGACGCTGCGCATCTGGCCAGGCTGCTGCGGTTGGGTGAGATCACCGCGGTGAGGGTGCCGGAGCGGGAAATCGAGGCGGTCCGCGACCTGGTGCGTGCCCGTGAAGATGCCCGCGCCGATCTGATGCGGGTGCGCCACCGGCTATCGAAACTGCTTCTGCGGCAAGGGATCGTGTATTACGGTGGCACACCGTGGACCGGCGTGCACGAGCAATGGCTGCGACGGCACCGCTTCGACGACGTCCACCTTAAAGCCGCGTTCGACCACGGTTTCGACGCTGTGCTGGCGGCCACGGCGGCGCGGGATCGCCTCGACGAGCAGATCATGGCGGTGGCCGCTTCGCCGCGATTCGCCGATCCGGTCAACCGGCTGGGCTGTCTGCGGGGCATCTCCGCTCTAACCGGTCTGGCGCTGACGGTGGAAATCGGTGATTGGTCGCGCTTCACCGGCTCCACAATCGGCGCCTACGTCGGCTTGGTGCCGTCTGAGTACTCCTCGGGAAGCTCTCGGACCCAAGGATCGATCACCAAGGCGGGCAACACCCATGTACGACGGCTACTCATCGAATCGGCCTGGCATCACCGCAAGTCCTACAGCACCTCCGGACCCAGCCTGCGGGCCCGCTGGGCGAAAGTCGACCCGGCACTTCGGGCTCGCGGCCACGCCGGCAACCGCCGCCTCAACAAGCGGTGGCGCAGTTTCACCGAACGCGGCAAAAACCCGCTCGTCGCCAATGTCGCGATCGCCCGCGAACTCGCCGGCTGGTGCTGGTCCCTGGCCACCATGCAATAGGCAAGCCAACATCGAAAGCTTGGCTGACCCAGGTAATCAAAGCGTCGGCGCGGTGAGTGAACCAACCTGCAAAGAACCTATGAGCCACAACGTGATTCAACAATCAGCGTCCGTGATGCTCGCCTGTAGACAGCAGTAACGTTCACATCCGAATCATCGTCCTGCGGTACCCAACCCGCGCATATCAGCCTGACACCACCGTCGTGAGCAACGACCGCCGACGCCCTCACCAAGCCAGCCAAAACGAAAGCCGCCCCGACTCTCAGCCGGGGCGGCTTTCACCTACCCTCTTGACAACAGTGCCTACATATCAGGTTCTCAAATCCCGTGTCCAATTGCGAGGCCTTGACGTGCGGCGATGCAAGTTGTCTCACGTGATGTCCACACCGGTTTGTCTCACGCGCGTGTCCACTTTTCCAGGGCAGCCCCCTTCTGCCGTTCACGCCACTCGCCGCGACGTGAGGAACGTCTTTCCGGCCCGGCGATAATTTGTCACTGTGACGCCTGGTCC
>NZ_DASXHW010000494.1:0-21565 GCF_036488105.1 Mycobacterium sp. | reverse complement strand
CCGGCTCCCGCACGTCGATCAGCATGATCTTGTCGCCGTCAGCGAGCAGATCACGCAACTCACCAGGGGTGATCGCACTGTCGGTCGCGGCGTCGGAGGCGACTCCGCAGAACTCGTCGTAGTCGACCAGCTCGGTGATCGACGGCGCGGCCGGGTCCTTGCGGATCGTGATCGTCCGATAGGTCATGGCGAGCGCGTCGTACATCATCAGCCGGCCCAGCAGCGTCTCGCCGAGCCCGGTGATCAGTTTGATCGCCTCGGTGCCCATCACCGACGCGATCGAGGCGCACAGCACGCCAAGCACGCCGCCTTCGGCGCACGACGGCACCAGGCCCGGCGGCGGAGCCTCCGGATACAAGTCGCGGTAGTTCAGGCCGCGGCCAGCGGGCGCGTCCTCCCAGAACACCGACACCTGGCCCTCGAAGCGGTAGATCGATCCCCACACGTAGGGCCTGTGCGCCAGCACCGCGGCGTCGTTGACCAGGTAGCGGGTGGCGAAATTGTCGGTGCCGTCGAGGATCAGGTCGTACTGCCCGAACAGGTCGACGGCGTTGGCCGCAGACAGCCGCACCTCGTGCAGGCGCACCTCGACCAACGGGTTCACCGCAGCGATCGAGTCGCGCGCGGACTGCGTCTTGGGCCGACCGATGTCGCCGACGCCGTGGATGATCTGGCGTTGCAGATTCGACTCCTCGACGACGTCGTCGTCGACGATGCCGATCGTGCCGACACCGGCCGCGGCCAGGTACAGCAGCGTGGGTGCGCCGAGGCCCCCGGCGCCGAGCACCAGCACCCGCGCGTTCTTCAGCCGTTTCTGCCCGTCGATACCCAGATCGGGGATGACGAGATGACGGCTGTAGCGGGCGACCTCGGCACGGGTCAGCTCGGCAACCGGCTCAACTAGCGGCGGCAACACCCCACCGAGGCTAGGCGATCGGGTACGGCCAGGGATTGAACCGGCAGGTCTTACCGTCCGGCTTGACGAATTCCGGATCGAACTTCGCGTTGTCGTCGTTGGACGTGGAGAACGTCTGCTGCATCATGATCGGTGCCAGCGCGCCTTGTTTGTCGCAGGGTTCGTGGCGCAGGTAGCCGATGGCGTGGCCGACCTCGTGGTTGATCAGGTACTGCCGGTAGGAACCCACGTCGCCCTGGAAGGGCAGCGCGCCGCGCACCCAGCGTGCCTCGTTGATGAAGACCCGCGGCTCGACCCCGGCCCCGTAAGACGGGTTGTAGCAGGATGTCTCGAGCGGAAACTCGTACCCGCAGCCTTGCCGAACGGTCATCGGCGTGCTCAGCGAGATGCGGATATCGGGTTTGTTTCTGCCATTCGCGTCGACCCTGACGAACGCGAACTGCGCGTCATGGGTCCAGCTCTTCGGATTGGCCAGCGTCTGATCGACCATTGCGGCGAACGCGTCGTCACCGCCGAACGCGGTGGGGTCCATGCCGTTCTCGACCTCGACGGTGTACTTGAAGACTTTCGCCGTACCTTGGCCGACCTGCGCTGTGACTCCCGGAGCCAGGTGCCAGGACTTGGCGCCCACATCGGTGAACGCGCCCCCGTTGGGCAGCATCCCGGTCGGCAGGCTGGCGTCGTACTGGGTCAGACCGCGGGGCGGGGCATCGGCGATCACCGTGCCCACCGCGCCGATTTTCGGCGGACCCTGAACCGGTTGCCCGGACGCCGGCGCGGACGCGCTGGTACCGGTGACGGTCTGGTAGAGCACCACCCCGGTAACGGCAACCAGTATCGGTAGCGCGTACGCGCGCCAGCCGTAGGTCGACACGAAACGTCCCAGCCACGTCTGTTTCCGAAAACGGCTGGTACCCCGGTTCGACCGGACCCGCCCTTCGCCACCCCACGTCAGTGGGTCCCGTTGGGCGCGCAGCGGTTCTCGCCAGTCGTCGCGAAGAACCGGTGTCCGGTTGCCCCCGCGCCGGTCGGGGTCGAAGGTCACTTTTCCAGGATGGCACAACCGCCGCTAGCTGGGACTCTCGGCGCGCCCGAAGGTGCCTGTCACACGCTGACATGCCGACATTCAGGTCGTAGGTGATGATCGAGAATGCGAGGCGAGTAGTAGTGTCGTTGCGATCAGCAGCGCACTCGCAACACCGGCGCTACGACAAGCAGATTGAGGACTGGATGAGCGATCTTGCCAACGCCGCCGGAAGGAGTGGGGTGAAGCCCGCCACCGCTGCTCGGCGCGGCAACCGACTGCCTCGTGACGAGCGTCGGGGCCAATTGCTTATGGCTGCCAGCGATATTTTCGTCGACCGCGGCTACCACGCCGCCGGAATGGACGAGATCGCCGAGCGTGCTGGGGTCAGCAAACCCGTTCTCTACCAACACTTTTCAAGCAAACTGGAGCTGTACTTAGCGGTCTTGGCGCGCCATGTCGAGAACCTGGTGTCCGGTGTGCGTCAAGCGCTGCGCACCACCACCGACAACCGGCAACGGTTGCGGTCGGCCGTGCAGGCCTTCTTCGACTTCATCGAGCACGACGGCCAGGGCTACCGGTTGATCTTCGAGAACGACATCATCACCGAGCCTCAGGTCGCCGCACAGGTACGAGTCGCCACCGAGTCGTGCATCGACGCGGTTTTCGATCTGATCAGCGCCGACTCCGGGTTGGACCCGCACCGCGCCCGGATGGTCGCCGTGGGTCTGGTCGGGGTCAGCGTCGACTGCGCCAGATACTGGCTGGACTCCGATCGGCCGATCACCAAGGACGACGCCGTGGACGGCACCGTGCAGTTCGCCTGGGGCGGCCTGTCACACGTGCCGCTTACCCGCTCTTAGCGGCGACGCTTCCGATCCCGAAGCCGACGCGACGCGAGTCCGCGGCACCGATCTCGACGTAGGCGATCTTGGCCGAATTGACCAGGAAGCGGCGGCCTTTGTCGTCGGTCAGGCCAAGCACGTTGGAATCTTTGCCGAGCGCGGCGCTGACGAGTGCTTCGACTTCGCTGGGCGTCTGCGGGCTGGTGAACACCAGCTCGCGCGGGCTGTCCGTGATCCCGATCTTGACCTCCACGCCGGCCCCTTCCCAATCTTTGGTAATCGATGCTCCGACATGCAGGCTAGTGGACGCCGGGAGAGTGTGCTCAAAGCCGGTCGCCGCCAAGGATTCGCGGGCGCCGCCGAGACCGGCCGCCGTTGGCAAATCGTGACCTGACACGCCTGCGCGCTCGGCCTCGAGCAGATGTCACACCGATAACATCTGCATCATCAGCACCACACACTACCTGGATGGCGAGCTCCAGGACTACTCCGATGACACCGTCGACGACATCTACGCCGACGGGGATTACTCGCTGTCCGATCACCGGTGGCGCCCGATCGCGGCCATCGCCGGGATCGTCTTCGTGCTCGCCGTCATCGCCACCGTCGTGATCGTCAACGGCGGCGACAGCGCGTCGACGTCGGCCACCGTGTTGGCGCCACCGGGCCGCAGCGCGTCACCGCGGCCCAGCTTGGTGCCGGTCCTGCCGCCGGAGACGGTCACCACCGTCACCCCGCCCTCCCATCAACCGAGCCCGACGGCCACCAGCACCACGCCTACCGACATCGCGCCGCCGGCCGCTGTCCCCTCGACGCCGCCGGACGTCGCCGCCCGCACGTTCGTCTACCGGGTCACCGGCACCAAAGGGCTTTTGGATCTGGTCACCGTCGTCTACACCGACGCGCAGGGCGCGCCGCAGACCGACTTCAACGTGTCGCTGCCGTGGTCGAGGACCGTCGTGCTGAACCAGGGGGTCGGGCTGCGATCAGTGGTGGCGACCAGCCTGACCGGCCACCTCAACTGCTCGATCAGCGATGGCGTCGGTCAGCCCGTGGCGATCTCGACCGGCAGCACGATGATCGCCACCTGCAGCCGCTAGGCCTAGTCGAGCCCCAGGTCACGCATCCGGTCATTGTGTAGGCGCTGAAGCCGGTCGAAGAACCCGGCCAGCTGCGTCAAGCCCGCCGTCCTCGACACCACCAGGTCGACCAGCTCATCGTGTTCGGCGAGCACATACTGGGCCTGGGTAATCGCTTCACCGAGCAGACGACGTGACCACAACGCCAGCCGGCTGCGCTGTCTGCTGCTCTTGGTCACCGCGGCCCGCACCTCGGCGACGACGAACTGCGAATGTCCGGTCTCGGCCATCGTCGCGCGCACCACGTCGGCAACCTCGTCGGGCAGCCCGTCGGCGATCTGCAGGTAGAAGTCCGCGGCGAGCGAATCACCGACATAGGTCTTGACCAGCGCCTCCAGCCAGGTGCTCGGCGTGGTCAGCCGGTGGTAGCCGTCGAGGGCGGAGGCGTACTTCGACATCGCCGGCACCACGTCGACGCCGCGGCTCTCCAGGGTGTCGTGCAGCAGCTCATAGTGCCCCATCTCGGCTGCCGCCATGCTCGCCATCGAGATCCTGCCGCGCAGATCGGGCGCCATCCGGGCCTCTTCGGTGAGCCGGTAGAAGGCCGCGACCTCGCCGTAGGCCAAGACCGCGAACAATTCGTTGACGCCGGGATGGTCCGCGGGCAGGCGTGGCGGAGGCGGATCGGCCAGCGTGTCGCCCGGCGAAAGCGAAGTCATGCCAACACTCTAGGTGTGATGCGTGGCGACTCGCTGCGCGCTGCCGTAGCCACCAAGCCGGGCGGCGGCGGCCCACCAGTTACAATCAATCCAGGTAATGGCGGTAGATCCGTACCACCGCTGCCTAAGCAATGTGCGTGCATGCAGTTGGCCCGCCTCAGTAAGCGCAGGGCCCGCGGATCGGCAACGTATTCGACCGTCAACTGGTGCGCGCGTGACCGCAACGATTGACAAATCGAATACGAAACCGAAAGGCGTACGTGCTACACGCATGAGTCCACTCATCACACCCAACCGAGCCGCAGCCGAAACTACCTTTGCCGACCTCGGTGTCCGCGACGAAATTGTGCAGGCACTGAAAGAGGAAGGCGTCGAACATCCCTTTGCCATCCAGGAACTGACGCTGCCGCTGGCACTCACCGGCGACGACCTGATCGGGCAAGCCCGCACCGGAATGGGCAAGACCTTCGCGTTCGGCGTGCCGCTGCTGCAGCGGATCACCACCGCGGGGCCCGATCGGCCCCTGTCCGGCATCCCCCGCGCACTGATCGTGGTGCCCACCCGCGAACTCTGCCTACAGGTCTACGGCGACCTGTCCACTGCCGCCAAGTATCTGACCACCGAGGACGACCGAAAGGTGTCGGTGGTGTGCATCTACGGCGGCCGGCCCTACGAGCCGCAGATCGAGGCGCTGCGCGCCGGCGCCGACGTCGTGGTCGGTACGCCCGGACGGCTGCTCGACCTGGCCCAGCAGGGACACCTGCAGCTCGGCGGCCTGTCGGTGCTGGTGCTCGACGAGGCCGACGAGATGCTCGATCTGGGCTTCCTGCCCGATATCGAACGGATTCTGCGCCAGATCCCCGACGAGCGGCAGGCGATGCTGTTCTCGGCGACCATGCCGGACCCGATCATCACGCTGGCCCGCACCTTCATGAACCAGCCCACCCACATCCGGGCCGAGGCGCCGCACTCCTCGGCGGTGCACGACCTCACCAAGCAGTACGTCTACCGCGCGCACGCGATGGACAAGGTCGAGCTGGTCAGCCGGGTGCTGCAGGCGCGCGGACGCGGCGCCACCATGGTCTTCACCCGCACCAAGCGCACCGCGCAGAAGGTCGCCGACGAGCTGGCCGAACGCGGTTTCGCCGTCGGCGCCGTGCACGGCGACCTGGGTCAGATCGCCCGCGAGAAGGCGCTGAAGCAGTTCCGCGCCGGCGACATCGACGTGCTGGTCGCCACCGACGTGGCGGCCCGCGGCATCGACATCGACGACATCACCCACGTGATCAACTACCAGTGCCCGGACGACGGGGACGCCTATGTGCACCGCATCGGCCGCACCGGACGGGCCGGTAAGACCGGTATCGCGGTCACGCTGGTCGACTGGGACGAGCTGGCCCGCTGGACGATGATCGACAAGGCGCTCGGGCTGGGCTGCCCGGATCCGGCCGAGACGTACTCCAACTCGCCGCACGTCTACGTCGAGCTGGACATTCCGACCGACATCCGGGGCTCCATCGGAGCGCCGAAGAAATCACCGGTCAAGCGCGCCACGTCCGGTGGCCGCAACGGCGACGAGCCCGTGCAGCAGCGCAACAGCGACCGGCAGCGACGCCGCACCCGCGGCGGCAAGTCGGCGACGGGCCATGCCGATGCCAACGGCAAAGCCGACACGGATGGGTCGACCCCAGCCGCAGACGGCGTGTCCGGCGACGGCACGCGAGCACGGCGTCGTCGTCGCCGCCCCCGCAAGTCGGCGGGCGCGACGGCAAGCGCCAACTAAGCCGGCGCCGCTGCTGCCCGATGGTCAAGCCGGAACGCCGCACCAAAGCTGATCTCTTGGCTGCAACCGCAATCGTGGCCGTGGTCGCCACGGCCGCGGCGTTGATCTGGTGGACCAGCGACGCCCGGGCCACGATCAGCCGGCCCGCGACGGGGCCCGCGCCCAGCCCGAGGCTGGCCCACGAGGTCCCGCCCTCGCTCAAGCAGCTCTGGACCGCCCCGAATGCGCCGACCGACCAGCCTGTCGTGGTCGCTGGAACCGTCGTCACCGCCGACGGTCGTGTCGTACAAGGCCGCGATCCGGTCACCGGCCAGGTGCGATGGACCTACTCGCGGGATAGCGATCTGTGCGGGGTCGCCGGGGTCTACCGCTTCGCGGTCGCGGTCTATCGCGACGACCGGGGCTGCGGTCAGGCCAGCACGATCGAAGGATCCAACGGAAGCCGGGGGCCCGCCCGCAGCAGCTATGCCGACAAGCGGGTCACGCTGTCTTCCGACGGCACGACGGTGTTGTCGGCCGGCGATACCCGCCTCGAGCTGTGGCGCTCGGACATGGTCCGAATGCTGTCCTACGGCGAGATCGACGCGCGGATCAAGCCGTCGTCGAAGGGCTTGCACACCGGATGCCGATTGACCTCGGCGGCGGCCAGCTCGTCGGCGGTTTCGGTGTTCGAGGCGTGCGGCCGGCAGACCGATCTGCGACTCAAGCTGCTGCGTCCGGCCAAGGACGAGGACGAACCCGAACAGCGCGACGTGCCCGAGCCGGGCATCGGCGTGGATTCCGGCGCCCGGGTGGTGGCGCTGGCCGAGACCAGGACGGCCGTCTACCTGCCGGCGCCGCAGCCCAGGGTCGACGTCATCGACGCATCGGGCACCACGGTGGGAAGCACGGTGCTGCCCAAGCCGCCGTCGTCGTCCGGTGTGGTGACCCGGCCCGGCAACCTGATCACCTGGTGGACCGGCGACAGAGTGATGGTCTTCGATTCCGCGAACCTGACCTACCGCTACTCGATCGGGCCCGCCGGCTCGTCTGTCCCAGTGGGTCCGGCGACCTTGATGGCGGGCAAGTTGCTCATCCCGGTCACCGACGGCATCGCCGTCTGCGACCCGGTCACCGGCGTCGGCGAAGACTTCCTTCCGGTGCAGCGGCAGCCGACCAACTCAGCGGTGATCCCCGCCGTGGCGGGTTCGCAGCTGCTCGAGCAGCGCGGCAACACCCTCGTCGCGCTGGGCTGACTACACGTCGATGGTGAACGTCGGCAGCGCCTTGCCTGACTTCCAGTGCTTGAGCAGCGCCTGGGCCAACTCCTGGTAGGCGGACGCGCCTTTGTTCTTGCGTGCGGCGAGCACCGACGAACCCGACGCGCTGGCTTCGGCGAAACGCACCGTGCGCGGGATCGGCGGCGCCAGTACCGGCAGGTCGTAACGATCGGCGACGTCGAGCAGCACGTCGCGGGTATGGGTGGTGCGCGGGTCGTACAGCGTCGGGAGCGCACCCAGCAGCCGCAGGCCCGGGTTGGTGATCTGCTGGACGTCGTTGACCGTGCGCAGGAACTGCCCGACGCCGCGGTGCGCCAACGTTTCACATTGCAGCGGCACGATGACCTCGTCGGCGGCGGTCAGCCCGTTCAGAGTGAGCACGCCCAGCGACGGCGGGCAGTCGATCATCACGACGTCGAACATGTCGCCGAGTTTGTCCAGTGCCCGTTTGAGCGCATATTCGCGGCCGGCCCGCATCAGCAGCATCGCCTCCGCGCCGGCCAGGTCGATATTCGCCGGCAGCAGCGTCATTCCCTCGGCGGTGTCCACCAGGGCGGCGTTGGGCTCGACCTCACCGAGCAACACGTCATGCACCGAGACCGCCAACTTGTCCGGGTCCTGACCGAGCGAAAACGTCAGACATCCCTGCGGGTCCAGGTCGATGAGCAGCACTCGGCGTCCCGCTTCCACCATCGCCGCACCCAACGACGCGACCGTCGTCGTCTTGGCCACCCCGCCCTTCTGGTTGGCCACCGCCAGCACTCGGGTCCCCTTCATCAGACGCCGCTCCTCCTATGTCCATCGCTGGCGGTTAACAACTGCCATCCTGGCATCAACACCATGGTGCCCGCGCGCGGATGGCTATGTGTGTCAGGCAGAATCGGTCAGCATGGGCGTCGAGAGCCATCGATTGGTGTTGTTACGCCACGGGGAAACCGAGTGGTCGCTGTCCGGCCGGCACACCGGGTCCACCGATCTCGACCTCACCGACAACGGTCGCGCCCAGGCCGTCGCCGCCGGTCCGACGCTGGCCGACCTGCGCCTTGACGATCCGAAGGTGATCAGCAGCCCGCGCCGGCGTGCGGTGGAAAGCGCCGAACTGGCCGGCCTGTCCGTTGACGAAAAGTCCGAACTGCTCGCCGAGTGGGATTACGGCTCCTATGAGGGCCTGACGAGCGCGGAGATTCACACATCCCATCCCAGTTGGTCGATCTGGACACACGGCGGCCCGGACGGCGAATCTGTGGCGCAAGTCAGCGAGCGCGCGGACCGGGCCGTCGCTTTCGCGTTGGAGCTGATGGTGAAGCGTGACGTGGTGTTCGTGGGGCACGGCCACTTTTCGCGCGCCGTCATCACCCGCTGGGTGCAGCTGCCACTCGTCGAGGGCAGCCGCTTCGGCATGGGACCCGCCTCCATCGCGGTCTGCGGGTTCGAACACGGGATCCGCCAGCTGAGCGCGCTGGGGCTTCCCCGTCCTTACGACGACTGAGCCGAATGACCACTGAGCCGCCGTTTGTGCTGTGCGGGCCGGCCGGCGTGCTGATCGGCGACGGCGTGCAGGCCTGCTATCGCGACGTGGCCACTGCACAGTCGTCGTTGCGATCGGGTTCTGTGTCAATAGTGTTGGGCGCGTTGGCTTTCGACGTCAACGGGCCCGCGGCGTTGATGGCGCCGCGCTCGGTGCGCCACGCCGATGAACTACCCGACTGGCCGACCGATCCGCTGCCCGCGGTGCACGTGGCCGAGTCGATTCCGGCGCCCGACGAGCACCGTGACCGGGTTCGGCGGGCGTGCGACGTGCTGACCGCGGCGGGCAGCACGCTGCAGAAGGTGGTGCTGGCCCGCGCGTTACGGTTGGCCGCCGATGCCCCGCTGGACGCCCGGATGATCCTGCGCCGGTTGGCCGACAACGACCCGGCCGCCTACGGCTACCTCGTCGACCTGTCCGCGGCGGGCGAACCGTATGCGGGCATGGCGCTGGTCGGCGCCAGTCCGGAGCTGCTGGTGGCGCGCGACGGCGACCGGGTGACGTGTCGGCCGTTCGCCGGGTCGGCGCCGCGTGCCGCCGACCCCGACGTCGACGCCGCCGCCGGGGCGGCGCTCGCCGATTCGGCCAAGGATCGCCACGAGCATCAGTTGGTTGTCGACAGCATGGCCGAAGCCCTGCGCCCGCTGTGCAGCGAGTTGACTTTTCCCCCCACGCCCGCGCTGAGCCGCACCACCGCGCTGTGGCACCTCAGCACCCCGATCACCGGGCGGCTGCGCGACATATCAACCACCGCAATCGATTTGGCGCTTGCCTTGCATCCCACCCCGGCGGTCGGCGGGGTGCCCGCCGACGCCGCCGCGCAACTCATCGGCGAGCTGGAAGGCGATCGCGGGTTCTACGCCGGCGCGGTGGGTTGGTGCGACGCCGCCGGCGACGGCCGCTGGGTGGTGACCATCCGTGGCGCGCAACTGGCCGCCGACCGTCGCACTGCACTGGCCCACGCCGGTGGCGGCATCGTCGCCGAATCCGACCCCGACGGCGAAGTCGCCGAGACCACAACAAAATTCATCACCATCCTGACCGCGCTGGGGGTTCAGCCGTGACCGTCCGCATCCGTCGAGCCGCACCACCCGATGCCGCGGCGATCACCGCGATGATCCACGACCTGGCCAGCTTCGAGCACGCCGCCGATCAATGCAGTGTCGTCGAAACTCAGCTCAGCACGGCGCTTTTCGGTGATAACCCGACGCTGCGGGCGCACGTCGCCGAGGTCGACGGCGAAGTCGCCGCGATGGCACTGTGGTTTCTCAACTTCTCGACCTGGGACGGCGTCGAGGGCATCTACTTGGAAGACCTCTACGTGCGGAGTCGATTTCGCCGTCTCGGGTTAGCCCGCGGCCTGCTGGCGGCGCTGGCACGAGAGTGCGTCGACAACAACTACACCCGGCTGGCCTGGGCGGTGCTGAACTGGAACACCGACGCGATTGCGCTGTATCGGACCGTCGGCGCTGCGCCGCAGACCGAGTGGACCACCTACCGGCTGTGCGGTCGCGAGTTGGCCGAGTTGGCCGGGCCGGGCTGATCGTCCCCGGATAACCAACGCAACGTGGCCGGACTGAACAACAACGCCAACGCCATCGACGCCACTACGGCGACCGGGACCCCGAGCAGCGGCCGGTGCGAGCCCACCGTCAGGTACCACGCCACCGGCAGCAGCAACAGTTCGGCGAACACCGCGAGCCCGCGTCCCCAGCGCCTGCCGGTCAGCAGGGCCCAGCCGGCGGCCAGCACAGCGCCACCGGCCACGACGAACCACAGCGCGGTCCCGAAGCCGTTGGCCACTCGCTGATCCGCACCGCCAATCGCCCGAATCAGCAGGACCGCGGCGACCACCAGGCCCGTAGCGCCTTGAACTGCGACGATCAACCCCGCGCCGCGCACAGTGGCTGGAGGACGCGTGATCACCGCCTCAGCGTAGCCACCCCGCTCCCGTAGGCTTTGGCTTCATGCGCGCCGTCCTGATCGTCAACCCGACCGCGACCTCGACCACCACGGCCGGCCGCGATCTGCTGGCGAACGCACTCAAAAGCCGCCTGGATTTGACCGTCGAGCACACCCGGCACCGCGGCCACGGCGGCGAAATCGCCCAGGCCGCGGTCCAGGATGGCGTTGATCTCGTCGTGGTGCACGGCGGCGACGGCACGGTGAGCAATGTGGTCAACGGCCTGCTCGGCAAACCAGGCCAGCTGCCCACCGGGCATGTCCCCGCGTTGGCGATCGTTCCCGGTGGATCGGCGAACGTGACTGCACGGTCGCTGGGCATCCCGCCGGGCCCGATCGACGCCACCAACCAGCTCATCTGGCTACTCGACAAGTACGGCCAAGAAAAGAAGTGGCGCCGGATCGGGCTGATCGACTGCGGCGAGCAGTGGGCGGTACTGAACGCCGGCATGGGCGTCGATGCCGAGGCCGTCGCCAAAGTGGAGGCCCAGCGGGTCAAGGGCAAAAAAGTCACGCCGACGCGCTACATCACCGCAGCGACGATCGCGACGGTCGCGTACTCCCGCAAGCAGCCGCGGCTGACCGTGGAGCTGCCCGGGCGTGAGCCGATTTCCGGGGTGTACTTCGTCTTCGTGTCCAACTGCAGCCCGTGGACTTACGCCGATGATCGGCCGATGTGCACCAACCCCGACACCAGCTTCGAATCCGGACTGGGCGTCTTCGGCGTCACCGGGTTGAAGGTCGTGCCCAGCCTGAGGCTGGTCGCACAAATGTTCTCCAAGCAGCCCAAGATCGAGGGTGACCAGGTCGTTCGGGACGACAACGCGGACTGTGTGCGGGTGACGTGCGCCGATCCACCCATGGCGAGCCAATTCGACGGCGACTACCTCGGCGTGCGCGAACGGATGACTTTCCGCGCCGTCCCCGATGCCCTGGACGTCGTCGCTCCGCCTCTAAAAAGGCTTCCCGACCTGCGGTGATCGCAGAATGTGGCTAAAAGCACTGGTCAGGCTCCGAGCGAGTGTAGTACAAACGATTAAGGGATTTAGTAATAGATCTCTGAAGTGACATTGACCACGGACCACGAGCCGCTATTGACATCTGTTGAGCCTGTGAAACGATCGAACGATTGCATGCAACGGTACGGAAACATTACTTGTGCCTGCGTTAACAGCCGAAGAAAATCATTCGTGCGCACGTTGCTGCGCACACAGTGAGGAGTAACTACTTATGGATTGGCGCCACACTGCGGTCTGTCGCGACGAGGACCCGGAGCTGTTCTTCCCTGTCGGGAACAGCGGTCCGGCCCTCGCACAGATCGCCGACGCGAAACTGGTCTGTAACCGCTGCCCGGTGACCACCGAGTGCCTGTCGTGGGCGCTGAACACCGGGCAGGACTCCGGCGTGTGGGGCGGAATGAGCGAAGACGAGCGACGGGCACTCAAGCGTCGTAACGCTCGAACGAAGGCCCGCACCGGAGTCTGACCAGGCCTTCGCAACGGTGCGGCCCCGACGAATTGTCGGGGCCGCACCGTTGTGTATGGGCACTACTGCACGGCGCGTGCACGACGACCGATCGGCACGCGCAACACCACGTCGGTCCCGCCTTCGGGGGCGTCCTGCATCTGCAGCGTGCCGTCGAGCTCGGCGGACACCAGGGTCCGGACGATCTGCAGGCCCAGCCGGTCGGACTTCTCGACGCTGAAACCCTCGGGCAGCCCGCGACCATTGTCGTGGACCACCACGTCGAGCCAGCGAGCCGACCGTTCCGCGCGGATCATCACCGAACCGCCCGAGGCGGCCGCCTCGCAGGCCGGCGGGTCAAACGCGTGCTCGATGGCGTTTTGTACCAGTTCGGTGATCACCATGATCAGCGCGGTCGCCCGATCGGAGTCCAAGACACCGAGCATGCCCGCTCGGTTGATCCGGATCGGCGTGTCCACTGTGGCCACGTCGTTCATGATCGGCAGGATTCGGTCGATCACATCGTCGAGGTTGACTTCCTCGTCCACCGACATCGACAGGGCGTCGTGGACCAGCGCGATCGACGACACCCGTCGCACCGACTCGATGAGCGCCTCCCGGCCCTCGGCGTTGGTCGTCCGGCGGGCCTGCAGACGCAGCAGCGCCGCGACGGTCTGAAGGTTGTTCTTCACGCGGTGGTGGATTTCCCGGATCGTGGCGTCCTTGGAGATCAGCGCGCGGTCGCGCCGCTTGATTTCGGTGACGTCGCGAGCCAGCACCGCGGCGCCGGCCGCCTTGCCCTGCACCACCAGTGGCAGCGTGCGCAACAGCACCGTGGCGCCACCGGCATCGACCTCGATGCGCATGCTGGCCCCACCGGCCAGGGAGTCGAGCACGTGCTCGGCGAGTTCCCGGGCCTCGAACGGATCGGAGATCAGCGGCCGGGTGACCGCGATCAGGTTTTGGCCTTCCAGCTCCGAGGTCAGGCCCATCCGGTGGTACGCCGACAACGCGTTCGGGCTGGCATAGGAGACGACCCCGTTGACGTCGAGCCGGATGAAGCCGTCACCGGCGCGCGGGCTGGAGCGCGACATCGCCACATCCCCTACGTTGGGAAAGGTGCCCTCGGAGAGCATGTGGACGAGGTCCGCGGCGCAGTCGACGTATGCGGTCTCCAGCGGGCTGGCCTTCGGGGTGTCGGCGACGGCGGTCTGATGCGTCAGCACCGCGACCACCGAGTCGTCGTGTCGCACCGGCACAGCTTCGATGTTCACCCCGGTCTGCTGCCACGAATACTGTTGGCCCGCATCGCGTTCCAAGCCAATGTCGCCC
This sequence comes from Mycobacterium sp., assembly GCF_036488105.1. Lineage (GTDB taxonomy): Bacteria > Actinomycetota > Actinomycetes > Mycobacteriales > Mycobacteriaceae > Mycobacterium. Next base: position 7,654 of record NZ_DASXHW010000494.1, on the reverse strand, counting down.
GATTCAAATGCCGCCGCGATCAGTGGCATGCGATCGGCCTGAACGACGGTCCCCACCGCGTCGCGCAGCAGAACAGTGGGCGCGGTATTGGGCCGGCACTGCGCGACGCAGACCAGCGAGCCGTCGTCGCGGCGCACCCACATCAAGTAGTCGGCGAACGAGAGATCGGCCAGCAGCTGCCACTCGCCGACCACGGCATGCAGGTGATCGACGGCGCTGCCCGGCAGGACGGTGTGTTCGGCGAGCAGGTCACCGAGGGTGGACATCGGCGACTCCCGCTATCAAGCTCAGACGACTAGCTGATCACGGCGATGAGATCGCCGGCTTGGATGACGTCTCCCACCGACACGCTCACCTTGCTTACCGTGCCGGCGACCTCGGCCAGGACCGGGATCTCCATCTTCATCGATTCCAGCAGCACCAGAGTGTCGCCCTCGCTGATCTGGTCGCCCTCATGGACCACGACTTCGAGCACGCTGGCCACGATTTCTGCCCGGACGTCCTCGGCCATAGTCACCCCGTTCATCAGCCAGTCGGATTGCGTATTCGCGTCGCTTCATCGAACCACAATCGATTTCCCCGGTTGCACTCAGAGCTTGGCGCAACCGTGGGCCGTGTCGGCGTCAGCCGCGGCCTCCGGCAGCCCATTTGTGCAGCTGAAAGGTCACGATTGATGTCGTGGAGATATCGATAAGCAAACTCCAAGATCACTAAGAGAACCTATAGAGCCGCTTTCGTGATCGTGTCGTGTTCGAAATGTGACATTTGGCAAGCAGAGTGTCCAAAGTGACTCGAGTGCCCAAAGGTCATCGAGTGAAACAGCCAAAATTGAGGAGTATTCCGTTGTCCGACAACACGTTTGCGCATTCGACAACTCGCCGACCACTCACCCGAGTGGCAACCGGAATCGGGGTGACGCTGGCAGCAATCGCCACGATCGGGCTTGGCGCCGGTGCCGCCGCAGCCGCTCCCCAGCAACCTTTTGCCGCCGATGACCCCATCCCGGGCATGCCGGGTGGCGCGGGTAGCGCGGTGAATATCGCCAACTCGCTCTTCGGCTCGCTGAGCGGGCTGATGAACAACGTCATCCCGGGGGCCGGGGACCTGCTGATGCCTGCCACCGGCGCGCTCGGCGGCGGCGGGGGCCTTCCGGGCGGAATGCCCGGCGGGCTCGGCGGACTGCCCGGCGGTGTCCCGGGTGGGCTTCCTGGTGGAATCCCGGGTCAGTCCCCGGGGCTCGGCGGTTACCCGGGTGGGCTTCCTGGTGGAATGCCGGGTCAGTCCCCGGGGCTCGGCGGCTACCCGGGCGGACTTCCTGGACAGACGTTGCCCGGCCAGACCCCCGGTTACCCCGGCGGCCTTCCTGGACAGACGTTGCCCGGGCAGTTCCCGGGTCAGACGCCCGGCGCCTTCGGTCCGGTCGCGCCGGTACAGGCCCCGTTGGCCGGCCAGCAGGGTCCGGTCTCGTCGGCGAGTGCCAACGGCGGCACCCTGGTGCACGTGCCGGTGGTGTAGCAGTTGGCTTCCATCGCCAACGGCATGAAAGACTGATCGACAAGCAGAACTGCGAGGAGGATCAGTCATGGCCAAGCGAGGCCGGAAAAAGCGTGACCGCAAGCACAGCAAGGCCAATCACGGCAAGCGGCCCAACGCTTGACCAACCGCTCAATTCAACAAAGACGCGGACCGTCCGACAGGCGGCCCGCGCCTTTGTTTTTGGGGTCTTCAGTGGTTTTGGCTTGTGACGTGGCAGGACTTACCGACCGCGGATGATGGTGGTCCGGCTGATCTCCACCCGTAGCCGCTCACGCAGACCCTCCGGAGCCTTCTCACCGCCGCATTTGGAGCCAATCAAGCCTTTGATCCGCTCCTCCAGCCCATAGAACTGGAAGCAGGGTGGGCAGTCCTCTAGATGCTGGCGGAGCTTGGCCTGGGTCTCTGGGGTGCACTCGCCGTCGAGCAAGCTCCATACCTCGGCGATCACCTCGGCACACTCGGCCTTGATCTGCGTTGGTTCCGCTCCGAGCCGGGGCTCGGGCGTCGACGGGAAGTCGCTCACGACGACACCTCCTCGGGCGTCTGGCCACCGCGAATGAATCCCCGCTCCTTGGCCACGTCGGTCAACAGCTCCCGCAGCTGACGACGGCCGCGGTGCAGTCGCGACATCACCGTTCCGATCGGAGTATCCATGATCTCGGCGATCTCCTTGTAGGGAAAGCCCTCGACGTCGGCGTAGTAGACCGCCATCCGGAATTCCTCAGGCAGCGCCTGCAGCGCCTCCTTGATTTCGGTGTCAGGCAACGCCTCCAGCGCTTCGACCTCGGCTGACCGCAAACCGGTCGAGGAATGCTGGGCGGTGGCGGCGAGCTGCCAGTCGCTGATCTCATCCGTCGGATATTGGGCCGGCTGCCGCTGCTTCTTGCGGTAGCTGTTGATGTAGGTGTTGGTCAGGATCCGGTAGAGCCACGCTTTGAGGTTGGTGCCCTCTTTGAAGGACCGGAAGCCCGCGTAGGCCTTCACCATGGTTTCCTGCAGCAGGTCCTCGGCGTCGGCGGGGTTGCGGGTCATCCGCAGCGCGCCACCGTACAGCTGATCCAGCAGCGGAATCGCGTCACGCTCGAAGCGCGCGGTCAGCTCCGCGTCGGTCTCGTTCGAGCGGCGGCGCGCCGAACCGTCGGAGACGTCAGCGGACTCCGACTCGGTCGCGCTATCTATGTCGGCCATAGTGGGTAACGCAGTCCCTTCTGTCGCGATGCCGGTGAACAGGTCCATCAACACCGGACCCGTCTGGCACCCGGCCAACTGCTCTTCGCCGATGAGGCTTGTCGCCGTTGACACAGAGATCCCCTTTCCCAATCTAAAGGCTGCGTCTGACACTGTCTGCTTTGCATGGGTCAACAGCGGCGATCACCCCGCTATTTCCGGGTGGCGCCGGACGCAATCCGGGCCGATGATTCGGGGCCACTGTGAGCAGCGTTACTGTGGCGCTCATGTCACTCAAGGGCAAGACCATGTTTATCTCCGGTGCCAGCCGCGGAATCGGCCTGGCCATCGCCAAGAGGGCCGCGCAGGACGGCGCCAACATCGCGCTGGTGGCCAAGACCGCCGAACCGCACCCCAAGTTGCCCGGCACTGTCTACACCGCCGCCAAGGAGCTCGAGGAAGCCGGTGGCCAGGCGCTGCCGATCGTCGGCGACGTCCGCGACCCGGATTCGGTCGAATCGGCGGTGGCCAAGGCCGTCGAGCAGTTCGGCGGCATCGACATCTGCGTGAACAACGCTTCGGCGATCAACCTGGGGTCCATCTCCGAGGTGCCGATGAAGCGATTCGACCTGATGAACGGCATCCAGGTGCGCGGCACCTACGCGGTGTCCCAAGCGTGTATCCCGCATATGAAGGGCCGGGAGAACCCGCACATCCTGACACTGTCCCCGCCGGTTCTGCTCGGGAAGGAATGGCTTAAGCCGACGGCATACATGATGGCGAAGTTCGGTATGACGCTGTGCGCACTGGGTATAGCCGAGGAACTGCGCGCAGACGGCATCGCGTCGAACACGCTGTGGCCACGCACGCTGGTGGCCACCGCCGCGGTGCAGAACCTGCTCGGCGGTGAGGAGGCGATGGGCCGGGCACGCCAGCCGGAGATCTACTCCGACGCGGCCTACGTGATCCTCAACAAGCCCTCCCGCGAATACACCGGCAACACGCTGCTCTGCGAGGACGTGCTGCTCGACTCCGGCGTCGCCGACTTGTCGACCTACAACTGCGTACCGGGTGGCACACTCGGCGTCGACTTCTGGGTGGACGGCGTCAACCCGCCGGGGTACTCCGGCCCCTAGTCGTGCCCGGTGCGGCGACTCCGGCGCTGGCGGTGCTCATCGACGCGGGCGTGCCGCACGAGTTGGTGAAGTACGACCACGACCCGCGGAGGCGTTCCTTCGGCGGCGAAGCCGTACGGGCGCTGACCACCGCCGGCGCCGTCGACCCCGAACAGATCTACAAGACGCTGATCATCGCGGTTCCGGACGGGTTGGCGGTCGCGATTCTCCCGGCGCCGGCGCGGTTGTCGCTCAAGGCGGCCGCCGCAGCTCTGGGCGCGGGCAAAGCCACCATGGCCGACCGGCGCGCCGCGCAGCGGGCGACCGGTTATGTGCTGGGCGCCGTCTCGCCCTTCGGGCAGCGCACGCGGCTGCCGACCGTCGTCGACTCCGGCGCCATGGCCTGGGAACGGATGTACGTCAGCGCGGGTCGCCGCGGCTGGGACGTCGCCGTCGCACCCGCAGATCTCGTCCGGCTTACCGGCGCGGTCACCGCGGGGATTCAGGCCTGAGATCCGAGACGACAAGCCGGTATCCGAGATCCAGCTCTGGCATGTCGAGAAGATCGGCATGCCGACGCGCCCAGGCACCGCTGGCAAGGTCGGCACTGAGCCGCTCTAATCCCTTTGTTAGCAACGCTTTCGGTGTCAGCGCGAACATCGAGATCCCGGATCGCACGGTCTCTTCGAGATAAGCATGAGGGCGGCGCCAGTAGGCTCCGCCGAATCCGTCGACGCAGTCATGCGGTACGGGCACCGTCTGTATCGACGCCGTGCCCAGCAGCGAAATCAGAGTGGAGATCGGCACAGCCAGCCGCGCGTCGGTGTCTGCGACGGCAGGCAGATACTCACGCAGCAGCCAGAATTGGCGAAAGACGGTGTCATCCCAGGTGAGGATCACGACACGATGACGGGCGACGCGGATCATCTCGAGGACTCCGGCAGCGAGGTCCGACCAGTGGTGCACGGTCAGCAACGCGATCGACGCATCGACGGCATCTGTGCCGACGGGCAGGTGTTCGGCCGCGGCCCGCACCGCAGGAGCGGCGTCGGCCCGGCGTTGCGCGATCATCACGGGGCTGGGTTCCACGGCGACGACGGTGTTCGAGGGTTCGTAGGAACCGGTCCCGGCACCGATGTTCGCGACCGTAGCCATCCCCGCAAGCGCCTGGTAGAGGAGCGTGCCGATGCGTGGATCCGGTTGGCGGGTAAGCGAATACGTCCTACCCGCCCGGTCGTAGCGGATCACCGTCCCAGCATCGTGCTTACGCTGTCGGCGAAGGCGGCTGTGGTGAAGCAGATCGGCTCGGCGAACTCCTCCATGGTCAGCGCCTCATGCCAGCCGGCGTCGGCGGTGGCACGCAGCAGCGGCTTGGTCATCGCGACCGCGTGCGGCGGCATCGCCGCCACCCGCGCACACCACTCGTCGGCTGCAGCAAGCAGTTCGTCGTGCGCGACGACCTGCTGCACGAGACCGAGCCGCTGCGCAGTGTGCGCGTCGATGTGCTCACCACGCAGGTAGTAGGCAAGCGCGCCCTGGTAGCCCAGTCGGCGGGTCAGCGCCCAACTGGTGCCGACCTCGGGAAGTAGGCCGATACGGCCGAACGCGGGCACGATCACTGCCCGCTCGCTGGCAATGGCGAGGTCGCAGGTCAGCGCCCAGGCCAACCCGACGCCGGCCGCCGGTCCGTTGATCGCGGCCACGAAAATCGTGTCTGACCCGGCGATGAGCCTGGCGATCCCGCCGAACTCGCGACGAATCCAGCGCCACACATCGGCGACACCCTCCGGGTTGGTCAGCTGTTCGATGGCCGAACGCATCATCTTCAAGTCCCCACCCGCGCTGAAGCCCGGATCGGCACCGGTGAGCACCACACTGCGAATGTCGCTGTCGACGACGAGAGCTTCAATCGCGCAACGCAATTGGCGCACCAGCGGCGCCGAAAGCGCATTGAGACGGTCAGGTTCGTCGAGGGTCACCACCGCCCGGTCGCCACGGTGCTCGACCCGAACCCGACGCGGCGCGTCCGGGTCGTCGCCGTCGGCGACCATGCCGGCATATAACGATTCTGTTGAGCTCATCAGTTGTCCTCCTCAATAGCGTTGGCCCGCAGCGCCATCCATGCGGCGTCTGCGAACGTCTTGATCACCCCGCGCGGCACTCGGGGTTCGTCGCCGGCGATCCAATTCCGGCTGAATTCCTGAGCTGGACCGAACCACAGTGCGGCGGTGACTCCGGCCTGCATCGGACGCAAGACTCCGTAGCTGTGGTGCGGACGCCACCAATCCCGCACGGCGGCGAAGAACGCCGTGTTCGCGACGCGCAACTCCGCGCTGTCCAGCCGGTCGCCCAGCAGCAACGCAGCCTCGCCACGGTTGGCGGCCACCCAGCGCAGGTGGTGTGCTACGCCGCCGCGAATCCCGTCTTCCGCGGTGTCCTGCCGGCGCAGCATCGCCACAAAACTCCCCTGGTACTCGCTCATCAGCTGGGCGTAGACGGCGGCAGCCAACGCAGGCTTGTCCGGGAAGTGGTGGTAGAGCGCCCCAACGCTGACGTCGGCGTCGCGCCGGATCTCATCCAGCGTCGCGGCGATGGCGCCGTCCGCCGCGAACCGGCGGCGGGCGGTCGCCATCAATCGGTCCCGCGCTTCGCCCGGTGCTGATCTCGGCACGAGAAATACTCTACCGCTACCGAGGAATCCTCTGTTACCTGATCAGGCGAACGCGCTCTGCCCGGTAATGTGCCGGCCGACGATGAGGGACTGGACTTCCGCAGTTCCTTCGTAGGTGACCAGGGCCTCCATATCGCACAGGTGGCGCATGACGTGGAAGTCGAGCAAGACACCGTTGCCGCCCAATACGTCGCGGGCCAGTCGACACACGTGGCGGCCTTTGACTGTGCAGTAGTACTTGGCGAGCGCGGCCATCGTTTCCTCGGCCTTGCCGTCATCGATCAGCCGGGCCATACGGATGGCGTACAGCTGCATCGAGGTGAGGTCGCCGAGCATCTCCACCAGCATCGACTGAATGACCTGGGTCCTGGCGATTGGCCTGCCGAATTGCTTTCGCCGCAGGGCGTAGTTCAGCGCGATGTCATAAGCCGCGACTGCGTGTCCGGCCGACCCCCACGCGACGGTATTGCGGGTGCCCGCAAGCACTTTGCCCACATCTTTGAAGCTGTTGCAGTTCTGCAGTCGGGCGTCTTCGGACACCCGGCAGTCGGTGAGGGTGATGTCCGCGTTCTGCACCATCCGCAGCGACATCTTGCCGCCGATCTTGGTTGCCGCGTAGCCAGGGTTCTCTTTCTCCACCACGAACGCCTTGACTTGGTTATCCGCGGTGTCGCGGGCATATACGACGATGAAGTCGCACCACACGGCGTTGCCCGGCCAGCGCTTACGGCCGTTGAGCACCCATTCGTCGCCTTGCCGCTCCGCGGTGGCCTCGAGGATGACGGCGTCCGAACCGTGCTCGGGCTCGGTCAACGCGAAGGCGCCAATCTTTTCCAGGCGCGCCATCGCCGGCAGGTAGCGTTGCCGCTGTTCCTCGCAGCCCAGGATGTTGATCGACTGCATCGCCAACCCGAGGTGTACGGCAAAGAATGTGGCGATGCTCCCGTCGATGCGGGACAGCTCGTAGGTGACGAGGCCGGCGGCGACCGCGCTCATCGACGTGCACCCGTGGTGACCCAGGTTGTAATCGCCGACGACGTTCAGCGCGGCAAGTTTCGGGATCAGGTCGAACGGGAACTCGCCGCGTTCCCAATACTCGTTGACCATCGGCAGCATCTCGGCCTCGCCGAACACCCGGACCTTGGCGAAGATCTCCTTTTCCGAG
>NZ_DASXHW010000252.1:0-20588 GCF_036488105.1 Mycobacterium sp. | reverse complement strand
AGCCGAGCCGAATTCCCAGCGGCCACAACGACATCGGCTGGCTCCTCAGTCAGGTAGACCAGACCGCCGTCATCCGCCCCGCCGACCGAGACCAGGACGACGTCTTCGACCACCTGACGCCAGGCCGCCGGGACCTTGGTGCCGGTGACCTCCAACTGCGCACGAACCGGATAGGCGCCGTGCTTGGCGCCCGCCGGCGACTTCACCATCACGTCGGCTTCCAGATGTTCGCCGGCATCCAGCGTGAACGGCAACGCGGCCGGGGTGGCCGACCATCCGGGCGGACAGACCACCGTCACGGTCCCCGACAGCGTTGCGTCGCTGCTGTCGCTGGCCACCGTCAGGCGCAGCGTCACGTCGGAGCCTGCCGCGGCGGTAAGTTGGTGCGGATGGACGTGGGCGACGACGGGCAGCCCGCCCAGCGGCGCCGGTCCGCGGTTGTGCAGCCAGTATCGGGCGTACAGCGGTTGGGCGGTTTCGGAATCCGGTGCCAGCGCGGCATTTTCGGCGTCCAGCAGGCGTGGCAGGTCGAGTCGCGCCAGCGCGGTGCCGATCTGGTGGCCGTGCAACGTGGTGAGGTGTTTTAGACCTTCCGCCTGCTCCAGCAGGTCGGCCGCCCGCAGCTCCGACACCGTGCCCAGTGGCGAGCGCACGACGACATCGGCGTCACCGCCACGGGTTTCGACCAGCCTGATGGCCACGTGGCCGACGTCGACCGGGTGGGCGCTGCCGTGCGCCAGCGGGTTGCCCGCCGCTTTGAGCGTGCCCAACTGCACCGCTCCGCAGGGCTCGACCTGCAGCAGTGAGCCGGTCGCGGGCAGCCCGCCGAGCGATCCCGACGCCGTCACCGCCTGCAGTGGATGGGAGAACTCGGCGCTGCGGTCCGGGACGTCGGCGTGCCGCCAGTCACCGGGGCCGCAGACCAGCGCATAGTCGAAAACGTGTGTCCAGTGCTGCAATTGGAAGTTGGAGCCGTCAGGCGCGGTGCGCCGCGGCTCGTCGATCCAGATACCGGACGGCCAGCCGGTGCACGATCGCATCAGCGCGGTGTGCAGCGTTCCGTCGGTCTCGACGGCGAAGCTGGGCACCCCGCGGTTGCATAGTGCGACCGTGCGCGATTCAAAACGTCGCAGCCCCGACGGAGCGTGCTGCGTGACGACGATCTCGGCATCGGCGAGGTCGTCGGCCACCGACGCGATCGCCTTTACCAGGTGCCCCTCGTCGCTCCCGGCGATCACCAGCACCGGCAGCGCCCGCGCGTCGCGCAGGTCGGCCGAAGGAATCCAGCCTTCCGCCAACGGCGCTGAGGCGGGCACCCACACTCTGGCCTGCCCGGTGTTGGCGAGCTGCTTGTCGACCTCGCGGGCGTAGGCCGGATCGGCGGCCGCCAACACCGAACTGGTGAACGCGTTCTGATCCGGGCCGCCCAGCGCTACTCGGGTATCGGGCAGGTTGGAGTCGACGCCGAGGTGCCCGTAGCGCGGCTTGTCGGCGCTGCTGCAGGTCGCCGTGACGCCGGCCCGCACCAGCCCCACCAGCAGGTCGCGCGCCAGCCGGCCGCCCATCGGCTCGGTCGGGGCGACGACTTCGGCCACCGACACCGCACGCACGCCGTCTCCGACGCGCACCCTGGCCGCCGACGACAACCCGAACCAGCCGTAGGCCGGGTTGTCCAGCGTCCACGGATGCTCGGCGGTGTCCACCGATCCAGAGTCGTTGTGCAGCAACGCAAAACCGCGACCGACCACGGCGTCACCGACTTCGCTGACCGGCATCGCACCCGGCACCGGACACGGCCAGCGCAGCCGTAGCATTCGGTCCTCGCCGATGAAGTCGTCGATGGTGGTGGCGCAGTCGACTCGGTCGACGCCGCGCCACAACGTCAGCGTCTGGGTGTAGCGCAGCGTGTCACCGATCCGGCCGTGCACGACTATCCGCTGGCCCAGCGGGCTGCGGTGGGCGTGTACCTCCGCCGACGTTTCCGACGAGCCGACGACCGGCCCCTTGGGCAGCAGGTGCCAGGGACCTTCGCCGCCGGTCGGATGCGCCGGGTATTCCTCGTAGACGGCCAGCTCGTTGCCGACTCGGCCCTCGCCGATCAGCTGGTTGCCGTCGCGCACCAGCGAGGTCACCCCGCCGCCGCGGTCGGGATCGACCGCCAACCGGTAATGCTCGTTGGCTATTTCCTTGCCCGCCAACGACTCCCAACCGCTGTCGGAGTCTGCGGCAACCAGCTGGTAGGCCCGCCAGCCCAGTGACGGCACGTCGCGGGCCAGCCAGCTGACCGTTCGTCCACCGTGCTCGACCACCGCGGGCAGCGCGCCGCCGTCGTGATCCAGCACCTGCACCTTGGCACCGATCGGCTTCTCGAAACGGGCAGTGACGATGTCGGTCCGATTGTGCGTCAACGTATTCCACACGACCACCTCGCCGTCGACCGCGCTGGACAACAGCGCCAGCGAGTTGTCCCGGGCCGCGCGGCCGAGCTCCCACGCGTCGCGCCATCCGGTCAGCAGGTCGAGGTAGACCTGGTCGGATTCCGAGCCGGTGATGGCGTCGTGGTGCGCGCCGTAGGCCAACTGCACCCATGCCTTGGCCAACGCGGCCTGCGGGTAGTCGGCGCCGGCGAGCAGACCGGCGAACACCGCGAACTTCTCCGCGTCCAGCACCGCATCCTCGGCGGCCCGGTTGGCCTGTTTGGTGTCGATGAACGACACGTCCTTGCCGGTGTAGATCGGGTTCATGTCGCGAGTCTGCGGCGACGGCGCCTCGGCGCGGGCGTCCAACTCGGCGCGCACCGCGCCGAAGAACTCACGCGGCAGCGCGCAGACGAACCGCGGCCAGGTGTACCGCGACGCCCAGTCACGATGAATCTCGGTGACCCACTTGTTCGGTGGCGTGTAGTCGGTGCCGACGGGCAACAACACGTTGCGGGTCAGCGCGACCTTCTTCAGCTCCGCGAACAACTCGTAGGCGGCCTGCTCGGCTTCGGTCACCGTGGTCGAATCGTCCATCCACCAGCCGGCCGAATAGTGCGCGGGCATGTAGTGGGTCAACAGTCCGCGGCCCGACGGCGAGATCCATTCGAATTCGCTGCTGAACTGCATGCCCGCCACGCCGCCCTCGTTGTGCATCGGGCCCCACTGGTGGTGCGGGCCGCGGGCCCACGAACTGGACGTCAGCCCGGCGTCGGCGGCCATGCCGGGAAATTGCGGGTCGTGGCCGAACACGTCGAGCTGCCACGCGGTGGTCGGGTCACCCCCGAGGACATCGCGCTGAAAACCAATGCCGTGCACCAGGTTTCGGATTGTAGTTTCCGGGCTGGTGAGGTTGGTGTTGGGTTCGTTATAGGTGCCACCCATGATCTCCACCCGGCCCTGCGCCATCAGCCGGCGCAGGTCGGCGCGGTCTTCCGGATGGGTGTCCCAGTAGGGCTTGAGGTAGTCCACTTCGGCGAGCACGAACTTGTATTCGGGTTCACGGCGAGCCATTTCCAGGTGCGCGCGAACCAGCTCGAAAGCGTTGGCCTGACGGGCTTTTCCGGGCGGGTCTTCGGTCCAGAGGCTGGTGTAGGCGCCCTGGGTGTTCCACCACACCGGGTCGTAGTGGAAGTGGCTGATCATGAACATCGTCCAGCCGGGCTCGGCGACAACGAAGTCGAACGGCGTCGCGCTGCCCGCGAGATGGACCTGCCCGGCCCGTCGCTGGCCGACGACCGGATGCTCGACGGCAACCGGCACCTCGATGACGTCCCGGCCCACCGCCTCCCCGCTCAGGCCGTCGCCGTCGACCCGAACCGTTGTGGGCTCGGTGATCCCGCTGACCGTCACCCGAACCAGCTGCAGCGGCGCGTCCGGCGGGCCCACGAAAAGCTCCGTCGACTCCGCCGAAGTCACCCGCATTCCCGCACCCTACGGCCGCGACGGGCCGCACGCGGCGTCACTGACGCGACACGTCGATGATCAGCGGCCGATGATCCGAGATCGACAGCGACGGAGCCGAGCACGCGTCGGCTACCAGTCCGGCGTCGTCGGTCAAGATGTGGTCGAGCTGACGGTCGGGGCTGCCGATCGGAAACGTTTGCGCGGTGGCCAGCGGCCGCATCCTGGTCCAGCGTTGCGGCGTCGGTGGGCTCATGTTGAGGTCACCCATCAGCACGCGGGGCCCCGCGAATCCATGCAGATCGCGGGCCAGCCGACGCAGCTGCACGCGGTTCCAGCCGGGAACGAACGACAGATGCGTGTTGGCCACCGTCAGCGGACCCAGGTCGGTGTCGAGCCGGGCCAGCACCGCGGCGCGGGGCTCTTCGTCGACGACCTGCACCCGGCTCGGCCCGGGCAGATACATCGGGAACGGCATCGGAATCCGCGGCAGCCGCACCACCTGCCAGGTCAGCGCTTCGAATCGGGACAGCAACGCGATCCCGTAGCTGGCCGTACCGGGCTGCTCTCGCCCGGTCGCGGCCATCCAGGTCGCGCCCGGCGTTCCGGAAATGGCGGCGACGAATCGGTGGCTGACTGCGCCCATCGCCTCGGCCGCGACGGCGGTGAGATCGGCCATCGCCGACCGGGGCTGGTCGCAGTCGACCTCCTGCAGCGCCAGCACGTCGGCGTCCAATTGCCGCACGCAGTCAGCCAGCCGTCCAACGTCGACCTCACCGTCGTCGACGCTGCGGCCGTGCAGGATGTTGAAGGTTGCCATCCGCATGGGTATTACCTACCACCATGGCGGCCAACGGATCATCGGTGTTCCCCCGCAACGACGAGCTCCGCGAAGTACTGCGGCGCGCGGCCTCGGCGCTCAAGGCGCATGGCCCTGAATTCGCGCTTGCCGGCAGCTATGCGCTGTGGGTGCACGGCGCGCCCGAACCTGTGCACGACGTCGACTTCGTGGTGGCCGAACCGGACGCCGACGCGGCGCTCGCAACGCTGTCGGCAGCCGGGTTCACGGTCGAAAAAACTCCTGAGGACTGGCTATTCAAGGCGTCGACTGACGGTGCCGTCCTCGATGTGCTGTACCGGGTCAACAGTGTGCCGGTCGACGCGGCCCTGATTCGTTCCGCTGAGGAGAGAGACGTTTTGGCAGTCCGGATGCCGGTGCTGTCCGCGACGCAGGTGGTGATCCAGAAGCTGCTGGCGCTGCACGAACATTACTGCGACTTCGGGCCGTTGCTGTCATCGGTACGGGCCATCCGCGAACAGGTGGACTGGAAAAAGGTGCGGACGAGTACCGCCGACAACCACTTTGCGGCGGCGTTTCTGCTGCTCGTCGATCGGCTCGGTATCACCGCGTGAGCAGTGCAGCGGCACGTTGGAGCCGTACGCTCACCGCTCGTGCGGCGGTGATCACCTCCGGCGGTTCCAGTACCTCGAATTCGGCGCCCACCATGGCGAAATACAGCACCATCCGTTCCGGGTCGTCGCCGCCCGCGGTGACCACGCAGGCGTTGTCACCATCCGGTTCTACGCTGGCTGAAGCAGCCGAAAAATACTGCGCCACAGTCTCTTCCGGCATGTTGTAGCGCACTCGTGCCAGGTATCGGTACGGCGAGGCGCTGATCGCTTTTCGTACATACGAGGCGGCGTCCGGCGCCTGCCGCGGTGTGAACCTGGAGCCTCGGGCGCGCACCGAGGCCATCCGGTCGAGCCGCAAACTGCGCCAGTCGGTTCGGTCCCGGTCGTAGGCGAGCAGATACCAGCGGCGCCCTGTGGTGACCAACTGGTAGGGCTCGAGCCGTCGCTGGGTGGTCGCTCCCGCCCGATCGGTGTAGTCGGCCTCCACATGCTCGTGGTCGCGGCACGCCCGGGCCAGCGTCATCAACACCTCTGGCCGCACCGGCGACTCCGCCTGCGGCGCAAGCGTGACCGTCGCCTCATGCACCGCCGAGACCTGCGAGCGCAGCCGCCCCGGCATCACCTGGTCGAGCTTGCTCAACATCCGCACCGCCGATTCCGCGACACCGGCCACGCTGCCGCCGGCAGCTAGCCGCAGACACACCGCCATCGCCACCGCCTCGTCCGCATCGAGCAGTAGCGGCGGCAGCGCTGCGCCGGCGCCAAGCTGGTAGCCGCCGCCGTGGCCCCTGCTGGCTCGCACCGGATACCCCAGGTCGCGTAACCGCTCGACATCACGCCGGACGCTGCGGGTGGTGACGCCCAGGCGCTCCGCCAGGTCGTCACCCGTCCACACTCGCCGTGACTGCAGCAGGCCCAGCAATTGCAGCACCCGCCCGGTCGTCTCCGCCATGCCACCACTGTGCCGTAGTTATAGGACAGGAACTGTCCGGTACTACTGAAAGACTCGCACCGACCCAACAGAAAGGACTGCTTATGCCCGCCCTCGCCCCGCCTGTCGCCGACGAACGCAGCGCCTTGCGCGAATACCTCGCCTACCACCAGAGCGCGTTTTTCGCGGTGGCCTACGGCCTGACCGACGAGCAGGCCCGCATGACGCCGACGGTCAGCGCGTTGTCGATCGGCGGGCTCGTGAAGCACGCCGCCGCCATGCAGCGCACCTGGATGGCGCGGGTGGCCGCCGCGCCGGATGCCCCGCCGCGCGATCCGCGACCGTTCGACCAGGTCGCCAAGGACTACGCCGATCAGCACACGATGCGGGCCGACGAGACGCTCGATGGACTGCTGAAAACGCTCGAGGCCGAGAACGCCAACTCGCTGCACCTGGTCGACACCGCCGACCTGGGTGCGAAAGTACCGGTCCCACAAGATATTCCATGGTTCCCGAAGGGCGTCAAGGACTGGTCGGTCCGGTGGGTGATCCTGCACGTGATCAACGAGCTGACCCGGCATTCCGGCCACGCCGACATCATCCGCGAGAGCATCGACGGCGCCACCATGTACGAACTGCTGGCCGGCCTGGAGGGGTGGGCGATCGACGGCTGGGTTCAGCCGTGGAAAAAGCCGGAGCGGCCCGGTGCAAACCCGTAGCGGCCTGGCCCGCCGGGACAGCGACACCGGAGACGGCGCCGTCGAGCTGTATTACGAAGACCTCGGCGACCCCAACGATCCGGCCGTCCTGCTGATCATGGGGCTGGGCGCCCAGCTGCCGATGTGGCCCGACGGCTTCTGCGAGCGGCTCGTCGACGCGGGGTACCGGGTGATCCGGTTCGACCACCGCGACACCGGGCTGTCGGCCAAGATGCACGGGATGCGCGCCGAGGGCGCGGTGTATCGACGGGTGGGGCGCTATCTGCTCGGCCGTGGCAGCCAGGTGCCCTACACGCTGGTCGACATGACGCGCGACGTGGTCGCGCTGCTCGATCACCTCGGCATCGAGCGGGCACACGTCGTCGGCGCCTCGATGGGCGGGATGATCGCGCAGATCCTGGCCGCCAGCGAGCCGCAGCGGGTGGCCTCGCTGGCCATCATCATGTCCACCACCGGCAAGCCGTTCTCCCGGTTGCCGGCCTGGCGGGTGATCCGGCTGGCGTTCGGCGGGCCCAGCGGCGACGCGTCCGACGAGGACAAGCTGGCCTTCGAGGTCCGCAACATCGCGGTGTTCAACGGCCCCAACTTCCTGCCGTCCGAGGCGGAACTGCGCAAGCGCGTCCAGCAGCTCACCGAGCGGTCCAACTATCCGCCCGGCATGCTGCGCCAGTTCGACGCCGTACTGGGCACCGGCAGCCTGCTGGCGTACAGCAAGGCGATCACCGCGCCGACGGTGGTGCTGCACGGTTCGCGCGACCCGATGGTGCGGCCGCGCAACGGCCGCGGGGTCGCCGCGGCCATCCCCGGCGCCCGGTTCGTCGTCATCGACGGCATGGGCCATGACCTCCCTGAACCGGTGTGGCGCCCGCTCGTCGAGACCCTGACCGAGAACTTTGCCAGAGCGCCCATCCAGTGAGCGGGCTCACAGGAATTGGGACTTGCCAACACCGATTTGAGACACTGCAGCTATGAGTTCCAACAACCACCGCGAGGTAGCCAAGCTCGACCGGGTTCCGTTGCCGGTCGAGGCGGCCCGCTTCGGCGTGACGGGTTGGCAGCTCACCCGCACCGCCGCTCGCATCCTCACCAAGCTGCCGACCAAGGGTCCGACGCAACAAAAGGTCATCAAGCAGCTCCCGCAGACCTTCTCCGATCTGGGCCCCACCTACGTCAAATTCGGGCAGATCATCGCGTCCAGCCCGGGCGCCTTCGGCGAACAGCTGTCCCGGGAATTCCGCGGCCTGCTCGACCGGGTGCCGCCGGCAGACACAGGCCAGGTGCACAAGCTGTTCGCCGAGGAGCTCGGCGGTGATCCGTCGGAGCTGTTCGCCAGCTTCGACGAGGAGCCGTTCGCGTCGGCGTCCATCGCCCAGGTGCACTACGCCACCCTGCACAGCGGCGAGGAGGTCGTGGTCAAGATCCAGCGGCCGGGTATCCGTCGCCGGGTGGCCGCCGACCTGCAGATCCTCAAGCGCTTTGCCCAAGCCGTGGAACTGGCCAAGCTGGGCCGCCGGCTGTCCGCCCAAGACGTGGTCGCCGACTTCAGCGACAACCTGGCCGAGGAGCTGAACTTCCGCCTCGAGGCGCAGTCGATGGACGCCTGGGTCTCGCACCTGCACGCGTCGCCACTGGGCAAGAACATCCGGGTGCCGCAGGTGTACTGGGACTACACCACCGAGAAGGTGCTGACGATGGAGCGGGTGCAGGGCATTCGCATCGACGACGTCGCCGCCATCCGCAAGGCCGGATTCGACGGCACCGAGCTGGTCAAGGCCCTGCTGTTCAGCCTGTTCGAGGGCGGCCTGCGACACGGCCTGTTCCACGGTGACCTGCACGCCGGCAACCTGTATGTCGACGATCAGGGCCGCATCGTGTTCTTCGACTTCGGCATCATGGGCCGCATCGATCCGCGCACCCGCTGGCTGTTGCGCGAACTGGTGCACGCGCTGCTGGTGAAGAAGGACCACGCGGCCGCCGGCAAGATCGTCGTGCTGATGGGAGCCGTCGGCACCATGCGGCCGGAGGCTGAGGCCGCGAAGGACCTGGAGAAGTTCGCCACCCCGCTGACGATGTCGACCCTGGGCGAGCTGTCCTACGCCGACATCGGCAAGCAGCTGTCCACTCTTGCCGACGCCTACGACGTCAAGCTGCCGCGCGAGCTGGTGCTGATCGGCAAGCAGTTCCTCTACGTGGAGCGCTACATGAAGCTGTTGGCGCCGAAGTGGCAGATGATGTCCGACCCGCAACTCACCGGCTACTTCGCCAACTTCATGGTCGAAGTTGCTCGCGAGCACAACAACTCCGACATAGAGGTCTAAGAGGTTCAACTTATGCAAATCCGCACCGGCACAGCACGTTCGGGCGATTTGGACATTTACTACGAGGATATGGGCGAGCCGACCGATCCGGCCGTCCTGCTGATCATGGGCCTGGGCTCGCAGCTGTTGCTGTGGCGCGACGGGTTCTGCGAAAAGCTCGTCGCGCAGGGTCTGCGGGTGATCCGCTACGACAACCGCGACGTCGGCCTGTCCAGCAAGACCGAACGGCGCGGCAACGGCGGGGCGATGATCCAGAGCATGCTCAAGTTCTGGCTGGGCATTCCCGGCCCCGGCGACTACCGGCTCGAGGACATGGCCGATGACGCGTCCGCGCTGCTCGATCACCTCGGCATCGACCGCGCCCACATCGTCGGCGCGTCGATGGGCGGCATGATCGCCCAGATCTTCGCGGCGCGGTTCGCCCAGCGGACCCGCTCGCTGGCGGTGATCTTCTCCAGCAACAACCAGCCGTTGTTGCCGCCGCCGCACCCGAAGGCCCTGTTCGCGGTGCTCAGAGGCCCGTCGCCCAATTCACCGATCAACGTGATCGCCGACTACTCGGTGAAGGTGTGGCGGATCATCGGCAGCCCGCGCTACCCGGCCCCCGAACAGCGGCTGCGCGACGACGCGATCCAGGCCTACGAGCGCTGCTATTACCCGTGGGGAACGGCCCGGCATTTCAGCGCGATCATGGCCAGCGGCAGCCTGGCCCGATACGACCGGCAGATCACCGCGCCGACCGTGGTCCTGCACGGCAAGGCCGACAAGTTGCAGCGGCCGTTCGGCGGCCGGGTGGTCGCCCGCGCGATCCCGGGCGCTCGCCTGACGTTGTTCGACGGCATGGGCCACGACCTGCCCGAGGAGCTGTGGGACCGGATAACCGGCGAGCTCACGGCGAATTTCGCGCAAGGCTGACCGGCGGGCGAGCGGTTTTGCGATTCGGCCTGACCAGGCCGATCGACTAACATTGCCGGTGGATTACCGGGGGCGGGTGGCGCCATACCCAGCACGGGCGGGCGTGCAAGAAAAATCCAGGAAGGCGCGTTGCGCGATGGCCGAAAAGCTCAGGCCGCATTTCGAGGACGTCCAGGCCCACTACGACCTGTCTGACGAGTTCTTCCGGCTGTTCCTCGACCCGAGCCAGACCTACAGCTGCGCCTACTTCGAACGCGACGACATGACGCTGGAGGAAGCTCAGCAGGCCAAGGTCGACCTGGCCCTGGGCAAGCTCGGCCTGGAACCCGGGATGACGTTGCTCGACGTCGGCTGCGGCTGGGGCAGCACGATGCGCCGCGCGGTCGAGAAGTACGACGTGAACGTCATCGGCCTGACGCTGTCCAAGAACCAGGCCGGCTACGTGCAGAAGACGCTGGATGAGATGGACAGCCCGCGCACCAAGGAGATCCGGCTGGCCGGCTGGGAAGAGTTCGACCAGCCGGTGGACCGGATCGTCTCGATCGGCGCGTTCGAGCACTTCGGACACGACCGCTACGACGAGTTCTTCCAGATGGCCCACGACGCCCTGCCCGACGACGGCGTGATGTTGCTGCACACGATCACCGGCCTGACGCCCCAGCAGATGACCGCACGCGGCATGCCGTTGACGTTCGAGCTGGCCCGGTTCATGAAATTCATCATCACCGAGATCTTCCCCGGTGGCCGGTTGCCGTCGATCGAGATGGTGGAAGACCGGTCTTCGAAGGGGGGCTTCACGCTTACCCGCCGGCAGTCACTGCAGCCGCACTACGCCAAGACCCTCGATCACTGGTCCGCGGCGCTGGAGGAGCACAAGGACGAAGCCATCAGGATCCAGTCCCAGGAGATGTACGACCGTTACACGCATTATTTGACCGGTTGCGCCAACGGATTCCGAATCGGATACATCGACGTCAACCAATTCACCCTGGAAAAGTGATCGCCGGCCGCACAATGGACAACGACGTTGTTACTCCGGCGTCAGATAGACCCGGGTATGGTGCTCTCGCACCCTGGGTGGGTAACACACTGGGCAGTAGGAAGGGTTAACACACGCTGATGCCTGAGAAGCAAGGTTTAACGCAGACACGGACGCGTCCGGAGGACATCCAGGCGCACTACGACCTGTCCGATGACTTCTTCGGACTGTTCCAGGACCCGACGCGGACCTACAGCAGTGCCTACTTCACGCGTGACGACCAGTCACTGGAGGAAGCCCAGATCGCCAAGGTCGATCTGAACCTCGACAAGTTGGACCTCAAGCCGGGCATGACACTGCTCGACATTGGCTGCGGCTGGGGCACCACGATGAAGCGGGCCGTCGAGAAGTACGACGTCAACGTGATCGGCCTGACGTTGTCCAAGAACCAGCACGCCCGGGCCCAGCAGGTATTGGACGGTCTGGACACCGACCGTTCACGGCAGGTGTTGCTGCGGGGCTGGGAGGATTTCAGCGATCCCGTCGACCGGATCGTCTCCATCGAGGCGTTCGAGCACTTCGGCTTCGAGAACTACGACCACTACTTCAAAAACGCGTTCAACATCATGCCCGAGGACGGGCGGATGACCGTGCAGAGCAGTGTGGCCTATCACCCCTACGACCTGAACGCCCGCGGCAAGAAAATCACTTTCGAAACGGCGCGGTTCATCAAGTTCATCCTCACCGAGATCTTCCCGGGCGGTCGCCTGCCGTCCACCGGCATGATGGTCGAGCACGGTGAAAAGGCGGGTTTTGTTGTGCCCGAACCGCTTTCACTGCGGGATAGCTACATCAAGACCCTGCATCTGTGGGGTGACGCGCTGGAGGCCAACAAAGACAAGGCCATTGCGATCCAGTCCGAAGAGGTCTACGAGCGCTACATGAGATACCTGCGCGGCTGCGAGCGCTACTTCACCGAGGAAGTCATCGACGTCAGCCTGGTCACCTACCTCAAGCCCGGGGCCGCAGCGTAAGTTTTTTTCTCCGCGGCTGTCGGATACCGGTCGCGCCGTTCGTCGGACGGGTAGAGAGTGGAACATAGGGTTCTGCTCACTACCGGAGGTGACGACGATGCAGTACCTCGCTTTGTTGATCGGCCAAGAGCCGGAACTCACGCCTGACGAGCGTGCCACCGAGATGGCGGCCTACCAGAGCTTCCACGCGAAGGCCGGGCCGGCGATTCGCGCCGGCGACGCATTGATGTCCGCCGCCGATGGAGTGCGCATCAGCGGCGGCCCCGACGCACCAATCGTCACCGACGGCCCGTTCGCCGAATCGGCCGAGGTCGCCGGTGGTTACTACGTATTCGAAGCCGAGAACCTCGACGACGCCCTGGCGCTCGCGCGCGACGTCCCTGCTGCCAAACGCGGCGCGGTAGAAGTCCGGCCGATCTTCCACACCATTGACTCCGAGTGGTCACGTCCCGGCGCCCAGTGGCTGGCGCTGCTGCTCGAGCCGCCGGCGGCGGTCAACACCCCCGGCACACCGGAGTGGGAGGCCGAAGCGGGGCGGCACGGTGAATTCGCCGCTGCGGCGGGCGATCACATCGTCGGCGGGGCGGCTTTGCACGAGCCGGCGACGGCGACGACGGTGCGGGTTCGCGACGGCCAGGTGCTGCTCACCGACGGGCCGTTCGCGGAGAGCGCCGAGATCGCCACGGGCGTCTACCTGCTCTCAGCCGCCGACCGCGACGAGGCCGTCAAGTTGGCATCGATGATTCCCGCTTCGGCTGTCGAGGTCCGGCAGTTGGCTGGGGTTTCGGGGCTCTAGCCCACGAATGGTCAACCTGGACGGCGTCTTTCGGCGGGAGTGGGGCCCGGCCGTGGCCGCGCTGGCCCGGTGGTCGGGTGATCTCACCGTCGCCGAGGACGCCGTCCAGGAGGCATTCGCCGAGGCGCTGCGGGCATGGCCGCGCGACGGCGTGCCGGACAACCCCGGCGGATGGGTGCTGACCGTAGCGCGCAACCGCGCCCGCGACCGATTGCGTCGCGAGTCAGTGCGCCCGGGAAAGGAATTGGCGGCGGTGGTCGACGACATCCGGGCGCGCACCGACGTGGACGTCCACCCGGTGCGCGACGACGAGCTGCGGATGATGTTCACCTGCGCGCACCCGGCTCTGGATCGATTGTCACAGCTGGCGCTGACGCTGCGCTTGGTGTCCGGCCTTACCGTCGCCGAGATCGCCCGCGCGCTGCTGCAGTCTGAAACGGCTGTCGGACAACGTATTACCCGGGCGAAGGCCAAGGTCCGGCACGCGAACATCCCGTTGCGGGTGCCGCCGGCCGAACTATTGCCCGAGCGCACACCGCATGTGCTCAGCTGCATCTATTCGGTGTTTACCGAGGGCTACTGGTCGACGGCCGGACCGTCGGCGATCCGCGACGAATTGTGCGACGAAGGAGTCCGGCTGGCCTCCGAGCTGTGCACCCTGATGCCAACCGAGTTGGAAGCTCACGCGCTGGCGGCCCTGGTGCTGCTGCATGATTCGCGACGAGCTACCCGGGTGGACGCCGACGGTGCGCTGGTGCCGCTCGAGGAGCAGGACCGCGGCCGCTGGGACCGCGGCCGGATGGCCCGCGGCCTGGACCGGCTTCGGTTGGCACAGGGTTCGACCGGCCCTTACCTGCCGCAGGCGGTGATCGCCGCACTGCACGCGACGGCGACGTCGTGGGAGCAGACCGACTGGCGCACGATTTGCGTGGCCTACGACAAGTTGTCGGCGATGACCGATTCGCCGGTGGTGCGTGCGAACCGGGCCCTGGCGGTGGGTTTCCGTGACGGCCCGGACGCCGGGCTGGCCGCGCTGGAGAAGGTCGCCCACGACCCGCGTCTGGCCCGATCCAACCTCGTCGCGTCGGTACGCGCGGACCTGCTACGGCGCGCAGGACGACGCGACGACGCCCTCGGCTGGTACCGAGAGGCGTTGGCGTCCAACGGTTCCGAGCCAGGTCGCGACTATCTGCGCCGTCGGATCGCCGAGTGCGGCGGATAACGATCGATCAGGAACGGCCGCGTACGCCCAACTCGCCGTTGAGATACAGCGCCCGGCACGCCTGCCGCGCCAGCTTGCCGCTGGTGGTTCGCGGGATGACGCCGGCCGCGACCAGCAGCACGTCGGCCAGCGGCAGGCTGTGCCGACGTGATACCGCCGCGCGGATGTCATCGATGACCGGTTGCAGATCACCCCGGCCGGCGCCCGGTGCTCGTTCGGCGACGATCACGACGCGTTCGCCGACCTCATCTGCGGGCGATCCCGGTACCTCGTGCGCCGACACCGAAAACGCTGCGACAAACCCCGCTCGCACCTTGGGCGACGCCTCGGCCGTGGTGGCCTCGATATCTTGCGGATAGTGGTTGCGGCCATCCACGATGATCAGATCTTTGATGCGGCCGGTGATGTAGAGCTCACCGTCCAGATAGACGCCGAGATCCCCGGTCCGCAGCCAGGTGGCTTCGCTCGGCGCCCCGTCAGCATGGCTACCTACCTGCAATCGACGCTGCAGCTTGTTGCCGAACACCTGCTCGGTTTCTGCGGGGCGTGACCAGTAGCCACGGCCAATGTTGTTGCCGTGCAACCAGATTTCACCGACCTCGCCATCGGCTACTTCCACCTCGTTGTCGGTGTCGACGATGACGCCCCATTGACTGCGGGCGACCCGGCCGCAAGAAACCTGCGAGATGGCGTTGGGCGCGTCGCGGGCGACCCGAACCGCGCGCCCCGCGCCCAGCTGCTCGCGGTCCAGGTAGACAACCGACGGCCCGGCGGACAGGTCGATGGTCGAGACGAAAAGGGTGGCCTCGGCCATCCCGTAGGACGGCTTGACCGCCGTGCTCGGCAGCCCATACGGGGCGAAGGCCGCGTTGAACTTCTCGATCGAGCCGATTCGCACCGGTTCGGAGCCATTGATCAGCGACACCACATTCGTCAGGTCGAGGTCCTCGCCGTCATCGGGCAGCCCGCGCTCGACGGCCAGCTCGAAAGCGAAGTTCGGGGCCGCGGCGAAGGTGGGGCCGTGCTTGGACTCCGCTGCCAGTTGGCGGATCCACCGTTGCGGCCTCCGGACGAAGGCGACCGGCGACATGAGCGTGACCTGCGTGCCGAATACCGCCACGCAGACGATCATCAGCAGGCCCATGTCGTGGTAGAGCGGCAACCAGCTGACGCTGCGGATGTCCCAGTCGATACCGGTCGAGATCACCATCTGCAGCACGTTGGTGCCGATCGCGCGATGGGTGATCTCCACACCTACCGGGGATCGCGTGGACCCCGAGGTGTATTGAAGGTAGGCGATGTCGTCGGTGTCCAGCTGTACCGGGGCGAACGTAATACCCACCGAGTCGGGAACTTCGTCGATCGCGATGACCCGGGGCCGGTCGGCGCGTGGCAGCGAGCGGACAAACTCCTGAACCGCCGCGGCCGCGGCAGCCGTCGTCAGCACCACCGACGGCCTGGCGTCGCCCAGCACCGCGTCGAGGCGCTCGGCGTGACCCGGAAATTCCGGCGCGAACAGCGGCACGGCGATGTCGCCGGCCTTGATCGCGGCGAAGAAGCCGACGATGTAGTCGATGCCCTGCGGCGCCAAGATCGCCACCCGATCACCCTTGGAGGTGATCTGCTGCAGGCGAGCACCGATGGCCCGCAGCCGGGTGCCCAGCTCAGCCCAGGTCAACTCGATCATCTTGCCGTCGGCGTGCTGGCTGTAGTCGAGGTAGCGGTACGCGACGGCATCGCCGATCTCAGCGATGTGGCGGTCCAGAAAACTCACCACGTTGGCGCCCTCTGGCAGCACAATGCCGCCATCTACGTCGAGGTAGTCAGTCAACTCAAGCCGGTGCACCCGATTGCCGTCGTTTTCTGAGGCACCTAGCATGACGGGAATTCTAAGAGATGAGAGTGCTGTTCGCCGTCAGCACCCGACGTGGATGGCGGACTTGCTTACGCTTCGGAGAAGTTTCGGATGACCGCCGGGTCGACCGGGATGCCCGGTCCGGTGGTCGTCGAGACCGTGATCTTCTTCAGGTAGCGGCCTTTGGACGACGACGGCTTGTGCCGCAGCACCTCGTCGAGCGCCGCGCCGTAGTTCTCCACGAGTTGCTTTTCGTCGAAGGACGCCTTGCCGATCACGAAGTGCAGGTTGGCCTGCTTGTCGATCCGGAAGTTGATCTTGCCGCCCTTGATGTCGTTCACCGCCTTGGTGATGTCCTGGGTGACGGTGCCGGTCTTGGGGTTGGGCATCAGGCCACGCGGCCCGAGGATCCGCGCGATCCGGCCGACCTTGGCCATCTGGTCGGGTGTGGCGATCGCCGCGTCGAAGTCGAGGAAGCCGCCCTGGATCTTTTCGATCAGGTCGTCGCTACCCACCACGTCGGCGCCGGCGGCGGTGGCCTCGTCGGCCTTTTCGCCGACCGCGAACACCGCGACCCGGGCGGTCTTACCGGTGCCGTGCGGGAGGTTGACCGTCCCGCGGACCATCTGGTCGGCCTTGCGCGGGTCCACCCCGAGTCGGATGGCCACCTCGACGGTCGAGTCCTGCTTGGTCGACGACGTCTCCTTGGCCAGCTTGGCGGCCTGCAACGGGGTGTAGAGGCTGTCGCGGTCCACCTTCTCGAGGGCGGCGCGATATGCCTTGCTGTTCTTGCTCATTCGATTAATCCAATCTGGCGTTGGGTCGTGGTTGTTGTAGCGGGCCGAAGCTGGCCCTCCCACGGGGAGCCGTCTATTCGACGGTGATCCCCATCGACCGGGCGGTCCCGGCGATGATCTTGGCGGCCGCGTCGATGTCGTTGGCGTTGAGGTCGGCCTTCTTGGTCTCGGCGATCTCGCGGACCTGATCCCAGGTGACCTTGGCGACCTTGGTGACATGCGGTTCGGCCGAGCCCTTGGCCACATTCGCGGCCTTGAGCAGCAGCCTGGCGGCCGGCGGCGTCTTCAGCGCGAACGTGAAGCTGCGGTCCTCGTAGACGGTGATCTCCACCGGGATGACATTGCCGCGCTGGGAGTCCGTCGCGGCGTTGTATGCCTTGCAGAACTCCATGATGTTGACGCCGTGCTGCCCGAGTGCCGGACCGACCGGCGGGGCGGGGTTGGCTTCGCCGGCCTTGATCTGAAGCTTGATCAGCCCGACGGCCTTCTTTTTCGGGGCCATGAGTGTTGGTGTTCCTTCCTAGCTAAATCTTGGAGACCTGGGTGAAGCCCAGTTCGACAGGTGTTTCGCGGCCGAAGATGGACACCAGCACCTTGAGTTTCTGTTGTTCGGCGTTGACCTCGTTGATCGTCGCCGGCAGCGTGGCGAACGGTCCGTCCATGACGGTGACCGACTCGCCGACGGAATAGTCGACCTCGATCACCGGACGCTCCAGCTCAACCCCGGCGGACGCGGTGCTCGCGGCGCCCTTGACCGCCTTCTTTGCCGCACCCTGCGGAAGCAGGAACTTCACCACGTCGTCGAGCGCGAGCGCCGAGGGGCGAGACGTCGCGCCGACGAATCCGGTGACGCCCGGGGTGTTACGCACCGCGGACCACGAGTCGTCGGTCAGGTCCATCCGCACCAGGATGTAGCCCGGCAGCACCTTGCGGTTGACCTGCTTGCGCTGGCCGTTCTTGATCTCGGTGACCTCTTCGGTGGGGACTTCCACCTGGAAGATGTAGTCGCCGACGTCCAGGTTCTGCACACGGGTCTCGAGGTTGGCTTTCACCTTGTTCTCGTAACCGGCGTAGGAGTGGATGACGTACCAGTCGCCTGGCTTGGAGCGCAGCTCGGCCTTCAGCGCGGCGGCCGGGTCGATCTCTTCGGGCTCAGCCGGTTCCTCGGGTGCGGCGGGCGCCTCAGCGGCCTCGTCGGCCACCGGCTCGGCGCTGGCCGTCTCCGGTGCATCGTCAGCGGTCACTTCTTGCAACGCAGCTTCGATGTCGACCGTCTCAGCCACCGGCAGATCGCCGTTGGAGGTAGTCACGGTTTATGGGTCCTTCCCTTATCTGTCAGCTCGTGGCGGCGTCAGCCGAACACCCACAGCACCAGCTTGGCCAAGCCCAGATCCACCAGGCCGATCAACGTCACCATGAACACCAGGAACGCCAACACCACCGAGGTGTACGAGCCCATCTGCTTGCGGTTGGGCCAGATGACCTTGCGCAGCTCGGCGACGACCTGCTTGAGGTAGTTGAAGACGAAGACGAACGGGTTGCTCGACGGCTCGTCTGACTTGCGGGTCTTCTTGGCCTTCTTGGCCTTCTTGTCGTCGGCGTCGCTCTCGGTGAGTTCGACGGCGCCGGATGCGTCAGTGCCGTCCGCGGCGTCGGCCCGTTGACGGGACCGCTTGCCGGTGGGTCGCTGTGGCGTCGCCACAGCCGTCCGACCGCCCTGCGGGTCGTCGGCTCCGCCGCCGTCGGCTGCGGCGTCGGTATCGACGTGTTCGTCGCTCACCGCACGCTCCTTCGTTCAATCGTGTGCGTGGTGGTCACCTTCCAGTGTCCACCATTGCAGGGGCGACAGGACTTGAACCTGCAACCTGCGGTTTTGGAGACCGCTGCTCTGCCAGTTGAGCTACGCCCCTTCGCTGGTTGGCAGGCCAACCTGCGCGTGTCGGGCCCTACCCGACGCGCGCGCTCGCCAACTGAAGGGAAAAACACGCTGGTACTGGGAAAACCCCGAGGTCCGAGTGTACAACGGAGCAGCTGTCAGGTACTAATCACGCCGTCCTGACGACCTGCCCGCTCTCCACGTCCCACTTGAGGTTGACGGAGTCGTCGCCTTCGTGACCCATCACCGTGGTGTATGCCTCCAACACGACCTCGCCGGCGTCGTTGGTGCAAGTGTTCTTGGTGACGACGATGTCGGCGCCGAATCGTTCGGTGACCGAGTGAATTTCCATCTTGGCGTGCAGCACGTCGCCGGCGGCGATCGGCTTGTAGTAGACGAACCGCTGGTCGACCTGGACGATCTGCATGGTGTCGTAACCGGTGTCGACGCTGCGCATGAAGTCCGCCTGCACCAGTTGCCCAAGGATCGTCACGAAAGTCGGCGGCGCGACCAGGGCGTCGTACCCGAGTTCGGCGGCGGCCTTTTCATCCAGGCAGGCGGGGTCGTCGGCCTTGACCGCCTTGGCGAATTCGCGCACCTTCTCGCGGCCCACCACGTAGCTGTCCGGGTAGTGCCACACCATTCCAAGGATGTCGCTGTTGATCGCCACCGGTTACGCCAGCTTCGCTGATGCGATCGCCCGACCGAAGATCTTCTTTCCGTCGGTGGTGGCGGTCAACGCGATCGTCACCGACTTGCTGTCCGGATCTACCGACTTCACCCTGCCGGTGAACACGATCTCGGCGCCCTTGCCGTCGTTGGGCACTGGCACCACCGCGGTGAACCGCACGTTGTACTCGGTGACCGCCCCGGGATCACCGACCCACGACGTGACGAAGCCGCCGCCCAGGCCCATGGTCAGCATGCCGTGCGCGATCGCGGTGTCGAGTCCCACGACCTTGGCGATTTCGTCATCCCAGTGAATTGGGTTCAGATCGCCGGAGACGCCCGCATAGTTCACCAAATCCTGGCGGGTCAGCGGGTAGATCTTCTCGGGAAGTTGGTCACCCACCTTGACCGAATCGAACTCACGCAGTGGCATCTCGGAAACCCTCTTCTCCTTCGTCACCTGCACGACCCGCCAAGGTCGTATAGGTCTCCTGAACTACGTCACCAGCGTCGTTGGTGATGGTTTGCTTCGTCATGATGATGTCGGTGCCGTGGGCGCGTCGGACCGACTCGATCTCCACATCGCAATACAGCCGATCTCCCACCGTGATCGGTGCGAAAAATTTCAGCGCCTGGTCGACCTGCACGACCTGGGCGTCGTTGGTAGCGATGTTGGCCCACGCGAAGAATGCCTCCACGGCCTTATAACCAAACACCGAGATGAAGGTCAGCGGCGCGATCAGGCCGTCGTAGCCCAGCTCTTCGGCAGCCTTATCCTCGTGAAAGGGGGGGTCATCGTTTTTGACCGCGACCGCGTACTCGCGAATCTTTTCCCGTTCCACGATGTAGTAATCGGGGTAGCGGAAGCGCTTTCCGAGGGCATGCTGACCCAGCGACACGACTCTTGAACCTACCTAGTCAGTCTCAATAGATAGCTGACGGGCTGTGTCAGCGTGTCTCGCGGTGAGCCTGGTGTTTGCCACAGTTCGGGCAAAACTTCTTCAGCTCCAGCCGGTCAGGGTCGTTGCGGCGGTTCTTCTTGGTGATGTAGTTGCGGTGCTTGCACACCTCGCACGCCAAGGTGATCTTGGGCCGTACGTCGGTACTGGAGGCCACGTCGGTTCTCTTTTCGGGTTTTCGTTCGTTGTTGTCTTGTAGCGATGGCCGGACTCGAACCGGCGAC
>NZ_DASXHW010000197.1:0-4476 GCF_036488105.1 Mycobacterium sp. | reverse complement strand
GGCACCGCGTCGACCTTCAAAGACATCGGGGACATGGAGAGTTACGACTTGCTGATCGTGACCATCGCCTCACTGAGCCTGATCTTGCTGATCATGATGCTGATCACCCGCAGCCTGGTCGCCGCCATCGTGATCGTCGGTACCGTGGCCCTGTCGCTGGGCGCATCGTTCGGGCTGTCGGTGCTGGTGTGGCAGTACCTGCTGGGCATCAAGTTGTATTGGGTCGTACTGGCTTTGGCGGTCATCCTGCTGCTGGCCGTCGGATCCGACTACAACCTGCTGCTCATCTCCCGATTCAAAGAGGAGATCCACGCCGGACTCAAGACCGGCATCATCCGCGCAATGGCCGGCTCTGGGTCGGTGGTGACCGCAGCGGGTCTGGTCTTCGCCGTCACCATGTGCGGGTTCGTGTTCAGCGGCCTGCAGGTACTCGGCCAGATCGGCACCACCATCGGCCTCGGTCTGCTGTTCGACACTTTGATCGTGCGTTCCTTCATGACGCCGACCATCGCCACCCTGCTCGGCCGCTGGTTCTGGTGGCCGCTGCGGGTGCGACCGCGTCCGGCCAGTCAGATGCTGCAGCCCTACGGATCGCGGCCAGCCGTTCGTCAGCTGCTGTTGTGGGACGACGACGACGCCACGGTGACGTCGGGCTGATCGCCGCCGACGATCACGTCACAGATACCGTCTGACTCGTCGGCAATACTGCGCGTATTCCTCCGAGTAGTGTTGCCGCATAAAGCTTTCCTCGCGCAACACTTGCCGGTGGAACAGTAAGAACCCGGCGGCCAGGTAGACCAACGGAACCCAGTTGGGGAACACCAGGAACTGACCGACCAACACGAGCGCGAAGCCAACGTAAATCGGATTGCGGCTGACGGCGAAAATGCCTGTGGTCACCAGCCTGTCGGGCTGGTCCACGTCGATGCCGACCCGGAAACTCGTGCCGAACGACACCAGGCTCAGGAATAAGACAAGCAAACCGATGAAGCACAGTCCGACACCGATCCAGGCAATGACGTTGCAGTGGAAGAACTTCTGAGTGCTGACCAGCGGCCAACCGAACGCGGCAGCAAAGATCGTGTAGAAGTAGAACAGCGCGACCGGAGGGATCAAGAAGTCCGTCTTGTCAAGGGCGCCCAAGTGCATTGCCTGAGTCCCTGCCCGTCGTAACAGCAGCACTCGTGTTATCACCGTGCCAAGCAGGAGCACGATCGCCAGAGCGGCTAGATATCCGGTCACCGAGAGTCCTTCCTAAGTGTCACGCGGACTTCCGAGAATTCATCGCGTGATGAAGTCATCATGTGATGAATAATGCGCCCGCGAGGCAACCTCGTCAAGGTTCAGGCCTGACGACGTCAGTTCCAATGGCGGGACCGGTTTCCGCGATCGCGTCACACTGCGTTGACGCGCGGCCCAGCCGGGCGCACCATGTGTCTCATGCGTTATGTCGTTACCGGCGGTACCGGGTTTATTGGGCGCCGCGTGGTGTCCCGTCTGCTAGACAACCGGCCAGACGCCGAGGTGTGGGTTCTGGTCCGACGCTCGTCGCTAGGTCGCTTCGAGAGGCTGGCCGAACAGTGGGGTGATCGGGCGAAACCGCTGCTAGGCGAGTTGACCGAGCCGAGCCTCGGGTTGACCGACACGGCTGTCGCCGAGCTGGGCGACGTCGATCACCTGGTGCACTGTGCGGCGATCTACGACATCACCGCCGCCGAGCCCGAGCAACGCGCGGCCAACGTGGACGGCACCCGGGCGGTCATCGACTTGGCCCGCCGGCTCGATGCGACGCTGCACCACGTCTCGTCGATCGCGGTGGCCGGAGATTTCCACGGCGAATACACCGAAGCCGACTTCGACATCGGCCAACAGCTGCCGACGCCGTATCACCAGACGAAGTTCGAAGCCGAGATGCTGGTCCGCTCGACGACGGGGCTGCGCTACCGCATCTACCGGCCGGCGGTCGTGGTGGGCGATTCGCGCACCGGCGAGATGGACAAGATCGACGGGCCGTACTACTTCTTCGGCACGCTGGCCAAGCTGGCCGTGCTGCCCCGGCTGACGCCGATCATGTTGCCCGACACCGGGCGCACCAACATCGTCCCGGTCGACTACGTCGCCGACGCCATGGTCGCGCTGCTGCACGCCGACGCCTCCGACGGCCAGACGTTCCACCTGACCGCACCGAAAACCATTGGGCTGCGCGGCATCTACCGCGGAATCGCCGCCACGGCCGGTTTGCCGCCGCTACGCGGCTCACTCCCCCGGTCGGTGGCCGCACCGGTGCTCAAAGTGCGTGGCCGGCCCAAGGTGTGGCGCAACATGGTGGCCACTCAACTGGGCATCCCCGGCGAGGTCCTCGACGTCGTCGACCTGGCCCCGACCTTCACCTCGGAGCAGACCCAGAAAGCGTTGCGCGGCACCGGCATTGCAGTGCCCGAGTTCGCCAGTTATGCGCCCGCGCTGTGGCGGTATTGGGCCGAGCACCTAGACCCCGACCGGGCCCGCCGCGACGACCCGGACGGACCGCTGGTGGGGCGGCACGTGATCATCACCGGAGCCTCCAGTGGCATCGGCCGGGCATCGGCGGTCGCGGTCGCCGAACGGGGTGCGACGGTGTTCGCGCTGGCCCGTAACGGCGGTGCACTCGATGATCTGGTCGCCGAGATTCGCGCCAATGGCGGGCAGGCCTACGCCTTCACCTGCGACGTCACCGACTCCGCATCGGTGGAACACACCGTCAAGGACATCCTGGGCCGCTTCGATCACGTCGACTACCTGGTGAACAACGCGGGCCGGTCGATCCGCCGATCGGTCGTCCACCAGACCGACCGGCTGCATGACTACGAGCGGGTGATGGCGGTCAACTACTTCGGTGCGGTGCGGATGGTGTTGGCCCTGTTGCCGCATTGGCGTGAGCGCCGATTCGGTCACGTCGTCAACGTGTCCAGCGCCGGCGTGCAGGCACGCAGCCCGAAGTACAGCGCCTATCTGCCCACCAAGGCCGCGCTCGACGCTTTCTCGGAAGTGGTTGCCACCGAAACGCTTTCCGACCACATCACGTTCACCAACATCCACATGCCGTTGGTTGCGACACCGATGATCACGCCGTCCCGAAGGCTCAACCCGGTTCCGCCGATCACCGCTGAGCATGCGGCGGCGATGGTGGTGCGCGGCTTAGTCGACAAGCCGGCACGCATTGACACTCCGGTGGGCACCCTCGCCGAGGCCGGAAACTACTTCACCCCCAAGCTGTCGCGGCGCATCCTGCACCAGCTTTACCTCGGTTATCCCGATTCGGCAGCAGCACGCGGTGAGACTGATCCGAAACCTGTTGTGGAACAGCAGTTGTCACGTCGACCCAAACGCCCGGCCCGCGCTGTCGTGGCCCGCATGCGGGTCATGGGACCGGTCAAAGCCGCGGCGCGTCTGGTCCCCGGCGTGCACTGGTAACAGCGCACACCCGAAAATCCCGATCGGGTTACCCTGAAACCGTGTGGAAGACCCCGAGCTGGACAATACGATAGGCGAAGCCGACGTCGTCCGGCGTGCGTTCGACAGCCTTCCGACCTTCATCGTCGCGTTCGCAGGTCCCCAACACCGTTACGTGGCCGACTAGCCGGCGGCAGGTATCGTCTGGGCGGTGGCCGCCGCACCAGTTTTCGCCGACGTCGACACCGGCGTAGACGATGCCATCGCGCTGATTTATCTGCTGGCCAGTCCAGATGCCGAACTCGTCGGCATCGCCTCGACCGGCGGAAACGTTGGCGTGGAACAAGTCTGCGAGAACAACCTCGGCCTGCTCGATCTGTGCCGCGTCGATGGCGTGCCGGTGTCCAAGGGCGCCGCTCACCCGTTGAATTCCCCGAACCCGCGCGGCGACAGCGCAGTCCATGGGCCACGCGGACTGGGCTATGCCGAGCTGCCGTCGACCGATCGGGAGCTCTGCGGCGATGATGCCGCGTCGGCGTGGGTCCGCGCCGCCCGTGAGCATCCCGGGGAGCTGATCGGGCTGGCCACCGGACCGCTGACCAACCTGGCGCTGGCACTGCGCAAGGAACCGGAGCTGCCAACACTGTTGCACCGGTTGGTGATCATGGGCGGCGTGTACGACTACCGGGGCAATACAAATGCGGTGTCAGAGTGGAACATCGCAGTGGACCCTGAAGCGGCGGCCGAGGTCTTCGCTGCCTGGTCTCCGAATGAAACAGAAGAGGTTGACCTGCAACGTCTTCCGATCTTGTGCGGCCTCGACGTGACTCGGCAGATCGCGCTTACGCCCGAGATCCTGGTCCGGCTGGCCGCCGCTGCGAGTACCACGACCACCGCGCTGAGCGTCGACGACGAGCCGGGCACCCGGTCGTCGTCGCCGAACGCGTTGATTCGGGTGATCGAGGACGCGATGCGCTTCTACCTGGAGTCCTATCACCGCCTCGGACACGGTTATCAGGCACATCTGCACGACCCGCTGGCCGC
>NZ_DASXHW010000113.1:0-7455 GCF_036488105.1 Mycobacterium sp. | reverse complement strand
GCCTTGCAGCCGCTGGCCGTTGCCGGTCATGGCGCGAAGCTCGTCGATCCGGGTACTGAATTCGCCCGCCATCATCAACCACCCCCCTTCGCGGATACCGCTCCGCCAGCGCAGTCGCGTCCATAACCCCTGGTAAACCGGCCCAGCGTCGAATAGGCCGCCAGCGCGAGGCGTCCAGAACGGCGAGTCAGCTTCGAGCGTGCCTGTAGCCGGATTCACGCGCGTATTCGAGTCAAATCCGGTGAATACGGGCGGAATTCGGTTGATAATCGCCCCAGTTTCGGAGCCGATGCCGGGCGCTGTGGCAGGATCGAGCAGGATCGTCCCGGTGCGCACCGCGTTGAGCATGGTCATCGCATTTTGATAAGCGATATAGATGGGGCTGGTCGCCTCCACCGATTTCCACTTGAGATACGTCTTGCTCGCCCAGAAGCAAGCGAGATCGAGCGTCAGGTCATGCAGGATCGCGGGCGGGTTAGCTTCCGGCGTGGAGCCGTCGTACACGTTTCCGGCGTAAACAGACACTCGGTTTGAGGCCGCGTACAGGGCAAGCTCAAGCTGCTGGTCGGTGAGCTGCGCGGCGGTCCCGGTCCCGTTGTCGGTGCCCGTCATGACCTGCCGCAGGTCATCGACGCTGGCGTACAGCGTCCCCGACGCGGTCGGCGTGGTCACGGCGCCGCCCCGGACAGCGCCCACGCGGCGAACCCGGCGGCAAGCCACGTGTAGCCGGAAATGTCACCGAGCGCATCGCCGCCGAACGCGAACGCGCCGATCACGAACAGGACGGCCGCGACAACGAGCAGGATGCGGCGCGGGGGCCACGCGCCTGCCGGGTAGACGGGCTGCGGCTGCGGGGCGGGAGCGGTCACGACGCGGACTCCTTGCCTTCGGTGCCGGCGAGCTTCGCGGTTGCCTGCGCGGTCTTCTTCGGCGTCGCCTCCGCGGCCTCGTCCTGCTTGCCCTCGTCCGGCTTCGCGACGGCCGGGGCAGCCGCCTTCGCGAGCGGCTCAGGGGCAGCGGAAGGCGCAGGGGCGATCGGCCCCGGCGGGCGCAAGTTCTGGCTGCCGATGGCCCGCTCGAGTGCGGAATCCGGCACGACGTCGAGCATCTGGCCGCGCGTAAGCCGCTGGGTGACGCCATCCCACGGGAACTCGACGTCCTCGGTGACGATCCTCGCTGACATGTGCCGCCTCCCTAGTTCGCCTGGCAGGCGCGGCTGAGGTCGTCGCCCTGGCCGCGCTCGGACTCGGGGATGACGCCGGACAGGTTGCCGTTGCCGTAAGCGGCCTCGAGTGGCGAGCCGGGCTCGATGTCCACGACGGTCCCGTGGCGGGTGAACGTAGACCTGTCGGCGCCGTTGGAATGCGGATCCCAGGCGACCGCGGTGTCCGTGAGGACGCGGCGGGGGTACTGGCTCATCAGTTGCTCACCCCGGCGGCCAGTCCGGGGAGTCCACCCTCGGTGTGTGCCGCATAGGGCAGCGCCGATAGCCCGGAGTACGCCGTCACCAGGTCGCCCGGCGCGTACGGCGTCCCGGCCGAGTTGGCGTCGGAGCCGAGCTGCGGGTAGTTCACCCAGCACCACACGGGGCTTCCGGTGTAGGTGACGGTCAGGCTGCCGCCTGGCATCACCGGGACGTTGTAGGGCGCCGACGCGGTCAGCCCGCCAGTCAGGGCGCTTCCCGCGACGAGCGGCGTCCACGTCCACGTGGTGGGCATCGCGGAGCCGGTGATCGCGATGGTGCCGCCCGCGGGGACGACAGCGGTCACGCCCGATCCGACGGTGGTGTACTGGTCGGCCCCGTTGACGGCGACGTGCGTGGTGGTGCCCGCGCCGATCGCAACGGCCACGGGGAACGTGTACGGGTTCGACACCGGGACTGTGGTCGCGGGGACCGCCGGGGTCGTCACAGCGGGAAGCGCGCCCGCAGGCGGCAGCGACTGGACGGCGGTCACCGTCCCGCCCGTGATCGAAACCGAGACGTACTGGCCTGTCGGGTTGGCCGTCGCGGTGCCAGTCGTCGGGAGTGCGGGCGTGAACGGCGACCAGGTCCACGCGGGCGTGCCTGTGTAGGCGACCGAGATGTACTGGCCCGGTAGGACGGTGGCGGTGAAGGGGCTTGAGGTCGCCACCGACGAGCCGGAGCCTGACGCGCCGACGTAGATGTTGGTGACGGTGCCGCCGGTGACCGTGACGGCCATGCTCTGCCCGGTCGAGTTCAGTACCTGGTTCGTGCTGCCGCTGCCGGTCGTCGGGAACGCGGGGGTCGGCTGGCTCATGGTGCCTCCTAAATTGGCCAGGGCCGCGTGGCCCACGTTGTCGGTGCCGTCGATCCAAGCCCGGAGATTGCCGCTGCCGATGGCTGCGTACAGCTGGCCTGCGGTGTCGAGCCACAGCGGAGTCCCGGCTGTCCAGGTGAACTGCGGGATCGTCCCCGCCTGCCCTCCAGCCGGAGCGGTCGCCGACACCTGGGCGGTCATTGAGCTAGACCCCGACTGCGGCAGTACCGCGGCGCTCCACGTCCACGTCGGCGTGCCGGTCGCGTAGGTGAGGCTGATCGTGCCGGGATAGGGCACGATCACCGATCCCGCGGCGGC
Organism: Mycobacterium sp.; assembly: GCF_036488105.1. Classification (GTDB taxonomy): domain Bacteria; phylum Actinomycetota; class Actinomycetes; order Mycobacteriales; family Mycobacteriaceae; genus Mycobacterium. The sequence goes on along the minus strand of NZ_DASXHW010000113.1, from coordinate 4,858 downwards.
GAGCGCCTGCGTGCCGCTGACAAAGACCGCGGTCACTGTCGCGCCGGTTACGGTGATGGCCACCGGAACCCCGGAGGCGTTGTCCGCGGCGACCGTGGTAGCCGGAACAGCCGGGGTTGTCACGGGGATGTTCGCGCCGCCCTGGATCAGCTCCGACCACGTAGCGGGCCAGGGAATGGTGACATTGGCGGTCAGCACGTAGCGGCCGAACGTCATGACATCACCTCCCCTTCGCTCAGTAGCTGGTTGGCGGTACGGCCTGCTCGCCGGACAGGTACGGCGCGACCGCGGCGACGGTCACGGATACGCCGGAGTTGTGCGCACTGTTCAGCGAGTTCACGGGCACGGACGTCCCGGTCGGCGCGCCGTTGACCTCGACCACGTCGGAGGTGCCGGACGGGTCGACGATCAGCACCTGGTTCCGCGCGAACGCGGTGCCGAAGGCGGTGAACGGCAGCGCGGTCCCGCCCGCAGCCACGGACGCGCTCGTCGTCGGCAGCGCCCACGCCATCGTCGGCTGCGTCGTCGCCCACGCGATGCTGATGTTGCCGCCAATCGGGATGAAAACGGTTCCCGACGTCTGCCCCGTAGCGCTGCCGTTGACGTTGATCGCCGTCACGCCGGTGGCGACGGTGATCGTGGCGGCCACGACCGTGCCAGACGTGTTCGCGTAAACCGTGTTGTTGACCGGGCTCGCAGCAGGCACGGTCACCGTCGGCGCGGACAGCTTGAACAGCCACTCGCACCGGGCACAGCGGAACGTCAGCGCCGCGACCGGCAGGAAGTGCGCGGCGAACCAGCAGCGTGGGCACCGGACCTTCGATGCCTCTACCGGGGTGATCGTCGCGCCAGCGTCAGGCACCGGTTACCGCCTGCTCCGCGCCCGCGTCGGGGGAAGGTCGACAGCGTCGGGTCCCGCGACGGTGCTCAGGTTGTCGGTCATCTCCTGCGGGTCCGGCGTCATAGCCCCGCTGGTTTCCGGCGCCATGCCGTCCTCGATGACCTGGACGCTGGAACTGCCCTCCGGGTCGGGCCGGGGCGCGTCCGAGCCGGGCGGCGGCGCGGCCGGGCGGAACAGGCGGCCGGAGACGGCGCGGGGCGGCAGGAAGGCGCCGTTCGGGACGACGCGCGGCGGCAGTTCCGCGCGCGACCCGTCTGGGCCGGACAGCTTCCGCACCACGTCGACAAGGCGGCCGTCGCGGGCGCCCTTCCGGTTGAACGCCTGAGCCTCGGCGTCGGTCAGGTAGACCGTCTCCCCCGCGTAGACGAGGTCGCTGTCCCGGTCTTCCCTGGTGTTGCCGCGGCGCGGCACCGACAGGTTGACCAGCGCGACGTACGGCTCACCCGAGCGCGTTGCGGGAGTCGCGAAGGTGCCCTCTCGGGCCATCAGCCCGCGCAGTACCTTCTTCTCGTCCTCGGTGAGCGGCCGGGCGTTGTCGGTGTCAGTCACAGCAGGAGACATGTCACGATCCGTGTTCGGTTAGGTTTTCGTTAAACGCCGCTGAGCAGCGCGATTGCCAACGGCTGGTCGAGCCCTAGTGCACTGGCCCTCTGGGTATCACTTCTGAAGATTTTTGTTGGTTCATGTCGGTATAGGGGACCAGCCTGGAAGGGCAGCTCATCGGCGTAGAAACCTGCGCGATGACGTTGCATGATGATCGCGTTGCCCGCAGGCACCTGACGCGAGACCAGTACGTCCAGGTTGAAGATCTTGTTCGGCAGCGTGCCGGTGTACTGCAAGTTCTCCGACGCGATGTCACCGATGTACGGGGCCGCGAAGGTGCTCGACTGGAGGAGCGTGTTCTTCGTCCCGTGGTTGATGATGAGCGTGTCGGCCTCGAAGCCGAGCCACTGCGTCACGCCGGACGGGGAGACGATGTTGGCGTTCTCGACCAGGTAGACGGCCTGCGCGATGTCGGCCCGGATCGTCGCGGAGGCGGACGCCCACGGGTTCGCGACGGCAAGCGTCTGGATGCTCGCGTTGGCGACGACGGCGCTGTAGAACGCGGTGTTCCACGAGTAGACCATCGTGTTCTTGACCTGGAGGAGCTGCCGCGTCACCGGGTCGATGGCCTGGCGGCGCCGCATCTCGTCGGACACCATGATCGCCATCGCGCGCTCATGGCTGAACACCACGCGGGGCACGCCGATCGACGTGGGCACGACCGGGACCTCGCCGAACTCCGGCCTGATCTCCGGGAAGTCGTCGGCGTACAGCGGCGTCGACTCGCTGTACCGCACCGCGCCCGAGGGGGCGGCGCCGCCCATGCGCAGGACGGAGTCCATGATGAACTCGTTCTGCGTGATGTCGAGGATGAGCGCGGGAATGACCAGGGGGTCCTTCAGCAGCTCATTGACGGTAATCCGCGGGGCGTCGCTGTAACCGCGTGCGCCAGTGGGCATGTCTCAGTCCCCTCTAGAAGATCCGGGCCCGGCCCAGGAAGTAGGACGCGGCCCCGGTGCCGCCGATCTGCTGCGTGAGCATCGCGGACGACACCCCGCCGGGGTGGGTGCAGCGGGCGACGATGTTGTTGTAGGCGACGGTGATCGCCTGCGCGCCGGTCGAGCCGCCGAACGGGGTCTGGGTGGCGCCGATCACGGTGCCGTTGCAGCCGACGCCGGACGCGGCGCCGACGACGAGGAGCTCACCGGGCTTGGCCTGGCCGCCGAACCAGCACCAGATGTCGACGCCGCCGTAGTAGACGCCCACGTAGTCGCCTAGGACGGAGATGTCGATCGCGGGCTCGCCGTAGGAGTTCGCGGCCCCGGTCTGGGTGCTGATCACGTTCGCGTCGGTGCCGGCGACGCCGAGGACAGCCACCGCGCCGCCCGCCGCGTTGGCGATGGACGGGGTGACGGTCAGGTCGGTGGTGCCCGCCGTCTGGGTGTGGGCCTCGACGAACTGGCCGCCGAAGATGAGGCCCGCGGCCTGGTAGTTAGCCGGGCCGGTCTTAAGGTGCGGCAGGACCGCAGTCATCGGCGCATCCCCTTTTCGCTGGTCGCCATTGCTAGAACATTGCTGACGCCAGCCGCTGGTATGCTTGCGTCATGCCGTCGAGAAGCGGATCTCGCCCAGACCTTTTCGTGGAGCCCGGCCAGCGATTCGGCAGGCTGGTTGTGATTGACCCGGAAACGCGAGTGGGCATCACGCCTGATAAGCCGAAGGGGTGGCGTGCCGCCGTGTGCCGTTGCGACTGCGGGCAGCCGGCCACGGTCAAGCTGTCCGGGCTGCTCAGGGGAAGCGTCAAAACGTGCGGCAAGGCGTGCGAGTTCTCGCCTGGGAAGATGTCCGCCAGGACGGCCGAAGGCAGGGCGCGTGCAGCCACCCTGAATAGCCGCATGACTCCTGAGCAGAAGGCGCGGCGGCAATCCGGCGCTACCAGGCACGGACTTACCGCGGGCGGGAGGGAGCACCCCCTGGTGCGCCTCTGGTACAGGATGCTCCGGCGCTGCGAGAATCCCGCCGCGCACAACTACCACCTCTACGGCGGCAGGGGCATCCGTGTTCACGGACCCTGGCACGACCTTGCCACGTTCATCGCCGACATCGAGGCGGAGATCGGGCCGCAGCCGGAGGGACGGCACCCGAGCGGTGTCCCGCTCTACACGTTCGACCGCATTGACAACGACGGGCACTACGAGCCGGGAAACGTCCGCTGGGCCACGGCGAAGGAGCAGGTCGCTAACCGCCGGCCCCGGGAACTGGAATCGTCCTGTGTCGCCTGCGGGACTCCCTGGGATGAGGCGAACACGTACATCAGCCCGGCCGGCCACCGGGAGTGCAGAGCGTGCCGCCGGGGACGGCAAAGAGAGCGCGCCAAGACCCAGGCCGTGGGATGACACGGGCCGCTCGCTAGCTGCCATTCGAGCACCCCGCACTCTCACCAAGTTGGTCGTGCATGGTGCTGGTGGTGACGGCCCGGAGGTTGGAGCCGCTGATCGCGCTCACCTCGGAGGCGGACAGCTCAAGCACTTCGCCCTTGCGCAGCGTCCGCGCGGGCGACGTGTAGCCGGACCCGGCGACCGTCGTGGTCGCGGTGACCACGTAGCGGGTCACCGCAGGCCCGTCACGTTCTTGAACCTGGACACCAGGTCTTCGCGGGAGGCGTCGGCCTGCTCGTGGGCGACGCCTTCCGGCTCGTCCATCGGGGAGCCGAGCTCCACGTCGAGGTCGAGGAGGCGGGCCTGCCTGGCGTACTCGGTGAGGACCCGGCGCATGACCGCCCCGGCGTCCACGGTCTTGCCGTTGGACAGCTCAACCGCGTGCCCGGCGCCCTCCAAGAGGGGACGCGCCAGTTCGGTGATATAGGGAGGCACCCCGGAGTCGGCGAGGCGCCGCTTCTCCGCCTGGTAGTCCTCCTCGCGCAGCCGCGCCGTCACCACGGCCAGTTCCCGCGCGGTCTCTTCCTGCCTCGCGTTGGCCAGGTCGATCGCGAACTGGGCCTCAGCGGTCAGTCCTGCTGCCACGGGCTCCCCCTCCGGCACGGTGTTCGGCCGGTAGGCGGGCGCCTCGGCTTCGGTGGTCTCGGCGTTGAACTCGGCCTCAAGGGCGGCAAGCTGCTCGTCCGTCATGCCTTCGATCTGCGCGACGAGGTCGTCGCCGTCGTCCTCGGCGCCGTCTTCGCCGTCGTCCTCCGCGTCGGGGGCGACCATCGCGGTCACCTCGTCGGGGGTGAGCACAACGCCACCCGCCGCGAGGGCGTCAAGCTGCTCGTCGGGCAGGTCGAGCAGGGCCGCGAGCTTGGCCCTCTGCGCGTCGGTGAGGTTGCCGAGGTCCGCCATGGCGGCCGTCCCTTCCGGGTCAGTGCCGGCGTCGCCGCTGGCGGTTTCTTCCTGCTTCGCTGCCTTGGCTGCCTTG